>JAAYYI010000025.1 GCA_012515445.1 Candidatus Bathyarchaeota archaeon | reverse complement strand
TTCGAGTCCACAGCTTACGCAAATACTTCAAAACTCAACTTCTCGCTTTAGGCGTTCAACCCGACTACGTTGACTACATGATGGGCCACACAGTCGACACCTACCACGACATCCAAAGCGTCGGCATAGACAAACTACGAAACGTCTACCAGTCATCAGGCCTATGTATCGGAAAGAAAACACCGCTCAACAAGATAGAGACCGCTAAAGAACTACTGCGTGCTTTGGGCTTAAACCCAGAACAAATACTGACCAAAGACGCTCTATCACAAGGCGCAGTCACCACTAAAAACGCAGATGACCTACAGAACTATCAGTTCCAACTTCTTAGCCAGACGATAAGGCAGCTGCTTCACCAAGAGGCGACAGTACAAAATGTCTAACGTGTACTGTAAACGGTCGTATGTAATGCTTTACATGTATCGTGAAAACCGTCGGACCCGCCTTCGTTCCTTAAAAAAATTGTTCATTTTGTATTTATCGGTTAGAAAAAGATTAGAGAAATTGTTGTTTGAGGTAAGGGAATTTGACCTCTAATGCCGCAGCTTATGAATTTGTCACTATCCATAATTTTGTACCCTCTACCCCATTGATTTTAGTTTCCTCTATAATTATAAATATTCTTTTTAAAGAAAATAATTGCTTTAAAAGCTATATTTATAAGTATTAATGGTTTTTTATCTGGTTCAATTCGGAGGTAGAGATTTTGATCAGAGAAATGAAAAAAAGAGAAAATGATGCTCTGAAATTAATTCAGAGAAATTTGTATGAAACACGCAGCTGGGGAAGTTATCAATTGACAGCTCTACAATTATCTAAAGTCGCAATTGTATCAGGAAAACGTGGAATAAAGGAAGATATGCATTCTTGCGGTAAGGAAGATCTGCATAGCAATATACAGTTAAATAGCTATAAAAATGAAAACTAATCCATTTTTCAATACAAAACTCGAGACTATCGAGGTAAAAAAGAATAAAACCATTTCACAACTCCTCGAAGATATGGCCAAAACAGGCTTCCAAGGCCGAAAGCTAGGCGAAGCAGTGGATGCTTGGCACAGCATGCTCAGAGAGGAAGGGCTAACAGTAATTCTAGGATTAACAGGTTCCATGAGCACAACCGGTCAATGGAAAATAATCAATTGGTTGATTGATAATCGTTTCATTGATGTGCTGGTTTCTTCTGGAGCAAATATTTCTGAAGATATTCTGGAAGCCATGGGTGGGACATATTGGCAAGGTTCACATACGGTTGACGACGTCAAGTTATTGAAATATAAAATTGATCGATTCTACGATGTTTATGCTGACGAAATGGAATACAGACAAATGGAATCACTGATTGCTGATTTCATGAAATCCCTACAAAGTGACGACAAATATTCCTCTGCAGATTTCTTGCATTTATTCGGAAAAGAACTCTCAAAAAGAGGAGTGAATAGTATAGTTGCAAAGGCTTATGAAAAGAAAATCCCCGTGTTCTGTCCTGCAATAGTTGACAGCGCCTATGGGATTGCTTATCTACTAAGTCAGAAATTAGGCAAAAATTTCAATCTAAACATAGATGAAATGAAAGGTTTTGAGCAAATTGTCAAGATAAAGGGGGCAGCAAAGAACACTGGCGCAATCTTCATTGGTGGAGGTGTACCCAAGGACTTTATTCAACTCACAACAGTAGCCCGAAGCCTAACTGAATCAAGACGTTACGAAAGGATCTACCCGCATAAATATGCTGTACAAATCACAACAGACTCACAGCAATGGGGCGGATTATCTGGATGCACCTTTGACGAAGCAATAAGTTGGGGCAAAACATCAAATGATGGAGTAAATGTACAATGCCATTGCGACGCAACCATAGCATTACCCATAATAGTCCACGCTTTAGCTGAAAGAATAGAACGGAGAGCAGATTACCCAGACTTTTCATGGTTCTTTAAAAACAGATCCTAAATGCACTAGATGTTTAGCGAAATTACCCTAACTGGGTAGAAACAGAGTACTAAAAAAATGGCTAAGAGTCAGTCGACCCGACTCATTTTTTTTCTTTTGTTATAAATCTAGGAGGGCCCGCCTCTTTTCACTAATCAGCTTTTGTTTTGCGCTAGCGGCTGCGCTTGCAAATACCAAGTGCCGTTGATGCTGGTCATGTTAAGAACTTAGGTCTGCGACTTTTTACCTTTTGTTGTCTTTGAACCGCTATAGCTGGCTAGCACTGCGGCTGCTCTTGCCACCCTCATTGGTGATGAATAGACCGGAATTCCGCCTCTCTTTAGTATTCGTGTGCCATTCAGGATGTTACTTCCCCCTAAAAAGTAAGCTAAGAGCGGTTTACCGCAAACCTTGCTCGCATCCACTATAGCTCTAGCGGGCTCCTCAGAGGCAACTAAACCCTGAGAGACGTAGAGGGCGATTATCATGTCAATGTTTTCTAATGCGGAGATTTTTTCGATGGTCTCTTTATAGCGTTGATAGTTTGCGTTTCCCGTCATGTCGATGGGATTGCGTGGAGAGGCGATTGAGGGAAGAATGGCCATGAGCTCCTGCACGGTTTTCTGTGGGAACTCGGGAAGTGTTAGTCCTTGCTTGCTGCACCAATCTGCGGTCACTACTCCAAGCCCGCCGGCGTTTGTGATTATGGCGACGTTTCTTCCATTGGAGTAAGGTTGACTGAAGACCTGCATGGTGTCGTATAGTTCCTCTATGTCTTCCACTATGATTGCGCCCGCCTGCGTTAGGGCTGCCTTAATTATCCCCATGTTGCCTGCTATGGAGCCTGTATGGGAAAGAGCTGCCTTTGCACCGGACTCAGTTACTCCAGATTTCAAAATGATAATGGGCTTCTTGTCGGAGACGGATTTGATAGCCTCAAAGAGTTTTCTGCCACTCTTTATTCCCTCGACATACATGGCGATTACTTTTGTTTGTGGGTCATCTTTGAGATAAGCTAAACAGTCCGCTTCATCCACATCGCATTTATTGCCCAAATTTATGAATTTTGAGAAGCCGACTTCTTCTTTAGCGGCCCAATCAAGGGTTCCGCAGCACATTGCACCGCTCTGCGAAACAAACGCTATAGACCCCCTGAGGGGTTTGCTGAAGGTAAAGGATAGGTCCAAATCGATTTCGGTGTTTATTAAACCGAAGCAGTTAGGGCCGAGAGTGCTAATGCCATTTTGCTGGGCGATTTGTGTGATTTGGTCCTGAAGGTCTCTTTTTCCAACCTCGGCAAAGCCAGAGGAGATTATTATTGCTCCCTTAATGCCCTTCTTGGCTGCCTGCTCTAGAATCCCTGGAACCAATGATGCATGAACGACGACTTCTACTACGTCGATGTCATTTGGGATGGACTCGATATCTGGGTAGACTTTTTGCCCAAACATTTCAGTGGCATTTGGATTAACTAAAAATATTTCCCCATCAAATTTGGTCCCAAGCGCATTCCTCGTCACGGCGCCGCCGACCTTATCTATCTTGTTGTTCGCTCCGATAATGGCTACTGAACGCGGCTCAATCAAGCGCTTCATCCGGATGGAGGTTTCTTTGAAATCATAGTTTTCGCAGTTAATAATTTCCAACTATCCACCTTCCGTATGCACTATAAGCGGTCTATCTATAATAAGAAATCAGCGGAAAGTCACCCTAATTTGTCGCATGGTTAACAATAAAGAGTCAAAATTGTCATGTTTAAATTTTAAAGTGCGCGCTCAATTAAAGCAAGTTTCTATTATAGTGCCAAAATACAAATTAGGTTTTAGTAAAAAGGGAAAAAAATTATGCTGAGCAAGAAAATTTGCGTAGCTCCTCCATGTTGTGGATCTCGATAGCATTACTTGCATGCTTAACTGTTGTATGTTCGCCAGCAGTGAAGAGAACCGTTTCCCGCTCGCCAAGTAGATGCACCTCGCAGAGTCTATTAGCGACTGCTGAAATATCATCCTTCTCAGAAAGATAATTCATCAGGAATGGTTTAACTCCGAAGACAAGCTCCAGTTGCTTCTTAACTGTAGGATCAGGTGTTACAGCGATAATCGGCTGCGCGATTTTAAAGCGGGCTATCATGCGGGCTGTGTAGCCTGTCTTGGTTAATGTTATGACTTTGTCAAGCGGCATGCTTTCGCATATTTCCTGAATCGCCTTGCTAACGGTGTCTGAAATGTTGATATAATGCGTAGCTTCAACCTTGCTTTTAACCGCTGACTCCGTTTCATGCGCTATACGTGCCATCATATCTACGGCTTCTACGGGGTATTGCCCGATTGCTGTTTCTCCCGAAAGCATAACTGCGTCTGAACCGTCTAGGATGGCATTGGCTACGTCGCTGACTTCGGCACGTGTTGGGTTAGGTTGGTAAATCATTGACTCCAGCATCTCTGTAGCGGTTATCACGAGTTTTCCCCGCTGGTTACACTGCTTAATTAGTGACTTCTGTACAAGGGGAACCTTCTCAGGTTCAATTTCGACGCCTAAGTCGCCGCGGGCAACCATTATTCCGTTTGCTGCTTCAAGAATTTCGGGTGCATTTTGGACGCCTTCGCTGTTCTCTATCTTTGCGATTATACCACCTTGAAACTTGTGCTTTTTTGATAGTTCCTCTACGTCTGCTGCGCATCGGGTGAAAGAGAGAGCCGCGTATTCTACGTCTTGCTTCTTTGCGAACGTCACTACTTCTATGTCTTTTTTGTTAAGTGTGGAAACAGAGAGGTGCTTGTTGGGGATGTTTACGCCTTTACCGTCCTCGATTTTGCCGCCTGTTATTGCTTGCAGGGATAGTTTGCGGTTGCCTTTTTCTACGATTTTTGTCTTGATTTTGCCGTTATCGATTAGGATAGAGTCGCCTACTGTTACTTGGTCGTAGAAGTTGTGGTTGAAGCATACTTCTTCCGCTTCGAAGCCTACTTCAAAAACGTCGTTTGCCATGATTACTTTGGGCGCTTTTGCTTTTAGTCTAACTTCGGGGCCTTTTAGGTCTAAGATTATTGGGATTTCGGCTACTTCTCGCACAGCTTCTATGGTTGACTGGTATTGTGGGATTGTTCCATATGCGGTGTTGATTCGTACGCCGTTCATGCCCAGCTGGTACATTTTTTTGATCGTTTCTTTCTTGGCGCTGGCAGGGCCTACTGTGCAGATGATTTTGGTCTTCTTGAACAAATAAATCACTTCGACAGGATAGTGAGAAACAGATTCTTAATTAAAGGATGATGGTGCACTAAACACCGCTGCCTCGTTAGAGAGTCAACGAAAACGGAACTTACGGGTTTATTCTTTAAGGAGGGGAGGTGCCGCTGAGACGGGTAGGTCACACCTTTTGGCGCTTTTTATAGGGGTAGGGAGGTAGCACTTCCAACATGCATTTCCAGCAAAACTCCAAAAACAGGCATCTATCAGCCGCCAGTATCTGCCTGCAACCGCACAACCTCCACAACCGCTAATTAGCAAACGCCTACAACAATGTTGTCTCTATCTGCAAAAGTTGAGCCTATAAATAAGAGGGATTGAGAAAAAATCGCACGTTAGGATAACCAATTGGCGGCAGGTAAAGAAAAATAGAAATGCTTGACAAGCAAATTATCATCGTAGACGTGAAATCAGTTGGATAAGCCAGATTATTTGATGTGGAGCAAAAAATACGATAAAGCCTTTGGCTGGCAAGCGCAGCGTGAACGCGAATTGGGCACGAAATTCCGCAAAAACAAAGCGCTGACACTCAAGGATCTCGCCTCTGTGGTTGAGTGGAAGTTTAAAGCGGAGCCGGAAAAGCTGCAGCGAGCACAGGAACTCATCGCACGCAACAACGAGGAAAAAGTACAGCGCATCACCAGCCAAACCTTCAGTGTGCCAAATGCGGATGACATGTACCGCTTGAACTGCCTATCAACGCTTGAAGGCATAAGCCCAGTGATCGCAAGCGTGATTTTAACGTTCTTTGATCCACGTAACTATGGCATGTTTGAGCAGAGCGTATGGAAGGGCCTGCTTGGTAATCCACCGCCTGGACTATTCACACCGCAGAACTACGTGCGTCTGCTGCAATCGCTACGAAAAACAGCCGCAAAACACAACCTCGACGCAAGAGTGATCGATAAGGCGCTCTACAAGAAAGCAGTCGACGAAACCTCAAAACCCTAATTTTTGCCTCAACAGCCGCTTCTGCTATAGCTAGAAAATCTTATATCAATCAGTAACCAGAATTTTATATGTAATCTTAGGTCGACTTTTAGGCAGGTGATTTTTTTGGTAAAAGAAAAAGGTGAAGAGTACAAATGTGACGAATGTGGCTTGGTTGTAGTTGTCCAGAATGCATGTGAATGTGATGATAACTGCGAAATAACTTGCTGTCAAGAGCCCATGAAAAAGACTTCATCTGGAAAGACAGAGCAAAAAAAGTAAAAACGTAGTTAAATCGCTGTTTTTTAGCGCTTGAGTTCCTCTACAAGTTCAGCAACTTTTTCTATTATGTACCGGTTAATTTTTTCCCCTTTTTCCTTTGTCGCAGCAGTTGGGTCACCGTGAACCGCAGATGGAATACATAGTTCAGGGTGAGCGATAACCTCAAAACGTGGCATACGCCAAACATCAGCCTTGCCCTTTCCCTTGACTAAATCTGGACGAATCGCCATAACCCTTGAAGTCTCAATTGTGCCAGCATGACCGTCACCCACAGCGGCATATTCCGGGATAAGTTCATCTGCGAAGTCAAAGTCCGAGAGCACCATGACGCGAACGCCTTTCGCCTCGTTAGCTGACACGATATCTTGGCTGGCGAGTCGCAGCATAACCATATGAGAATTCCCAGCGTGACCACTAATAATCAGAATCCGTCTGAAGCCGCTTCTTACCAATTCAGAGAGCAAATCATGCACAAGCGCATACAGCGTGTTAAACTGAATCGTTAACGTGCCGGGGAAGTTGCGGGTTGCGTTGCAGATGCCGAAGCGAACTGGCGGAGCAACAATCGAGCCTGTTTTCTTGGCTACTTCTACCGCGATGTATTCGGCTTGAATGCTGTCTGTGCATAACGGCAGATGCGTGCTATGTGCTTCGATGCTGCCAAACGGAAAAATCACGACTGTACTAGCTTTGGCAGCTTCCGCGATTTCGTCACTGCTTAACTCGTCAAACATGACCTGCTTTCTTTGGTTTGTCATAATGATTAGACAGGGAAAAGAGGTTTTTCTATTTTTTGGCGATTACACCGCTTAATCCACTAACGCGATTGACTCCCTTAACGTAGAAACGTCTTGTTCGTTGATGTAGTAGGTTAATTTCAAGCCGTCGCATGATTCCTTGACAACGCCTTCTTTTTGGAGCTTATGAATCTGCCAAGTTAACCCCTGAGAAGTAATCCCAAGCTGATATGCTAAATCGCAATGTGACACGGATTCTTTGTGGCTGATTATCTTAAGGATGCTTCCCGCAGTTTTATGACGAAGAAGCGAAATAATCGCCATCTTCCTGTTTGAGTACCGTTTTGAGATAAAGAACCGCTGGATTTTACCATCTGAGTAAACCGTCAAGAAACCTGCACCAGCAAGAATGCCAGTATGATACTGAACCATGCCCACTGAAAGCGATAAACCCTCGCAGATACCTCTGAAGTGCACACCTGGATTGCTTTCAACATAGGCGTAGATGTTTGCTCTTGTAGTTTGATTCAATTCAGTATGCTGCGGACTGCTGATTCCCAAAACCAGCGGAGTTGCTGCGGCAAAATGCTGAGTCATATCCTCCTCATTACTGGGCAACAGAAAGACCGTATCGCTCTGCGCTGTAAGCGTTATTGATAAGCAAAGAATCACCAGTGCAACTACTACTGCGATGGATGTATTCCGATTCGTATGAATCAACCTTTCCATTGTATTGTTAATTGTGCTATTTATCGGCATCCGTAAAGGGTTGTACTAAAAGAGTAAACGCATGTACCAGAATCCCTATTTTAAGCCTCATATCATTAATCGATAAAAAAACAAGGTGTGTTGGATGCAAGAAGCTGAACAGAAGAAGAAAAAGAAGAAACAGCAACAGACACTCATACTAGAAACACCGGAAATAAGCGAGTCTGGAGAGCAGCTTGTAGAGTTTCTAGAAGAGTTAGAGAAAGAAAAGAAGTACCTTGACGTGCAGATTTGCCCCAAATGCAAAAGCCCTAAAATCCGCCGTGTTGAAGCACAAGGCGGTGACATGTTCGGCTGCATGGGTATTGTTCCGCCGAAGTACGAGTGTAAAGAATGCTGCTGGAGCAGCCAAGTCAATGTAAAGGTCACTAATCGCCCGCTAACCGTGCGCGATGTCGAATTGATTGCTGAAGCGCTTGACGCAGAAGAAAAATAGCAGTTTACTCAAGGAACAGCTCAAGATACTGCATAACTAATGTGTAAGCCTGTTCGTCGTCGGCTGCAGTGATGGCTTCGCCGTCAGCTTCGTTAACTGGCTCATTGTACTTTATCCGCTGGATGCATCGGATGACTGCGCCGTTTTGGGTTTGGAAGGTTAGCAGCGGATACTTTACGCCTGGTAAGTTAACGTCGTATTTTCCGTCGGCTTTGGCTTCGAGGAGGAAGTTTTTGGTTTCAGCCAACGCTAAAAGGCTATCGAGCAGTGTCCCCTTATATTTGGGGAAGTAAACCTGCATATCCAAGTCAACTCGCTCTTTAGCCTGCTTAAGCTTCTGCTGCAAAACTTCAACATCCCAGAGTTCAACACCTGCCTTTTCAGCTTCAGATTTAGCCGAGTCGGTGAATGTGGCGGTTGTTATTACAAGCGCTTTTTGGCAGTCTCCTCTCTTCTCCTGCATAATCCGTACGATTGAGTCGGTGACTTTGTGAGCTTTTGGGCATCTTATTGCTTCAACAGCGACTTTTTCGCCGTCCTTAACGGCTACTCCGTCAACGCCATATTGCGTAGCCACATAATTCGCTGGTTGCGCTTCGTAGCCTAACTCGCCCAGGAGCCACTTGATAAAGTACTCAAACTCTTTCTCGGAAAGAACATCAACTGGGTAGCTGCAGGTTCGGTTTTCTTCTTCAACTGATTTCTCCATCAGTCTAAGAGTCTTTGCTTCTTTGGCTCCAATGCCCTTCTGGAGTATTTGCTTCTCTATTCTTGACGCCAAGACTTCGGCTTTTTCCATCGGCAGCTGAAGGTTATCCGCCAAGTACTCTGCCAAGTCAATGTTTGGGTACTGCTCAAGGATTTCTTTTATGACACCATTGAAGTTTGAGTGCATTTTATGTCTCCTTTGTGTGTTTGGGGCATCGTTGCCGCTGGAAGTCGCTTGTGTATTTGAGGTTAAGTTTAGAGAAGGTTTTGCCGCAGACGCTGCATGTACCTGTGTGGTAGATGCAGACGCTTGAGTTGTCGTGGCTGCATTTGAATTCGAGTAGTTTGCTGTATTTTTTGCCGCATACGGTGCAGATGAATCCGCCGTCTTTCTCTATGTACTCGCATAATTTCTCGTCGAGTGAGAGCGCTGCTTTTTTTGAGTAGACTTTGGCTGTGTCGACGGATTGTCGTGTGCATTCGCTGCAGACGTATTGGCCATCTTGGGTTGCATATCCCTCTGTGAAGGTGCTGTGGCAGATTGGGCATGTTACTTCCGAAGGCTGGTTGATACCCAAGGTGAAGCTGCAGGTTATGGCTGCTTTGTTGTCGAGTTTAACTTCAAATTTGACTTTGGCTGTGTTGATTACTAGCAGATTGACGAATTTTACGGCTATGTTAGTCGTGTAGGATTCTTCTTCACGCTTCACAAGTGTATCATAGCTGGTTTGCCACTTCACGTAGTCAAAGTCGTGTCGTTTGGAGATGACGTGTTCTCGGCGTTCCCTGCGCAGCCGTTTCTCGAAGCTTCTGATTTTAGCTTTTTTCTCTTTGCCAAGCGGCAGATCGTAGAGCAACACTTTCTGCTGCAGAAGCGCAGAGAGTTTTTCGTCAGCCGCATATTTGAGGTTCTCAAAGACTTCGGACTTCAGCTTGTTTTTGGCGTCTTGAAGCACTAATGCTTCGTTGCATAGCAGGTTGTCTTCGCTGAAGGCTTCGGCTGGTAGGGTGTTGCCTTTTTCATCCATTATTATTGGAATTATTTCTTCGTTTTTTGCTCTTAGCTTATTCTGGAAAGTCGCTGAGTAGTAGAATAGGAAAAACTTTTGGGGTTCAGATTTCCCGACTTCCACGGAGACGATTTTCCCGTTGTTAATACGGTGAATACAGCGCTGAGGTTTTACGCAGATATGCACTGGTTCAGCGTCTGAAGTTTCGTAGCAGCTTTGGCAATCAAACGCTTGATCTTTGAAGTATTTACGGATAAGCGATTCCATGTCGCCTTTAGGTTTCACTTGGATTTGGCAGGGTGCTCCGTTTTCGAGGCATTCTCGTAGTAGCTGCTGGAAAGCTGGGCTACCCGCAGTGATTAGCTGCGCCTTGGTTTTCCGCGCAACAGACGATTCATAAGTGTACTCGTGCGCTTCGGCCTTGTCTGGGTAGGTGACTGTGAAGACTTCGCCGTTTTCCCCGGCGATTTGACCATTCTTGGATTTAACATATGCTTTGAAGAATTCTTTAATCTCAGCGCCAGCGGTTTCTGTGCTCAATCCAACACTCCCTGCGTGAACTGCTCAGCCAGCTCTTGACTCTGCCGCGACACGTTTAGGTCGCCTGCAAGCTTCTCAAGCTCCTTTTGGATGTCGATTCTTGAGTTGGTACGTAGTAGGATTTCGCCGATTGTCTTCTGGATGTCCTGATTGCCCTCTTTAAGCTCAGCAAGTACAGTCTCCATTTTACCTACGGTCATGTTGAAGAGGTCGATCTTTTGGTAGAGCACATGCAAGACATAGTCGTCGATTGTGTCTTTAACGGCTAAGTTGAATATGGTGACGTCTCGGTCTTGTTTAAAGCGGTGGATGCGACCGATGCGCTGCTCGATCTTCATTGGGTTCCAGTGCAGGTCATAGTTGAACATGAGGCAGCAGTTCTGAAGGTTAAGGCCTTCTGCGGCTGCATCGGTGGCGACGAGATACCTGGTTTCCCCGGATTTGAAGCTCGCGATTACTGCATCGCGTTGCTCCTGATCCATATCGCCCAAGAAAACCTCTGCTTTACCGAATTTGGAGTCAAGCATTTCTTTTATTTTATGTGCAGTGATCTTTCTTAGGCAGAAAATGAGCGCCTGCTCTTTTGGCGCTTCACGAAGCACGTTGCCCAGTAGCTCCATTTTGGCGCTTTTAACTTTGCCAGCCATCTCGATCAACTGGCTTGTCACTGCCGCTTCGGTTGGGAAGCGTTGGCCGCGTTTAATTAGCGATTGAATCGAAGCCGCTGGCGAACTGGAGAAGGACTGCTGAAGAGTTATCGCTTGGAATACGAGTATGGCGTTGCTCTGTGACTCCGTGAACGTCCTGTTGGGATTCTCGGCTTTTAGCGCTTCTATGGTGCGATACTGGTTTTTGCTTACGCCGCGAAGGTACTCTGTTGCGTAGTCGATGAATGCTCTTTCTTCCTGTGTGGGCTCAAGCGTTCTGGATTCCACGATTCGCTTGGTGAATGGGATCCCGGTTTGTTCGCGACGGGTTCGGCACATTACATCTCGTAGGTAGCTGCGCAGCAGATGGGCCTCGCTTTCTCTGACAACTCTGCTTCTTGCGTCCTCAGCGTAGCGTGAGATGAATGCGCGTTCGCTGTCAAGCATTCCTGGCTCCACCAAGTCAACGATGCTGTAGAGGTCAGTTAGCTTGTTGCACAGCGGTGTGGCGGTTAAGAGCAGAAGGTGATTTTTCCGCAGCTCGAAGAGGGCGTTTCTGCCTTTGCTGTGCGTGTTGCGGAAAGCGTGCGCTTCGTCTACCACGACTAGGTCCCATGTGCGTTTGGAGATTTGCTCGAATTTGCGTGGCAGAAGCGTGTGAGAGCAGAGGATTCTATTGCCTGTTTTGAAGTTGGCGCGTTCGCCGGGTTTGTTGGTGATGAGGAAGGTTTCGCCGAATTTTTCCTGCATTTCGCTTTTCCACTGGGTGAGCAAACTCTTCGGCGCAATAATCAAGATGGAGTTGATTTCTTCGCGTAGCAGGAGCTCTTTCAGGATGAGTCCAGCTTCGATTGTTTTGCCTAAACCGACTTCGTCGGCGAGGATTGCGTTGGCGTTCATCTCATTGATGACCTGCAGCGCAGTTTTCAGCTGGAAGTTGTATGGCACTAGCTTCGTGCGGATAGCGTCAACTGCGATTAAGCGGTCGATTTTTGCGGTTTGCTTGAGTTTGAGCGCCTGCATGTTTAACTTAAAAGCGGCTATTGGCTGGAACTTGCTTTTAGAGGCTTGTTCATCGATGTTTTGCGGGTCGCTTACTGTGAGGGTATAGCTGTGATGGATTTTGTCGCCATGGCTGTTTTGCTCCTCGTAGGTGCACGTAACTGATTTCTCTTCGCCTTTATTCTTGGTTTTCTTTGTTTTTTTAGGCTTAGATTTTTGCCCTGGCTGTTCGGGCTGTGCTGCCCAATTTTCAAACTCGTAGCCAGCGTCCACGATGCTTCTGGTTTCTTGGAGGTTTTTTGGCAAATCCATCGCTTGTTACTGACCGCTTAAGTATAAAAACTCTAAATGCAGTCGAAGCTTTGTTATTTAGGAATATTGACGACAGTAAGCGCCTAATTCATCGGGCTTCCGTGAAATGTGGAAGTTAAAGTTTTCATTTGAACCCTGCAAGTGCTACGTCTATCGTGTGATTTTTCTCTAGATCCTTCTTATTTATAGGCTCAATACCTAAGAAGAATAAACGGCTATGAAGTGCATGTGTAGTTTCCAAGAAAAGTTCAATTCGCATGCTGCAAAAGAAAATATGTTTGGCATTGAATTGTTAGTCAAGGATTCTGAACATAGACTCCGAGTTTTAGTCAAGGATTGGTGACGAAAACCCTTTTATTAAATTCAACCTTGCCTTTCATGCAGCAAGCCTAGCTGAAGAGGAAAGATTATGCTAAAGAAAAGCCTGCTTACAGTTTGCGCTCTACTAGTTATCGTGTTTGCTCTAATTTGTCCAGCCAGCGCAGACTGGGCAATGTTCCGCGCTGACCTTAACCGCACCGGAGCCGCAGAAGATTGGTCCCCGGGGGCAGTTACTTGGGACTTCTCAACAGGCGGCCCCATTAAAGCCTCGCCGGCAATATCTGACGGCGTAGTCTACATCACCTCATACGATGATTATGTTTATGCGCTTGATGGAGTCACTGGAGCTAAGGTTTGGAGCTACAAAACTGGTGGCGACATCTACGCTTCACCAGTTATCCTAGATGGCGTGCTCTATGTTGGGTCGCAGGACCATAAATTCTACGCATTAAACGCCTCAACTGGGGCCGAGATTTGGAGTAGGTTCTTTGTTAATGGCTACCATACTTCTTCTGCTGCGGTTGCCGATGGAGTCGTGTATTTTGGGGGTGGAGATGGCTACATTTACGCGTTAAACGCTGTTGATGGAGCCATTATGTGGAGTTTTCGAACTAACTGCAATCCATTCTCGTGCCCAGCCGTTGTGGGCGGCGTTGTCTACATAGGAGGCATGGATGCGAGCTCAGGGCAAATGTACGCGCTGAACGCAGATACTGGGGCTAAGATTTGGAATTACTCGACAGGAGCACAGTATTACATGGTTTACTCTTCGCCGGCGGTTGTGAACGGCGTGGTATACTTCGGCTCAGACGATCGGCAAGTGTTTGCGCTTAATGCAGCGTCTGGCGCTAAAATCTGGAGTTACCAGACAGGTGCTCTCACGGAATCATCGCCTGCGGTAGTTGACGGCGTTGTCTATATCGGTGCAAACAATCATAACCTCTACGCGCTAGATGCTGATACTGGAACCAAAATCTGGAGTTTTAAGGCTTATAACTGCATTATGTCAAGCCCGGCAGTCCTCGACGGAGTAGTATACGTCGGGTCCACAGATAATAACTTGTATGCAATCAACGCATCCAACGGGTATCAGCTTTGGAGCTACACCACAGGGCGCTCAATCTATTCTTCCCCTGCCGTAGCGAAAGGCGGACAAGTCTACATCGGCTCAGACGACGGTCACCTTTACTGCATCAATGCAAAGAGCAAATCCCCCTATTACCATCTGGACAAGGCTTATTCGCCTGATTCTAATCAGAGCAACGTCAAGCAATACATCACAATATATCCTGACGGCTCAATCTCCGACCCAAATGCGCCAATAGCACGTGACGGAAACATCTATACACTGACAGGTGACATCGGCGGCTCGATAAGAGTACAGAAAGACAACATAGTAATCGACGGTCAAGGCCACAGGATATTCGGTTACGGCAAAAACATGGATGGAGGCGACATAGACCTAAACAACAGAGACGGCGTCACAATCAAAAGCATCATATTCTCGGGGTTCTTCAGCACCGCCATACACATGGGCTCAATGGACATTACAAACCCGCAAAACACGGTTGGCAGCAGAAACTGCGTTATTACAAATAATACGATAACAGGCGGAACTCCAACCTATTGCTTCCCAATCTGGGTTGAAGGCGCCAACAACTCGATTACAAACAACCATATTTACGGCAACGAAGGCATGGGTATAGCGCTTGAGCGAGGCACGGGGCATCTAATCGCCAATAACCTCATCGAGAACAATGGCTTGTATGGCATCAGTTTTGAGTACGGTCAAGCTACCGTTCGCGGCAACCGTTTCAACAACAATACCTGTGGACCTTATTACTTCACTGATAACCTCATGGGATTAGCCCCTGCGCAGGATATAGATAGCTCCAATTTAGTTGACGGCAAACCAACATATTACTGGATAAGCCAGCACAACAAAGCAGTTCCAACAGACGCGGGCGTCGTGATTCTGATAAACTGCAGCCACATCACCGTAAGCGGGCTTAACATTGACAGAGGCGGAAAATATAACAGCTACAGCATCTACCTTGCCGACACAACCAACTCTGTAATAAGAGATAACATAATCACCGCAGGCACTGGAATTAGAATACAGGAAAACAGGTTAGACGGCTCAAACGTCTCAATCCTGAACAACACAATCGCCACAGGCATGTGGTCGGGCCGAAACACAACAATCGCCTCCAACACATTCATCGGAAAGGGCATAATGCTAGGCTCCAACGTTACGGTTGCATACAACAACTTCACAGGCTGCGACGTCGCAGTCAACATGCATGGCTACAACAGTACAATCCGAAACAACAACTTCCAAAGCAACCAATTAGCCATCCACATGTACGAAGGCGGCTACAACAAAGTGTACAGCAACAACTTCATTGGCAACAATAAGCAAGCAGAAGAGCAGCACTCGGACCCAACTAGATGGCCAATGACTACCTATTACATCTCTACTAATAACAGCTGGAGTCAGCAGTTGCCAGTCGGCGGAAACTTCTGGAGCGACTACACAGGCACAGACTCCAACGGCGACGGTTTCGGCGACACAGCCTATCATGTTATAGAAGCCTATTACGACTACTACCCATTAGTACAAGCCACAAGTACGATTCCGCTGGATTCAGAAGACCTATCGCCCTCGAAGACAGCGCCAGCAATAACAGGAACCGTGAATCCGACAAGTAATCCTCAACCGAGTGTGACAGATAATCAGCAGGCTAGCCGTGGACCAGTAACAGACATAGCAGCCCCGTCAAACCTGCTCCTGTGGATAGCTATAATGGTGGTTGCTGTAGGTGTTTCTGCAGTGCTGGTTGGTTACTGGCGACATAAGAACCGCTATCAATCTAACCAATAAAGCAGAACTAAAGATACATAGAATAAAAGAGGAAAAGGA
>JAAYYI010000024.1 GCA_012515445.1 Candidatus Bathyarchaeota archaeon | reverse complement strand
GAGGATTGGCATGATGCTAGACTAACAGTCGTAGCTGAGAGCGCCAAAAACAGGATAACAATGGATAGCGTGATTACTCTTTTCATTCCCTTCTCTCGTTCCCGAATAACGATGTCTAAGCGCAAGACATATATAAAAATTCCAGAGGATTACCTGTAACATCGTCGTTAAAGAGGGAAGAACAGAGTGGGTGAAGATTTAGGCAAAATTGTGGTTGATACTGCAGTCTCACTTGGTCAACCCACCGTTTCTGAGCTTGTAGACAGCCTAGTTAAGCAGAAGGGCTTAAAGTTTAAGGATGCAACCAAAGCAGTCTACGTTGAGTACAAGAAAGGTAACTTGGATTTATCAGGAGCTAATCCACCGTCGAATCTGGCGAGTTATTTTGTTAATTTAGATAATGCATGGTTTTGGGCGGTTAGCGCACTAGTCGCGGTAACGGTGCTGGTTGTCTTTACTGTAAACGCTTCAGCTTTGCTTTATCTACGCTATGCTTTAGGTGGAGTATTTGTGCTGTTTCTTCCAGGATTCATGCTGATTTCAGCGCTGTATCCAAGAGGCGGAGAATTAGATAGTCTTGAAAGGATAGCGCTTTCAATCGGGCTTAGTCTTGCTATAGTTCCGCTTATTGGGTTAGTACTTAACTATACACCCTGGGGAATACGGCTAGAACCAATTATGGTTTCTATGGCGCTGTTCGCGGAAGTAATGGCGGTTGCGGTTGTAGTTCGAAGGTTTAAGTATTTTCAGCTTGGGCAAAGGTAGGTTATTTATTTTTTTTGCCTAAACGTTATATGTTTGAAATGCCACCGATAACAACTCATCCCAGTAATTCAAGGGTAATTAAATCACTTGGGGTTGGCATGCCTTACCGTTCAAGAATGCATACACCACACTTTCAACAAGCTTAGCATTAATCGGAACTTTACTAGCTGCAACCGCCTTTCTGGTTATAAACTCTACCCCATTAACGGCTCTTGGGATTTCAACAGTTATTATTGGGGCAGTTTCGTTTGCTATAACTCGAGGACAAACAAAGATATCGCCTGAGACAAGTGCCATTCTGTTGCAATCAGGTGTTGAGAATATCTCTGCGTTGGTAGAAGAACTTGGGCTTAGATCTAAAGCGGTTTACTTGCCTTCCTCAATAACGGGTGATAAGCCTAAGGCGCTTATTCCATTAGAATCCAATTTTGAGTTAAATAGCAAGGTTTTGCCAAAGCGATTGATCGTTAAGTTCGGCCCAAAACCCGATGCTATGGGATTGCTTGTTGTGACTCCTGGATCTGCGGTTTCCGGTATGGCTGAAGCTAAAGCTGATTATTCTGCGGGCGACTTAGAGTCAGCCGTTTCGTCGGTTCTTTCTGGATCGATCAATTTAGCCGATGGCGCACGAGTTACCCTCGATGCGGATATTGTTCGTGTAGAGGTCTCTAATCCTCGGCTTGAAAACAAGAAGATGTGGGTTTATGAAAGCCTAGGAACACCCATTGCCTCTATTGTCGCGTCAGTTGTAGCTGAAGTCTCAGGCAAACCAATCCAGATCAGTAATGAACGGGTCAGCAGAGGGAAATGTTTTATTGAATTAAAGATGGTGGAACTGAGTCCTTGAGAGTCCCAGAAAGATACTTGCTCTCGCTAACGGTCACTTATGCAGTTACCACTTTTCTGTTATCCTTTTATGGCTCAAGCACACTTGACCTTTACGTTTCAGTGTATATTGTGGAGTACTTTATTTTGACATTACTGAATTCACCGCTGACCCCTAAAACGCAGCGGGTGACAAACGTCCTTGGATATACACTCTTTGCGGTGTTTATAGTTATAGTTGGGCTTAAAGTGTTAGAAATCTTGGGTGCAAGCTTCATATGAGATGGCTTTCGCTTGCTCTGATAATTCTCTTGCTTGCACCCGCCCTAGTTCCATGCGTAATTGTTGCTGCGCAGCCAACCCAAATCCCCCATGAGGATCCCTCAGCATCACAGAGCACGTTAGACTCTCTCTCGTTTTTGAGTCAGTATGCTCAAATTCTTTCCCTTACCGCATCGGGAGATTATGAGAATGCTTCACAACTAAACGAGCTACTAAGCCACATTACGGTTCCTGATGACCTTAAGTATATAGTTGATAGGTATAGCAACTTAACGCAGCAGCTGATTAACGTTTTACATGACCTCGATGGTACATTAAACAATGCTTCAAGGTTGCTTGATCAGAATAGGCTTGGTGAAGCTAAGCAAACTTTGGACCAAGCGGGTGTATTTGTCGCTAAGGCCCAGATTATTCTAGGCGATCTTAAGGATGCTACGGCAACTTTAAGCCAGCGTTTGGGTGTATTCTCAGCTTCTGCAGCCAGTCAAGTCAGGGATGCTTACAATACATTACAGGGTATGCTGCAGAGGTTGCAGGATTTAATTGATTTATACCATCAGCTTCTGAGTAGAACCATCCAGAGAATGGAAGAGACAGATGTAAAACATCTTACCGACACTTCCCTAACATTAAATTTGAATACAACTAGCAGTTTTGTAGGCTCTTATCTTGTTGCTTCAGGAGCACTTACTGCTAATGGGTCCGCTCTGAGTAATCGAGAAGTAGTTTTGTATTTGGATGATGGCAAAGTTGCTTCAGCAAGCACCGATGTGAACGGCGCTTACTCTACGTTGATTCGTATACCCTACAAGTATGTCAGTTATGTAACCGTTTACGCGCTTTATTCCCCCCAGAGCGGCGATAAAGATGTTTATTTGGGGTCGGTGAGTGCAGATGTTAAGGTTCAGGTTTTATTTTATCGAACATTGCTTCAAGTTGCTCTGCCGTCAGTGACTTATCCGGGGCTCTCTTTAAACGTTAACGGAAACGTTACTTCAGAGGAAGGACTACCGCTTACTGATAGGCAAATAAAGCTAGCACTGGATGGCCAGATTATTCTTCAAGCTACCACTGGATCCAGTGGAGACTTTTCGTTTAACACCAAAATAGCAGCTCAGGAAAAGCTGGGTGTTCACTCGTTAACTGTTACAGTTGGCTCATCGGGTTTGTATAATAGCATAAGCGTGCAAGGAAACATGACGGTAAAAAAGATGGCAAGTACCCTACAGATTAGTGCTCCTTCAACAGTTATACTGCCGTCAGGTTTGTTTGTCAATGGAACTATTAGATCAGCTTCTGGCCCCTTAGTAGATGCCAGTGTAGCGATAAGGTTTGCTGATACTACGGTTAACGTCAAATCTTTAAGAGATGGAACTTTTAACGCTACGGTTGATATTCCGTTTAGCACTGTTTTTGCTGGGAACCAGAAGCTGACTGTTGTCGTTGTGCCTAATGAACCATGGCAAGCATCAGCGCAACAGACTACAGATATCTTTGTGTTGAATTCGGTCAGTTTAGGGATAGCAGTGGCTTGCTCACTTTCAGTGGTCTTGGTGATGTACTTCAGGCTTGCGGGGCATAGTAGAAAGAGAGGTCAGAAAGCTGTTGAGGCCGCGTCCACTTTTGCTGTGCCAACAGAAGAGATTACAGCTCAAACAAACCAAGGATCAACTGTTTACAAAATGAAGTTTGAGGGGTTAAGAGGGCGAGTTCTTAAAGCCTACGCTGAAGCCCTTAATTTGGTCCAGTCAGTTACAGGCGAGGGCCTCATGCCCAACATGACGTTTAGAGAGTTTTTGCAGTTGACAAAAGCAAAGTTAGGGGAAGCAGCCGATTCATTTTTAGAACTGACTTTACTGGCAGAAAAGAGCCTTTACTCGCAAACTGATCCTGTAGAGTCAGAAGCGGAGAAAGCTGAAGACTTAGCAAATAAACTAAGGAGGACCATGAATGGTAGAAGCGCGTAAAGTTCTCCCAGCCTTAGCACTACTCATAATTATAGTCTTATCAGCGGTTATCTGGTTTTATCCGCCTACGGGAGATTTCAGGGTGGATAATCCGTTCTGGAATGGCATGTCAGTTTTGGGTAGCCAATCAGGGGTTGTCCAGTTAGGGTCGTTTAGTAATTTGCCGTCCTCGGGTAGTGGAACCTCTTTGATTCTTGTTCCCTATGAGCAGTTTTCTGATTCTGAATTAAGTGAGCTTAGAAGTTATGTGTCGTCTGGTGGAACATTAGTGCTATTGGATGACTATGGTTATGGGAATCAAGTTCTGACTAGTTTTGGGTTGGGCATGCGTTTTGTTGGTAAACCGCTAGTTGATCCACTTTTTGACTATAAAAATGGGCAGCTGCCAAAAATAACAGATTTTGCTGCGCTTCCAGTTACAGCTAATGTTAGCAGTGTTGTCTTCAACCATGCAACTGCTTTAAGCGGCACCTCAGACGCCACTATAATTGCCAGTTCCTCCAGCTTTAGCTTTATTGACGAGAATAGCAATGATCAATTTGATTCTGGAGACGTTGCGGGTCCAGTACCAGTTGCCGCCTACGTTAAAGTAGCTAAAGGTATTGTAGTTGCGGTTGGTGATCCGAGCTGTTTAATCAACGGCATGATTTCAATGGATAATAACCTGCTTTTCATAAATCGAGTCGTTGATATTCAGGGTGGCAATCAGCAAGTCTTCGTTGACCAAAGCCACTTACCAAGTGCACCCTTAGATGAAGCAAAAACTGTTCTAGCAACCGGTTATAATTTTGTTGCGTCCCCGCTTGGAACGTTAAGCTTAATAGCATTAGCGCTGGCAGTATCTTTAAAATCACTGCTACGCAGGCATGATAACAATGTCAAAAAACGTTGAGTCCGTCAGCATTCCTAACATGATCTTTGGGGAAATCTCAAAGATAGTTATCGGCAAAGAAGAAGCTAAAGAGTTGTTAATGGTTGCAATTTTAAGTGAGGGGCATGTTCTCATTGAAGGATATGCAGGATCAGCCAAAACCTTACTTGCTAAAACTTTCGCTAAAGTTATTGGGGGTAACTTTAAGAGGATCCAGTTTACCCCCGACATGTTACCTGCAGATGTTACGGGATTTAACGTCTATAGTCCTGATGGGGCATCGCGTTTCGTTGCAGGGCCCTTATTCGCTAATATTGTGCTGGCAGATGAGTTAAACCGTACTACCCCACGTACGCAGGCGGCTTTAATCGAGTCGATGCAGGAAAAGCAGGTCACCATCGAAGGCGCCACTCATCCCTTATCAAGCACTTTTATGGTTATTGGCAGCCAGTTACCATACGGTTCAGAGGGTACTTATCCTTTGACTGAGGTCCAACTGGACAGGTTCATGTTT
>JAAYYI010000127.1 GCA_012515445.1 Candidatus Bathyarchaeota archaeon | reverse complement strand
AGAGTTCCTAGATGCAGCAGTACATCAAAGAGCAGCGGAACAGTTAAGCTAAAAAAGTATTCAGCGAGTCGGAGGTGTCCGGTGCTGCTGATCGGAAGCCACTCGGTGGTTCCCTGAATTAAGCCTAAAGCGATTGACTGCAGTAGGTCCATGCCGCATCTTCCTAACTGGTGATGTGCAGTCTATTAAAGGCTATTTTATTGCGTGACGCTGTGGTACCAGCTAATGATGTATTCTGGCAGGTTTAATCCGCGTTCGCCTAGGCGTTCAGCTAGTTTTACTGGCAGGGGGCTTAGGACGTATGCGGCTCTTGTGTAGAATCGTCTTGGGAAGCTGGGTTTTGCCTCTTCGGGCAGTATGATTTTTAGGTCTGCTTTCTTTGCAAGTGTGGATTCGGCGTTGCTGGTTATGGCGAATACCGTGCCGTTGAACTTCTGAAGTACTTCCTGCCAGAGTAGAACTGGGCGTGTCTCGCCTGAGCAGCTAAGCAGTATTTCTAGGTCGCCTGCGCGTGGGTGTGGTGTGTTAACTCCACGAGTCATGTAGACGTTGTCGCCTAGGAAGCTTTTGATGTGGAACATTCTTACAGCGGTCATTTTAGCGATTTCGTTTGCTGTGCCTCTTCCGCCGAAGAACAGGTTAGTGCGTTTCTCGAGTAGGTCAACTAGTTGAACGTAGGTTTCGCTGTTAACGTTTGAATCGATCATTTCTCCGATTCTCTCGAATTCCTCGACACATAACGGGAAGATTTCGTCCACGTCTAGGTTTCGGTAGATGGCTTCGATCATGCTGTTTAGCAGTTCTAATGTGCCAAGCTCAAAGATGTCGCCCATCATGCCGGTTTCGGCGTATTCGAAGCTGGGTTTTAGTTTGCCTCTTCCTTTAAGCTGAACAACTTGTCCGTGCGCCTGAGTGATCTGCGCAAGCGGTGTCTCAGTTGCGGAGGTTAAAAGTCCCATGCTGAAGTGATTTGATTTCTTCTCATCAATGTACTTGGCGAGGTCCTGTGCCATAACAAGTGGGTCTTCGCTGAAGCCTGATCCGCTGTTCATGAGTAGAAGTGTTTTTTTGTATCTGCGCTCGAAGTCGGGTGCAGCGTCATACATGCTTTTTCCTGGGAAGCCAGGGTCGTCTGGTGTGAGAACGATTTTATTGCGCCATCCGGCTGTGGCAAGCGCGATTTGGCTCATCGCAGCGTTGAGTGAGTAGAGTGAGCGTCCTGATCCGCTGCAGATTATGCAGTCCGCGGATTTTATTTCCTCATAGAGAGGTGCAAGTTCTTTCTTTTTGATCGATAAAATGTTTTCTTGGATGCGGTTAACATATCCGAGGCTGCTGACTTTGCTTTTCAACTATTGGCACGTTCCCGAATATCTGACATTTAGCGATTGACTATATTAATCATGTGCCTAAATCTGGCTGTTTTAGGGGCAAAACTGATGGTTAAACGGTTACTCGACTGTACTTCGCTGCGATTTTTTCTATAGCCCCTTTTTTGGTGCTCTCAACTGCTACTGTGCAGATAGCTACGTTTTGCTTGCTTTTGATCTATCTACATCGTTCGTTTAGGGTTCTGTTGCTCTCACAGTACCCCCCTCCCCTTATAAAAAGCAGCTTTTCTGTACCAACCCGTCTCAGCGATACCTCCCCCTCCCTATTTAAATCTAAAAGTTGCCTACTCAAATATGCCGCAAGTGCCGTTAAAAGCAGGTTGGTGCATCATCGGTTTTTTCTCGTAGAATTTTAATTATGTCAACAAAAGGCTTTTATTGATTGCACTAAGATCGAAGCTTGTGCTTTAAAATGGTTAAGTGCCCACGATGCAGATGCGAGGATACACGCTTAACAAGTGACTTGGAAAACTCGTACTTTTCGCTAAAGTATTATGAGTGTAATAAATGCAAGCATATCTTTAAAGTGGCAAGAGTAGTCTACCCAACGGCAACAAAGGCTACTGAGTGAGCTTGCATAAATAAAGTCCTCTCCTACGATTTTAGAGGCATATTAGATTATTTAATGAACATTTTTGTGATTTTTCTCCTTAAGCAAAGTCTCAGCAACCCAAAAAGCATCTACATTCTTCTAGTAATTTCATGGCTCTGAAGGGGAGTTATTGTGTTTTTTCAGTCACAAACCGTTTAATGCGACCGTCCTCTTTATCTAAATTAGGATTAGGAGGTAATTTCTATAAGTAAGAGACGAATGGCAAAAAAGCCGCCGCCATACTTCTATGATGGTCCACCAGTAACTTCTGAAGATCGACCAGAAGAAACATTAAACGAAACCGAGGACATCTACGATACAACTCAAAGAGAATCCATGCTCCAAGAAGACGACATAAGCTCGACGGAGGCCGGTTTCATGATGGGCCGAGAACAGGAACCCCCCGACAAAAAAGCAACCCGCAAAAACGCAATCAGCCACGATGACCAAATAGCCACGGAATTAGCAAAAGAAGACGCCGAAGACTCATAGCGCCAGAAACTTGCTTTTTAATCAGAGCTCCGTTGGCTGCTCGGCAGACGCCTCTGTTGCTTCAGGACGGCAAAGAAAGTAGATTCTTGAGCATTGCCTAACTAGGCGTTGACTTGCAAATTCTTCATAAGTGGATGACGGTTTGGGCGAAATAAATGGATAGAATGGTATTGGCGCCGCCGAAAGGACTCGAACCTTTGACCTACTGATTAACAGTCAGTTGCACTACCGGGCTGTGCAACGGCGGCATTCCACCGGTACTTCTTGCACATTAGGTTCTACAAAAGTATATAAGCTT
>JAAYYI010000126.1 GCA_012515445.1 Candidatus Bathyarchaeota archaeon | reverse complement strand
TGGTAACGCTGGTTTTCTTCCGAAAAGACATACTATCCATCCTCAAATCGCTGTGGCGCCGAGACCTACACTCAGACAACGGCAAACTAATCATACCCATCATCGTCGGCTCAGTCCCAACAGCGGCCATCGGGTTTCTGTGGGGTGACCAACTTGACGCATTAAGCAGCTTAAACCTGCTAGCCGCTGGCTTCATCGCAAGCGGTATCCTGCTGCTTGCCTCCAAATTCACAAAAGAGCGAAAAGACACCATCAGCATTCCAACAGCTCTTCTTGTCGGCGTCATGCAGGGACTCGCGGTTGTGCCATCGCTTTCAAGAAGCGGCTTAACCATCGCCGCTATGCTAATATTAGGCGTAAGGCGGGAACTGGCTTTCAAGTACTCGTTTATGCTCTCAATACCAGCCGTTGCAGGTGCTTGGGCTTTAACGTTCTATCAAGAGCGCGACGCATTGTTGGTATCCGGGATCGGGACAGTCGAGGTAGTAGCTTCGCTTGCAATAACCATCGCAGTCAGCTTCCTTGCGCTTAAACTGCTGCAGAAGTCGCTCTCCGCAAACAAGTTCTGGCTATTTAGCATCTACTGCTTCGCAGCAGGAGCAGCATTGCTTGCGTTAAGTTTCCTTGGCTTTTAGCCAAAACGGTTTACCCGCTAAAAACTCGGTGAGGAAAACGGCGAAGTCAGAGTTCTCGGTGTAAGCCTTAAGGATCTCTTCATCGATAAGGACTCTGCCGTCTGCTTTGTAGGCTTGCGCGACGAGTTCTGCTACGCCAGCACCTCTGCCGCCGTCAGTGAGTCTTTCGCGTAACAGTGCCGCTGCGTCCGTGTATTTTCTTGGTAACTCAACAACCCATCTGCCATCCTCAACGTATGGTCCTACGAGGACGCGGTTATCGCCTAAGTATTTGGTGAGGTACTTTTCTGATTCAGTCTTGCGCTCAAGCTGGGGACCAGATGCTTCTTAACGTTGGGCAGAATGCGCTGTTCAAGCTCAAAGACGAAAACGCTAAGTGACGATTCGTTACTCCATACTGCATCACGCAGAACTGTGAAGTCGTTGGTTTCAAGTAGCTTTCGCAGCGAGCGTTTCGTTCGGTAAAGCTGACCCCAAAGTATGTCTGGAACAGCTGTTAGTTCGCTGACCTGAATGTAGAGGTGGGATGTGTTCTCTCCTGACAGGTGTGATTCGACAATGTTGGGGGGTAATGCGTGTTTGGGTTGTGGATAGAAGAATTCTTCGCTGGGAGAATCCATAAATGCCCTCGTGGCTGCGACGAATTCATAAAGTTTCTGGGGTTGAACTGCGGAAGCGACGTTTCTGGCTTTATCGATTGGGTCAACGATTACCAGTGGCTCAGGAAATAGCAACTCAAGGTCTCTTCCGCGCAAAGAGTAATGGCCTTCTATGTCGATTACTATGCGTTTGCTGTACTCTGCGAAGGCTTGGATTACGCCTGCAAATGAACTGTAATGCATTACCAGAAGCTCGCAGAGGTAGCCGCTGAAGCCGCCGACTTTGATTTCTGCGCCGTACACGCCGATGCCCTGCATGAACTTTTTGAGTAACCGAACCTCATCACGCATGGGCTCTTTGAGGTGTGTTCTGATATAATCCGTGTGGTATGGTGTGCGGTCGGTTGCGCTCTGCCACTCGCCGGGCGAAGTATCGTAGCAGGGTACGATGTCAACTCGGTAGCCTTCTGTGAATATTTCAAGATAAGGATGCTCAGCGAAGCGTTCAAGCCTCTCTGCGTCGCCCGCTGCATCTTTAGCTATGGATAATCCGACAGTGCCTAGTTCTTTGCGAGGTATAGAGGTTGGTAGCCGCATGAATACGTCGATGTCTGGGTCTTCGCTTAGGTAGGTATCTTTGGCGATGGAGCCTTCGACTCTGACTTTGGCGGCTACGCCGCGGGTTTGGCTTGCTTTGCTGATTTTTTCTTCTAGTTTATGGCTTAACGCGTTAACTTTTTTGCGTTCCTCTGCGGATGGCGTGATCCGCTTGAGAATCCGCTGTGTTAACTCGTCATACGCCATCTTTGTGGCCAGCTATGGGCAGTATTCTTTTAGTGTGGTGTATACTGGGCCTTTGGGTGAAAGCTGGCTCTTTTTTAGTTTTAAGCAGTCGCCGCGGATGTTGCCGAAGTCGTAGTTTTCGTGGCGCTGTACTAAGTCGACTAGTCGCTGCTTGTTTGCGCCGCTTCTTACGCGTGCGATTGTGAGGTGTGGTGTGAAGCCTTCTGGTTCGGGTTTGAATCCGAGGTCGTGTAGTTGTGGTTCAAGCTGTTCCCAGATGCTTTTTAGCTGGACTGCGCCGTCGGTGATTCCCGCCCAGACTACACGTGGGTAGTTGATGGTTGGGAACACTCCGAGTCCGGTTAGCTGGATGTTAAATGGTGTGAATTTCACGTTTTTCATGGCGCTGTATACTTTCTCTACCATTTCCGGGGTGATTTCGCCCAGGAATCGTACGGTTACATGGATGTTTTTCGGTTCGACGAGTTTAACGTCGGCGTTTGTTTGCATAATCATTTTCTGTGACGTTGCAATGCGGTTAACGACACTGTCGTTTGATAAGTCGAAAGCTATGAAGCTTCTAATTTTCTCTGACATACTTCATCTTCAGTACTTTTTAGAACAGAGACCCTACATAAATGCTTTTATAACAACAAATCAGCGATTTCTGCACTGTACCTGTAGCTTATTGCGTCTCTGAGGCTTTTTTGTCAGTACATCAGCGCGGTGAAGGCTAAAGCTTGTTGTGAGCCTCTTGTTTTTTCTTATATCTGTCACGCGATTTTTTTCTAGACCCCACGGGCAATAACAATTGAGAAAGGCAACAAAGTACTCCTTGTTTATCGTATTGTGAATTTCATATTCACTCGAATACAAAGGTTCGATTAGATTACCCCTCGTTAGAACTGTTTTCGGTTAAACAGTTCCGCGGCTAAGCCTAGCAGGGCAGCGGCGAAGGCGAGAGCCAATGCGATTGTATAGATAGCGGCATCGGGTAAGCCTAGGAGTTCTGGGATTAGTGGTACGACTGATATTTGGTTGCCGCCGTAGATCACGAGGATGGCGCCTACGAGCACTGAGGGGGATATTACGCCGATCAACACACCTGCGCCGCATGAAACCGCAATCATCGAGAGCGTTGTCGCTAGGGATTGTGCGGCATCAGAGAGTAAAGTAGCAGGTAATACTCCTGTGGTGGCAAAATCCGTGACCGCACCAACCAGCACCGCTATGGCGCTTGCTATGGCTACGCACACGTAGACAGCGAAGAACTTCGCCACGATGATTTCTTGGCGTTTAATGGGCCGTATCAGGAAAAGGTCGTAGACATGGCGGTTCTTCTCGTTGATGATAAACACGGCGAGCATGACTGCTGCGAGTGTGCCGCCGATGCTCGAAACCACAATGGAGGAGATAAGCGTGAAGGGGAGTTCTTGTCCGGAGCTGCCCGCGGAGAGGAAGCGGAAAAGTAAAGCGATTACTGGTAAGCCGACCCAGAGGAAAATCATTACTTTTGACTTGTAGAACCCTTGTAGCTCGTCTTTGAATAGTAGCCCTGTCGGCATTAGTTTTCAGCCTCCGAAATATAGTTAAAGTAAATCTGGTCAAGCGAAGGTTCAAGCAGCCAAACTCCCCTCACTCGAATGCCAAGTTTGGCTACTGCCGCCACTACATCGTTTATTGCTTGATCTTCTTGCGTGTCTTTTTCGAGGTTCACTAACACGACGCCCTGCTGCGGCTGCGTAACACCAGAAACGCCGTTTAGGGCGCTTAGCTGCTGCCACTTATCGCTAGAGCCAGAGAGCAGGACTTCGATGGTTCTCTGCTGGGTAAACTGAGCCTTCAATTCGCCCAAGGTGCCGATTTTCTTGATTTTGCCGTGGCTGATTATTCCGATGCGGTTAGCTACGTCCTGCACGTCGCTAAGTATGTGGGAGGAAAATAGGACAGTTGTACCCTTAGCGGCGAGGCCTAAAACGATGTCTTTGAATTGGCGACGACTAAGTGGGTCTAAGCCCCCGAGGGGTTCATCGAGCACCAGCAATTTTGGTTCGTGAAGCAGCGCCTGCGCTAATCCAACCTTCTGCGTCATTCCGCCTGAGAGTTGAGATATCTTCTTATAACGTACATCACCTAATCCGAGCAGTTCAAGAGTACGTGGAATCCGCTCGTTGAGTTGGGTTTCGGTTAATCCTGAAAGTTTACCAAAAGTCAGGAGCGCATGGTTGACTGTGCGCCATTCCTGAAAAGCCACTGACTGCGGCAAATAGCCCAGCAGCTTGTGGATTTCGTTGCGGTTTTTCGTTAAGTCGTAGCCGCCGATTGTTACTTGTCCTTGGAAGCTGCTGATTAAGCCTGTGAGGATTTTCATTGTGGTAGTTTTTCCGGCGCCGTTGGGGCCGATGTATCCGAAGATTTCGCCTTCTTTGATATCGATGGATACTCCGCTTAGGGCACTAAAGCCGCCGAAGCTTTTGGTCAGGTCGCGTAGTGTTACGAAGGCACTCATTTCTTTTTCCTCAGGCTTTAGTTAGTGTTCTGTTGACTGAATATTTAAGCTTGATGAAACCGTTTTCATTGCCTGAAAACTGTGGCTTGATGGATAAATATTTAGTCCAGAAACCTTGACAAAAAACAGCCCTGTTTAGTCTATAAACCTTGACAAAAAAGGATTTAACTAAAAAATAATGGATATATTATCGGTTAAGCATGAACAAATAGTAAGGTTAACTGCCATGCCGCTGTTTCTCCTCTTTTGGGGTTCATGCTTAACCCTCCTAAATTGCGAATTGCCATGAAAGCTACTTTGCCCGGTTAGGTAACCGCACAATAAACTTGGTTCCCTGCCCGATTTGGCTTTCAAAACTGACATTACCGGACAGCGATTCAGTCATCCGTTTGACAACTGGTAAACCGAAACCCTGCCCCTTGGACTTTGTAGTCATCAGCGGCACGAATAGTTTGGAACGGCGATCTTCTGGAATACCAACCCCCGTGTCGGCAACCACAAGAACACAATCACCGTTGTCTTCGCTGGCAGTTAAGGAAAGTTTCCCACCCTCAGGCATCGCTTGTACCGCATTGTTAACCAAGTTAATCAGGACACGTTTAAGCATCGAAGCATCTGTTACTATTGTCTTTGATTTATCGTCCACAAGTACAGAGACTTCAATGGTAGCGGGTAATGAATTCTTGAATGTTACTTCCTTTAACAGATCCTCTAAGTCAACTTCCTTATATGACGGCTGGAGTGGTCTAGCGTAGTCCTGCAAGTCCTGTACAATCTTGTTAATGTAATCAACTGATTCCTCAATCGAGTTAACACATTCAGCTATGCTCTCTTTCTCTCGGCTGTTTTGCATACCGCTTATTTCTGCTTTAACAAGGTACAAATCGCCGATTATGGATTGAAGCGGGTTACGGATGTCATGACCAACCATCCCCGCGGTTGCACCTATCGCAGCCAACCGCTCAGAATCTTTTAGCTGCTCTAGTCTCTGCTTGGCAAGTTCCTCCAACTGGGTTGCGTACTCTTCAAGCAAAACAGCATTCTCTTCCAGTTTGCGTTGAGTTAATTCCAACTGCTGGGTTCTTGCTTTGAGCGTTTCTTCAGATTCCTTGCGCCGCATTGCAACACTAACCAGAGACGTTACGGTTTTCATCACCGACAATTCATCCTGTGTGAAGGTTGGTTTTTTCTTAGTGCCAAACGAGAGTGCACCTACAACTTTTTCTTGAGAGAAAATTGGATTCGCAGCGTATGCTTGGACCCCGAATGAGCGTACAAGTGCAGCTCTTGGGTCAGTGGTGTTTTGTATATTTTCACAGAGGATTCTTTGAGCCTGTTGTGCTGCACAACCGCATGCTGCAACGCCGAAATCTAGCCACTCAAACGTCGCAGCAATCTCGGGGGCAACTCCGTGGTAGGCGTTTAGGTGTAGTTTGCCGTTTTCTTTGTCTTCCATGAAGTTAAAGAATACGTCGCAGTCTAGAAAATCCATTACTTTCATGCAGATGTCTTGGATGATTATTTCGGGTTCAGCGTTGGAAAGCAGTGAACTGGCAGTGCTAGAAAATAGCGCTAGCCGCTGGTTACTGTAAGCTAGGTCCTGAACTGATTTCTTTCGTTCGGTTATGTCATGAAATACAGTGGCGAATGTGCCCTGTGAGGAGGAACTGCAGGATATGCTGAAATGCTTCTCCATAGGAGCGAAATACGCTTCAAAAGACAACGGTACGCCAGAAGCAACTACTTTAGCGTATACATCTAGGTATGGCGGAGTTTTGGTACCATAAAGCTCGGAGGCCTTCTTTCCAACAGCATCTTCTCTGGAGATACCGGTGATCTGTTCAAACGCGGGGTTAACATCCAAGATAATGTAGTCAACAGCGCTACCTTGATTATCGTATACGACTTTATGGAATGCTACACCCTCAGCCATTGAGGAAAATAAATTCAAAAATCGGCTCTCTGTTTTTCGTAGCGTTTCTTCAATCTTTTTATGTGCAGAGTTTTCAAGTACAGTCCATTTTCCCGAGCGCTTGATCATGCAGAACTGGTGATTTGTTATTACATCAATAATTTCGTCATGGTTGCATTTATCAAGCGAATAGGTGCATAGGACAAGCATCTTGTAGTTATTGATTACATTGTTGATTTCTGCTTCGTATGCAGTGAAGTCAGCCCAGTCTTTCTTGTTACTAATCCAGAATGGGTTACCGGTAACCCTCATGCCAGCAAAGCCTAGTGCTATGGCTTTGTCATGTTTCTCAACCCACCCGTTTAGAACACGCTGCAACTCGAACTTGCCCTCTTTGAGGTACCATTCGGTGCAGGGGAAAACTTCTATTTGCCCCCGATCAAGGTAAGAGTCGAAATCGGGAAGCGCCTTCTTCAGGGCGGCAATGGCTTCTTCAGTATTCAAAAAGTCAGAGGTCACCCAAACGCAGAATTCGTTATGCTTAAGCCCATCTACGAAGTAGGGTACGAGGACATCAAGTAAATCCTGCTTTGTCTGATAGAACTGACACATGTGGGTACCCCACGTGATATCACCGACGAAATCTAAGCCAGACTTCCTTGAACGTGCCATCCAAAAGCCTCTTTATCTGATTGTCATTGGCTTAAAAACATAAAAAGTTACTCGTCGAAAACTGGATTTTCAACCAAACTACACCTACAAGGAACCGCAGCCGTCCAAGAACCATCTGTTTTTGTATGATAAACAAACGAAAAATATCTTTTAGGAAGCCCGTAAATCATCAGCCTATTGCTTAAAATAATTTTAACCCATCGGTCGTGGTTGCGGTTGTCCATGAGTCCAGCGCCACTGTAGCGTAAAAAAGAAGAACAGAGAAACGAAAGCGAAAACTATCAGAATTACCCCAAGTAAAGAAAAAAGATATTCATACAATGAACCAATAGGAGCAACTCTTGAAACTGCAATTGAAATTACTGCTGGAACACCAAAGGCAATTGTCATTAAACCGTATTTTCGAGAACTAAACAGTCGCTTAAACACGATTATCGCCTAGTATTGTTTTTGCTGTTAAAAGGTTAAAAGTTTTGGTGAGAATCCCCTGCATAATGTGTTAGGTTACCATTACAATAGGTTATAGTTGACTCCTTCATGAGGGGTCGATCAATGGCTTAATCTTTTGAAGCATGCAAAGCCCACTATGGCTACTGTAATGGCGGTGAGGGCTGCAACCGGATTTAGCGAGTGAAGGGACTGTAGGGCAGTAAACGAGGTCGCTAGAACCGCGGCTGCAACTATGATGGAGACGAAAACAGCAGAACCGCTTAAGGCTAAACTCTTATTACTCATTTCTTTTCCTCACCGCACATTTACAGAAACAGTAATGCGCAAGGTAGGGTTTAATGCTACGTTATCGAACGGGGCGTTCAGTGTTTAGGACAGCAAAAAAGTACTGTAGAACAGATGATTGGTTGAGATAAAATTAAGGAGGAATTAATCCTCTTCTTCGTAGAGTTTACGCTCTTTGATTTTTAGTGCTTCTTCGTCGCCGATAACCTTGAAGGTTTCGGTTAATTCTTGCTTGTGCAGGAACTTTTTGACGGTTATGCGCACGTACTTCTTGCTTAGAGCTTCGCCTTCGCCTTTAACGACTACTGTTTTACCTTCTGTTCTGACTTCTCCGCCGGTTTTGTCCTTTAGGAAGTCAGAGAGTTTACCGATTAAGTCTCCCTTGAGTTCGGAAGCGTCAACTTTCATTTCGACCATGTGTTTCACCTCGATTGCGCATCGTTGTGCTTATTTCTTGACAGCTACAGGATTGATAAGTTTTCCGCTTACATAGAAGTTATTGAATCTAACATAAACGCAAAGATGGTGCTTGTGGCTACTCGCTTACACCCACATACGTTAATACAAACACATTCCTAGCCGATATTATGAGGCTAAAGGTTATGTCAAGTAAAATTCAGGGTAATGAACCAACAATCGACGAACCCATACATGTTGAGGGCCACAGCACTGAAATTGCTCAGACAGGAACAGAGTTTATGTGCCCCGAATGTGGCAGAAAGTTTCTCATAAGAGACGAGGCAATGAGGCACCTGCACGGCGTACATATGAAGCACCTGCGAGCGGTTCACGGGGAATACCACGAAAAAGATGTTGGCGGCATGCATGTGAGCTAAAATTTGGTCAGTTCGCCCGTACAGATGCTTAATTCGTGGTGTCGAGTCAAAAAAAGCAGCCCTTTTTCTAACATATGCGCGCGTGTCAATAGATAACACCCCGACTTCCTTCTCGCTCCTACAGTCCGAGGGTCTATTTCCGTCAAGACAACCATAAGCTTAAGACTTACCCCTGAGCGGTATTAACAAAGGCAAATTTTATATTTTTTAACCGTCCTGTGGCTTATGAGGAGTTACGCTACGAAAAACAAGTTGATGGCAGGGTTGAAGTTAAACGAAGCCCTTGACGATCTGCCTGTGGGAGTAGTTATTCTTGCCGCACCTAAGGGTGAAGTAGTCTACGTTAACAAAAGAGCCATCGAGCTATATGGTGTAGACCCCCGAGGTTTAGAAATACCAAACCACTCAACTAGAGCGTTAAGAATTTTAACGCCTGACGGCAGCATTTTTCCTCCTGAACAGCTGCCAGCTAGCCGGGCATTACTGCACGGTGAGAGCGTTCGTAACGTTGAATTGATTTTAGAGCAACCAAGTTTAAAACGCATTATAGTATCTGCTACTACTGTTCCATTAAGA
>JAAYYI010000125.1 GCA_012515445.1 Candidatus Bathyarchaeota archaeon | reverse complement strand
GTTAAAACATAAATGTGGCTAGCCCCACTCTCTTGCAGTCGAGAGAGGGAACAGCTAGCTTGCATATTCCAGACGGAATCCTAGACCCAACCGCGTGCATCGCCATGTTTGCCGTTTCTACCTGCATTTTAGCGGTTGCATGGTGGCAAGTTAAGAATCGGCATCCACGCTACTTTATCCCCTTAATCGCCGTCATGAGTGCACTGCTGCTCGTTATCCAGATGGTAGAGTTCCCAGTGGCGGGCGGCGGTAGCACTTGGCATTTTATGGGTGGAACCGCAGTTACAATGGTTCTTGGTCCATGGGCGGCTATGATTAGCATGACTATGACGCTGGGTATACAGGCAGCCATCGGCGACGGCGGCTTAACCAGCTTCGGCGCCAACACATTCAACATGGCAATAATCGGAGCATTATCCTTCTTCATAGTAAAGCTTGCCCTGTCCAGAGGCTACTCAACCAAGAAGCTGGCCGTCGGCATGTTCATCGCAGCCTTCGCCGCAAACGTAGGCACCGCCCTAGCTGTCGGTGTCCAGATTGGCATGTTTCCGCTTGTCGGCAACCTTGGCGGAGTCGGGCTTACGGTTCCATCTATGCTCTTCTGGTATGTGCCGACTGGACTCATTGAAGGGCTTGTGTCCTCAGCTTTGGTGGTTGCCTTATCCAAGCTGGGCGGGGTAAAACTGTTTGGCTTGGAAATGTGCGGACAAAAAAACAGCGATAAAAACTCTGGCAAATAAAAAAAGAAGAGATTGACTGAAGTTTAGCGACAGTGTCCGCGTCCGTAGCCGGTTTGGCCCATCATGCCTGCGCCGTAGCCATAGCCGTATTGGTTCTGGGTTTGTGCTCCGCAGCCATAGCCGTATCCGTAGCCGTAGCAGCCTGTGCCTTGGCCGTAGCCGTTGGCTGTGCCTGTGTTGTTCCAGCAGTAGCCTGCGTAGGTGCTGTTAGTGTAGCAGTTGGGTTCGCCGGTGGTTGCGTTTATGCAGTACTGGGGTACTGTTCCAGATGGGTCTGCGCATGGGGGTACCGGCTGGGTTTGGGTTGTGTATGTTCTGTTTTGGGCGCCGATGTACTGAGCTGCCGAGACGCCTATTAGAGCCGTAGCGATAAGGGCGACTCCGATTACTGCAAGGATTAGTTTTGTGTTCATTTTTTGTTCCTCAACACTATATTGGGTTCTGTGTGGTTTGGATGTTGGCTGAAACAAAACTGAAACAGTTCTCTGAAACGATTTACGCGCCATACGCAACCATATAGTCTTTGCGATTTCGTCGCCAATGGCTTGTTTTATATCCAAAAATTATTTACATTAAAAGCGCCAATTCAGAACTATACTCTCAGCGCTCCTAGGACTGATCCTTACTGCCGACTTCCTGCTGCTTTTGGTTATAGTTATCAGCGTCTTGTATCCTAGGTCGCGAATTTGGCCGCCTAAAAAGGATGCGTGGCAGCAGTGGATTAGCTGGACACTGTTCACTATTGTCATGTTTGGGGTGCCTCTAATTGGCGTATTAGATTTTCGCTCATAATCCTCTTTTCGGGGATTTTTTTTCGTACGGCTTCATGGATGGCTTTAACCTCTGGGTTGTTTGCTATCTTCTTGTTCTTGGTTATTCCTTTTAGTGAGGAGCCTTGGTTAAGTGAACAATATGGCAAACAGTACGAAGATTACTGCCGGCTGGTTCCCCGATTTGTTGGTGTTCGCTCCTTTAAGCCGCTTATACCCAAGACGCAGTAGCAGTCACCGTTTGTTTTCTTGGGCTTGGGTTAGCGTGTTGCTGATCTGTTTCCAGTGTGCACCCTGCCAATATACCTGTCCGCAGTTGGGGCACCGCCAGAACCTGTCGTAATAACGGTAGGTATTCGGCTCAAGCTTATCTTTTAGCTGTTCTTTTTGAGCTGATTCAAGTTTAGTGTTGCAGAGCGGGCAATGCGACTTATCCATATCAATCTCTAATTCCAAACCATACCGCTTTGCGACACCCGAGAGCTGGTCTGACTCCTGTTTGCCATCCACGTAGAAGCACTCTAAGCCTCTTCCGATCGCCCGCCTGTAAAGCTCAAAATCCCTTGTAAGCAGCACGCGACCCTCAGCCTTCGCCAAACCCAGCAGCTCATTATCGCCAAGTCGTGTGTTATACAGTACGTCCTGTCCAAGCATCCGAAGCCAACGCGCAAGTTTTCCCAGCATCCCATCCGCTAGGAACTTCACACGCTACCTCCCCGCACGATTGCGCCCACACCGCCCTTGGCAACGATGTCGCCTTCGTCGTAGACCAATGTGCCATTGACTATTGTTTTGGCGGGTTTACCGTAGACTTCCCAGCCGCTGTAGGGCGAGAATTTGGCTTTGGATTTAAACTTGACTGGGTCAATCTTGAATGAGCGGTTGTAGTCGACTATGGTTAAATCGGCGTTTGACCCTACTTTGAGTTGGCCGCGGTCGGTTAAGCCGTAGATTTCCGCCGGCTTCTCCGCTAAAAGCGCGACTAATTGATTTATTGTTAACTTGTTCTTGCGAAGCATCGTGATCATCAGCGGCAGGGTGACTTCTAAGCCTGGAATGCCGGGTTTGATTTCCCATACACTGCTCGCCCGTTTCTCCTCAAACGTATGGGGCGCATGGTCAGAGCCTAACGTATCAACTGTGCCATCTTCTATGCCTTTCCAGAGCGCATCCGCCTGCATACGGTCACGCAGGGGCGGAGCCATAATCGCCAAGCCCCCATATCTGTCGACTTCGCCGCTTGTTAGCATCAGGTGGTTGGGTGTTACTTCGTAGGTGACTTTCTGCTCTTCTTTCTTGGCAGCCGCGATTGCCTCTATGGCAGCTGCAGTAGAGATATGCAAAAAGTGCAGTTGAACACCCGTGTCTTGGGTTAGTTTTAGGAGCCGCTGGACGGCGTGAAGCTCAACCTCTTCAGTATGCGCACGCAGATACTCGATTGGCGCAACACGTTTAGCTCTCTTGAGTTTCTCCTCGTTTGCGGCGATCATGGTGTTGTCTTCTGCATGTACAGCCACCAGCCGATCAGCGTCGGCGGCTGCCTTTAACGCTTCTACAAGGGCTGCGTCGTCGTTGATGTTTACTCCGCCTACTTGACCATTTAGGAACAGTTTGAATGCGACTGCGCCTGCCTCGGCGATTTCTTTTATTTCCATCAGGGTTTTGGGGAGTTCAGAGTAGAAACCAACATTAACAAGCAGCCGCCTCTGCGCTAATCCTATGCGGTTCTGCAGTCGTCTTTTGCTCATTGTTACTGGGTCGTTGTTGGGCATGTCCAGTACGGTGGTGAATCCGCCTGCCGCCGCAGCCGCTGTGCCTGATGAGAAGTCTTCTTTGTACGCTCTATCCTCGTCTCGTAGGTGCACATGCTCGTCGATCAGCCCCGGCAAAACAAGCAGGTTATGCAGGTCGATTTTTGTGTCTGCCTGAGGCATCTGTGGTTCCCTGCCGATTTTGCAGATTTTACCTTCTTCGATAGCTATGCAGCAGTCGACGATTTGGCCTCTTTCTTTAAGGTAGGCTTTAGCGTTGGTGAGGACAGAATCAACAATCACTGTATTCACGTCTATAGTGTAGCTGAGGATTTGTTAAATAAAGCTTCATCCGTCAGGGAACAAACTATATCTCTGCTGAAACATCAATAATTAGCCGATATGTATTGGAACCGAAGTGATGAGTTTAATTCGCTCTGTTGATTGGTTTGCTTGGCTGTTTCTGCTGGTTCTGCGTCCGGTGGTTTACTCTGGGTCCGGTTTTCTGGCAAAAGTGCTGCTGTCAGTTTACGGTTTAACCTGCAGTATAGCGGTCATCCCCCGAAAGAGACTGGGCGCAGTAAAGAGCTTGCTGAGGTACGGCGTAGATGTTACGCAAAAGAAGTTAGGTTCTTTTAAGGAAAAATAAGATAGAGCGCTACTTTTCCGTTTCAAGTTCTACTCTGCATTCTTCGCAGATGTTCTGTCCGTTGCGCTCTTTAAGCGTATCTGAGTAGGTGTTGCATCGGTCGCAGTAGCCTGAAAGCGGTGCTTCTTCGGTTTCGTCTTCTAGGCTGGCGCCCTCTATTCTTGAGCGCTCCTGATAGATCTCAAGCAGTTCCGGCATGACGCCTAAGACGTCTTTGCTTGAGACGATTCCAACTAGGCTACCCTTGTATACTACTCCAAGTCTTCTGATGTCAAGCCGCGTCATTCTTCGTGCAGCGTCGGTTATGGTGGCTTCCGGCTCGATTGTGACGAGTGGTGTAGTCATGATTTCTTTTGCTTTAACAGTGTCCGGTTTGAGGTTTTTGGCGACTACACGTTTTACTAGGTCGCGTTCGGTGATGATGCCGATTGATTTTCCAGCTTTGTTCTGGACGATGACGGCGCCTAACTCCTTCATATCCATGTTGGCTGCTGCACGGTTGGTTGCTTCATCCTCGTCTATTGTGACGACAGGGCTGCTCATTATGTCGCGTACCAGCATTTTTGTTCTTAAACCGATTTCAGACATGAAAGTTACCTCAGACAATTCAGATAGGCTTGCTTCTACGGGAACAATTAAAAGAAACGCATGATTTAAGAGTTGCTTAGAGGGGTACGTCGCCATATCTAACTTTATATGGCTGCCCTAGAATATCCCCTTGAGGGCAGAGGAACATTTTACTGAAAACAAACGCTGACAAACTCATCAAAATCTCGGTTACCGGCGAAATAGTTAGCCCCAGCTTCCGCCAGCTATACAAAATCTCAGCAGACGGCACACCGTTTGTGTTGCCAGGCGTCGGCGGCATCACCTATAATCTTCGAGTCGGCGACTATGCCGTCGGGTGGGAAGCAGACCACGCGGAACCCGGTGTCAGCATAGAAAACCGCGAAATCGACCCAGCCTCTGGTCGGGGGCCAAACACAGCTTTCAACGCGTTGAGCTGTATCGGCAACCAAGCCGTCGTAGTTTCAGGTGAAGCTAAAGGCGACAAAGGCGTAGTCACGGGCAAACACGGCGGCGTGGAACATGTACTGGCTGATTTTTCAGCGGTCACCATGGAGAAGCTGCTCATCGGCGACAAAATACTCATCAAAGCATACGGGGTTGGTTTGAAGCTGCTAGATTACCCACAAATTAAAGTCTTCAACACTGACCCTTCGCTTCTTGAGGCTTGGAGTCCTCTACCAGGTGGCGATAAACTCAACGTTCCAGTCACGCACCTTGTACCAGCGGCGATTATGGGTTCGGGTTTAGGCAACAACAGCGTCGCGACCGGTGATTATGATATTCAGCTCTTCGACCAAGCAACTGTTAGCAAGTACGGTTTGCAGAATCTTAGACTGGGCGACATAGTAGCTATTACTGATGCGGATCACTCGTTCGGCAGAATTTACCGTCAGGGTGCAGTCTCAGTTGGGGTGGTTGTCCATACAAACTGCCATTCTGCTGGGCATGGTCCGGGGATAACGACGTTGATGACATCAACTGAGGGCAAAATTGTTCCCCAGATAAATCCGAAAGCAAACGTCGCTTCTCTCTTAAAGTTAAGAGCAGATATATAAGAAAGATAATTCAAATAATGGTTAAAAAAGGAAATAAGGAGTTCAAAATCAATGCCCAGTAAGCGAAAAAGCCGAGGAAGAGCCAAAGGCGGCAAAGGAAGCAGTACCCTTGTACAGTGTGTAAATTGCGGTGCGATGGTGCCACGGGACAAGGCGAAACGCTCCACTCGCAGAGTATCCTTTGTTGAGCCACAGTTAGCTAAAGAACTCAGGCAAAAAGGCACTTTCTTAGCTTCTTGGGTAGATACAAAGTATTACTGCATTTCATGTGCAGTTCACCGCGGCATCGTTAAGGTCCGAGCCGAAAACGAACGCCACTCACGCGGTTACAAACGCAGATTCTAAGCAGTTTTTACTGCTTATTTTTCTTTAATTCCCTATAAACGTGCCAGACTCTTTGTAGAACCGTTACAATCGATAACACGGCGATCAATGCTACTCCGTATCCTAGAGCAGGCAAATAGAAGTAACCGATTATGCTTGCAGCCGCCAGAATCAGCATACGCTCCGCACGTTCCGCGATACCGACCGACTCCATTTTCACGCCTATAACCTCAGCTCTTGCACGTGTATAGCTGACCAGCATTGACGCAAGTAACGCAGTTAACGCAGTTATGGTGCCCCAGTAGCCGCCAAATGCAGCAGCACACAAACCGGCAACGATTATGCCCGCATATGAAGCTCCATCAGCGAAGCGGTCCAGTACTGAATCGAAGAATCCGCCGAAAGCTGAAGTCTGCTTAAAGGTGCGCGCTACTATGCCGTCCATTGTGTCGCAGAAGCCGGAAGCCAGCATAAAGAAAACCGCTAATAACGGCAGCCAAAGTGAATCCGTAGAAGTCAAGGCGTAGCTGACTGCGGACGCGATTGCGAGTATGAAGCCGATCACGCTTATGCTGTTGGGTGTAAGTCCTAGTTTGTGAGCGATTTTTGCTTCGGTTTGGAGCATTTCTTGGATTTTTTTCTTGAATTGGGTGAGCACAGCTTATGCGTCTCGGCGGTTTGTAGCCAATATCGGGGTGGCTGTAGAAAAGCCTTTCCTATTCAATGCTCGGTAACAGGATAAGGGTGTTCTTTCAATGGACTTATTAGGTAGAACTTCTAATATTGGGCAGTGACGTTCTGAGCGCAACAGAGCGCAAGACAGCAACGTTACACAAAGACACATAAGGAGTAAGAATAGTATGACAGAAAATGCAGACGTTATCTTCGTCGGAAACAAACCCCCAATGAGCTATGTATTGGCAATCATCACAAGCCTCTCCTCAGGCAACCTAAAAGAAATCACCCTCAAAGCCAGAGGCCAAGCAATCACCACAGCAGTTGACGTAGCCGAAATCGCAAGAAACCGCTTCATCAAAGACCTTAAAGTCAGCAAAATCGCAATTGGCACTGCCGAGATGCCACCTCGTGAGGGCGAGAACAAGTCCAGAATGGTTTCCACGATGGAAATAACTCTCACCAAGAAAGCTTAAAACAAGTTAAGCGACTCGTGTAGAATCAAATAATTAACCAATACTTCTTTTCTTTTAGTTTATTCTTTTACTATTTAGGCCAAATTACTGTACCATTCATTTTTATTCAATTAACTTCATGTTTACCTCTTAAGGATAAATTACGGTTCAACCGTTTTTAGTTAATCTTTTTTAAAACAATTAGGAACCTTTAACCTAGCGTATGCAATAAACCGAATTAATAATCATTCAATCAATTGAAAAAAATGCATCTTTAGAATCAGTTTTAATAAATTATAAATACCAAGTGGGCTGAAACGGCTATTGTCAATAAGGAGAACAGAAAATGAAACCATTAAAAAGAACTTCGATAGGTATTACTGCAATTCTGATAATATCTATTGCAGTATCCCTAATAGCAATACCTTTGGCCATCGGTCAGGTAACTTTGCCGCCTGGCACACATATTGCAACTTATGCAAACATCAACGTAGCGCCAAACCCAATTGGCGTCGGACAGACAGTCAGCGTAAACTTCTATCTCGCAACACCACAATATGACAGCAACGGGCCATCAAACATGACAGTTAAAATCACTGACCCAACAGGTTACGTGCGAACGATGGGTCCATACACAGGTGACACGACCGGTGGAACCTTCTTTAATTTCGTCCCTGACAAAGTGGGCGAATGGAAATTCCAAATGTTCTACGGTGGACAAGTCACCAAAGGCAGCGCAGGATTCGGAGGAGGACCTCCAAGTAACGCTGGACTCATTGAAGACCCAAGCCAAAGTGATGTCTTTACCCTTGTAGTGCAAGAAGAACCTATAGTCCAAACCGGCTACCCATTAACTCCATTACCAGTAAGTTACTGGGAAACACCCGTCTCTGCACAGAACGTTCAGAACTGGTACAAGATTATGGGTCCCTGGCTTGGACTCGGCAGCATCACATTTGCCTCAACAGGCGCATACAACGTCAGCAGCTTATGCAACCCCTACACTCCATCCGTAACCTCTGGGCACATCCTCTGGACTAAGACCTGGGGAGCAGGTGGTGTCGTCGGCGGTAGCGCTGGTGGAACTGAAGACTCAGGAAGCTACTGGTCAACAAGACAGTACTGGCCTCAATATGCACCGGTCATAATGAACGGTAAAATGTACTCGACATACTACCCAGAAACCACAGGCTACTCAAACGGCATAGTCTGCACTGACCTCTACACAGGCGAAACCCTCTGGAAACTCAATACAACCTCAGTGCTTCGATGCGGAATGACAACACAATGGAAGACCCCCAACATGTACGGCGTAATAGGCCCATACATCTGGACAACAGGCAACCTCCCAGCGGCAGAAACAGGCGGAAAAATAATCCAGAGCACAGGCACAGAAATGGGAATGTTCGGTCCATCCGCAAAACCCGCATACAACCTATACTCTGCTGAAACAGGGCAATATGTCCTAAGCATCGTCAACGCTTCATCGATGACAATAAAAGAAGACGGCTTTGGAAACTTGATAGGCTACTACCTTAACAGCACTGCCGGCACTATGAGAACTTACGGCCCAGCCGCATCCTTCGGCGCTGCACCAATGACGGGAACCGTTACTATTGCTCCAGGAAAACCTGTTCTATGCTGCTTTAACTTCTCACAGGCACTCGGCAACGCATGGGGATGGTCTCCATCACAGAACACCGCAATCGACTTCGGTCTTGGTGTAATGTGGGCTAAACCGGTACCAACCGAAATCAACGGCAAAACAATCAGCCCAGCACTTGCTATGGACTCAATTAACCCATTAGGTGGCGACGCAGTAATACTCACGGGCGGCTATGCTCACATGCAAGGCGGAGGAGACGAAACAACCGGATGGCTAGTAGTAGCCAGCATGGATGACACAACAGGTGATGTCTTGATGTGCAAGAACATCACATACGCAGATGGCTTCCAATCACTACTACCATTCACAAGAACAACCAGCTGCAACGTCGACGGAAACAGAGTAATAGTCAACGTGGTTAACAACAAAATTGACGCCTTCAACATACGCACTGGAGTGAAAGCATGGACTTCAACACTCGAAACGCCCTCAGGTACAACAAACGTCTATGACTCGTTTGGCTTCAAAGCCGCACCAGTAAACGGTAAACTGCTACTATTCGGCTTAGGTGGAGACATATGGTCATACGATGGTAAGACAGGCATAGAAGAGTGGTACACCAATACAACTGAATTAATCGGGCCTTCAGGAATCGAAACACCATACGGCACATGGCCTCTATGGGTATTCAGTTCACAGGCCTATACACCGGAAGTCGCGTACCTAGCAATCGGCCATGAATACAACCCGCCGCTGTTCCACGGAGGACAACTAATAGCAGTCAACATGACCGACGGCTCACTAGTCTGGAGCGAACTCGGCGCTTACATCCGCTCAGTAGCAATCGCAAATGGCGTCCTACTATCGCTAAACGCATACGACAACCAAATTTACGCCTTCAGCAAAGGACCAACCAGAATAACAGTTGATGCCCCAAGCCTTGGAGTAACCACAGCTACCCCAATACGCATAACAGGCACCATAACCGACATTTCAGCTGGCGTAACACAATCCGAAGTAGCTAAGAACTTCCCCAACGGCGTACCATGCGTTTCAGATGCAAGCCAAAGTAAATTCATGGAGCACGTCTACCAGGATCAACCAGCGCCAACTGACACGACAGGTGTTCCAATCATGTTCTATGTAGTTGACTCAAACGGTAACTATAGAACGATCGGCAGCACAACCAGCACCCCAGGCGGAACATTCGGCTTTACTTGGACACCAGACATTTCAGGCGACTACGTACTCTACGCAACCTTCGCAGGCACCAACTCGTACTGGCCAACAACAGCTGAAACATCATTCTACGCTGCAGAGCCAGCAACAGTAGCTCCAACCGTTACAGCGCAGACAGTCGACAACACAACAACGATCATCGGAGTCGGCATCGCAATTATAATCGTAGTTGCAATCGTCGGCGCGGTTCTACTGCTTGCAATAAGAAAACGCCCATAAACAAAAAGAGACAAACCAGTCTCTTCTTTTCTTTTTTTATTCTAACCGCCAACAAAACTCTGGCCCACTGTTACCGCCTTTTTATAAGGGGCGGGGGTAACTTGAGAGCAACAGAAACCCCTAAAAAATGTCGTAAGGCAAATTGGTTTTCTGGCAAAAACAAAAAAGAAGAATGGGGAAAAGAGACCCATTAACCTGTTAACTTGTTACTTTCCCATGACTTTCTTAGCGGCGATCTCAATATCTTCTGCTTTAATGGTTTTTCTACCCGCATGCATCGCAAAGTCAAGTGCTTCTTTAGCGATTTTTACGCCGATCTCTTCCAGTGCCTTTGCAAGTTCTTTGGCTGCTGCTTCGCTTACACGGTCAGCGCCTGCTTTCTTACATAATCTGTGCATGGGAGCTACAGCTATTTCTAATTCAGTCATATCGACATCTCTTTAGCTTCTTTTTCTATTTAAGGCTGTATTTAACCTTTGTTATCATTTTTTGCGCTAAAATAACCTCAACCCTGAACTTGCCGTTAAAGGCTTAAAGAAAATTTTTATAGCATCACCACAGAATATAGCGCTGAGAATATGCGGCTAATAGACGCTCACGTACATTTATCAGAACAGGAATACGAGGGCCACATCGACGAGTTAATCGAGGATGCAAAAAATGCAGGCGTAGTCGCCTTGGTAACTAATGCAACGAACCTAAAAACGTGCCAAAACGACATTGCCCTCGCTGAAAAGTACCCTAACATAGTGTATCCTGCGCTGGGAATACACCCGTGGAATGTCAACACCATCGGTGAAAACGAAGTTCAAGAGACCATCGATTTTATCTTGGCACATAAAGACAGCGTGAAAGCCATAGGCGAAATTGGCCTTGACAACAAGTACGAAACAATCTGGGATAAGCAAACAGACGTATTTGACAAAATGCTTCACTTAGCCGAGCAACTTGACCTGCCAGTAATCATCCACTCAAGAGGCACCACCGACAAAATCGTCGATATGCTCCCATCATACCGAGTCAAAAAGGTACTGCTACACTGGTTCAGTTACCCCCTGACTGCACTCGTCAAAGCCATAGACAACGGCTACTACATAACCGAAGGCCCGCCAGTCACTTACTCCGCAGGCATCCGCGAAGTCGTCGATAAAGCGCCTATAACAAACATCATGACGGAAACCGATGGTCCAGTTATTTATTACAAAAAACCTTACAACGGTCAATTAACCAAGCCATCATACATACGTAACGTTGTAGAGGCGATTGCGGAACTCAAGAAAATGCAGGTTGAGGAAGCCGCGGATCAGATAGCTAAAAACTTTGAAGATTTCTTCGGTATAAAACTGCCTAAATAGCTGTCATCGTAGCTAGTCAGCTGCTAAATCAGGTGCTTTGAGGCGTAAGCTTAAATTACGCCTATCTTCTATTGAAGGTTGCTTCTACGCTTTTAAACGTAGGAGAAAACTAACCCAATATAACCGGAGGAAATTAACCTGGGAAAAGTAAAGACTGAGCAGATAAAGCATCTTGGCAAAGAACTAATGACTCGCTTCCCCGACAAATTCAACACAAACTTCGACGAAAACAAACGCACAGTGGACGAAGTCACACAGGGCACAACCACACGCGTACGCAACAAAGTAGCAGGCTACATCACACGCACAAAAGCATTAGCTCAAGCCAACTCTGAAATGGACACTGACATCGAAGAAGACGAAATCGCCGAGTAAAACAGGTAACCTTTGCATGATGGATATGTACCGTAAAGGTTGGGCGCTAAGGTACCTTCGTGAAGCAAAAGCCGAGTTGGAAGCTGCACGAAAAATCCCTTACATGGCTCCAAGTCTTGTTGTGGAAGCCATACGCAAGGCAAGAAACGCCATCTACTACAGCCTTGGTGAACCAGCCTTTATCGAGATACTTATCCGCGAAGAAGTTGCAAAGAACCCAGCATCGAACGATTCAGTTCTGCGTTTCTTAATGGAAGTCGAAACCATCGTTCAGCAGCTCTCTCAAGTAGAGGAAGTGAACGGTGACGTCATGATGAAGCAGGCTGATTCCATCGTGGACATCGCCACTGACATCGTGGAGACTCTGACGCAGGAAAAATTCGATACTTTTAGCTAAAACATTTTTAATCAAACCCTTCTATTCCATATCTTAGTGTGATCTACTGGTGACTCTAACAATCAAATTCGTTGGCGCACTGCGCACCCTCTCTGGAAAAACCAGCTTAACTCTAAACATCCAAGAGGGTGCATCCGTAAAAAGCGTAGTTGAGGTATTAAGCGAGCAGTTTCCAGCGCTAAAACACACCTTCAGCGACAGTGACCTTAACGATTCACGCAGCAACTCGCTGGTGCTAGTAAACGGCGTCGAAATCAGCGTTTTAGCAGGCTACGAAACAAAAGTCTCTGACGGCGACGAAGTCGTCTTTGTTCCAGTAGTCCACGGCGGCTAAAGAGATGATTACCCTAACAACCGACTTCGGCTTAAAGGATCCATACGTTGCGGAGATGAAGGGCGTGATCTACTCCATAAAACCAGCCGCAAGAATCGTTGACGTAAGCCACCAGATCGACAAGTACAACGTGCGCATGGCTGCCTTCATCTTGGGTTCTGCTGCTCCGTACTTTGCGAAGGGTACTGTGCATGTGGTTGTGGTTGATCCAGGTGTTGGAACCAACCGAAGAGCTATAGTTGTGCAGACGAAGCAGGCTTTTTTTGTTGGGCCAGACAACGGCGTATTGATGCTTGCCGCAAAGGTGCAGGGAGTCAGCCACATCTACGGGTTAATAGATCCAAAGTATATGCTTCAAGAGGTGTCAAGCACTTTCCATGGCAGAGACATTTTTGCTCCAGTCGCAGCACACCTCGATAAAGGCGTAAAGCCAAAGGAGTTCGGCGTAGAAATCACCGATCCAGTCACGCCCAAATTCGCCAATGTTGAGCGCAAAAACGGTTCCATCTCCGGTGAGGTGCTGCATGTGGATGGCTTCGGTAACGTAATCACCAATATCGGCAAAGCTGAAGTTGCTGAGGCTAAAACGGTTAAGGTTAACCTACACCATATCTCGCTTCAGCTGCCCTGTTCCGAAACATATTGGAATGCCAAGTCGCAGGAACCGTTGGCGCTGGTCGGCAGCCACGGATTTCTAGAATTAGCGCTTAATCAGGGTAGCTTCTCGGAGAAGTACCGAGTGAACGCAGGCGATAGAATAGAAGCAGTTATTTCCTAAGATTTCAAACCCTCAACGAGGTCAGCGATAACCTTTACAGGATTCTTGAGATCAGCGAGTTTTGCAGTCACATCGAAGTGTTTGCCCAGATACTTCTTCGCCAAACCCAAAACCTTGTCCTCGGTTGTGATGAATAGCGGGAAATCCTTTTTGGCGAGGTAAGTGTTCACGTAGGTGTCTGCCATGTCGCCGATTGCTATGCTTGGGACACCCTGCAGGGCTGCTTCGCGGCTTATTGTTCCACCGTAGCTCACCACTAGGTCGGCGTTAGCGACGAGGCTAGCTGAATCCTCAAACGCTGCCTTTTGCATGTGGGCTTCTGCTCCGCCGTTGTAGCGCTCTAAAAGGTGGACGTTTCCGAGCTCGCCAAGTTTTTCCGCTAAGGTTTTGGCGTTGTCGGCTTGGCCTTTAGCGTAGGCTGCTTTATTCTCGATTTGGCGGAGCACAATAAGCGGTTTTTTGAGTGTGGGCATTCTGGTGGGTTTGAAGCCCTGTATCCATGCGACTTCGTCAACGCCCTTAAACGGCACAACATGCTGTGCACAGTAGGTTTTAGTGAAGCTCTTCGGTAGCGCTTCCGACACAACTACTGTATGTGCAAATGGAATTGTTAGTCTGTTTACTGCGAGTGCGTGGGGTGTGTCGGCTGTTAGGATGATTGGGATGCCTAAACCAAACGCTGTCCGACATAACTCGACGGATTGATGCGCTATTGCGGCGTCGGGCTTGTTTTTTTCGAAGAGGTTGGAGAATTCTATGACGCGTTCTGCGCTTTCCTTCAAACGGGATGCGAGTGTGCCGGGGTTGTATTTGCCGATTACGAGCGGTTTTTCGCCAAGCACCTTCATCAGCGGCAACGTGTCAGGATGCTCACGCGTGGTGAAAATGTAGGTGTGGCCTCTTTTGCGGATTTCTTTGCCAATGGCTGAGCCGTATCTGGTGTGCTTGCCAGTGCAGGCGTCATACCATACTCGCATGTTTAGTGACCTTTCTGTTTTTCTGCTAGGAACGCTTCGCGTTTCTTCTCGAACTGTGCTAGCGTCATAACCTTCTTTGCGGGGCAGCCAGCAACTACTGTTTGGGGTGGGACATCTTTGGTGACTACACTTCCTCCGCCGACAACTGCTTTCTCGCCGACGGTGACGTTGGGTAGGATGGTTACTCCTCCGCCGATTGCTGCTCCGTCTTTGATGGTGGGCGGAGTCATGAATGGGCTTTTTGGGTACTTGTCGTTTAGGAGGCTGCTGTTTGGGGCGATGAAGACGTTGTCGCCTAGCACGCAGCCGTTTGAGATGGTGACATGTGCTTGTATGTTGCAGTTTTTGCCTATGGTGACGTCTTTGCCGAGGTCAACGAAGCTGCCGACTATGGTGCCTTCGCCGATTTTTGTGTTATCGCCGATTACTACATAGTTCCAGACTGCGCATCCTTCGCCTATCTGAACGTTTGCGCCCTGAACGATGCCAACTCCACGCTTTGAGGTCTGCATAGGCTCAAGTTCTGTGCTCCAACTTTAAATAGTTTAACATTAACTTTGACCTAAGCACTTTGGAGGCATATGCTTTGGCTAAGGAAACTGTACTGCTTGTCGGCTTAGGCGAAATCGGCCACACGTTATTCACGCTTTATGGCGAAAAGAAGGAGGCTTTCAGCGTTTACGGAGTCGACCTTGACGAAGCAAAGATGCGTGAGCTTGATCAGGACATGGGCAAAATCCCTGCTGAAGCAGATGTTCTGCAGGTTAGTGTGCCATGCGGTAATCCAGACAAGTTCGCCTTGATAGTTGCGGGTTACTTTGAGAAGTACAAGCCGAAGCTAGTGATAATTAACAGCACAGTTCCACCGGGAACCACCCTAAAGGTAGCTGACAGGTGCCAGTGCAAAGTTGTCCATTCCCCCGCTCGTGGTGTTCATATTACTCCGGAGCATATGGTTTGGGAGATGAAGCGTTGGCCAAAATATGTTGGCGGAGCAACACCTGAAGCAGGCGAACTTGCCAAAGCTCATTTTGAGAAACTTGGATTACAGGTTAAGGTTCTTAAAAGCTGCCGCGAAACCGAACTAGGTAAAATCTTCGAAACCACATATCGTGCTTGGATGATCGCATGCTTCCAGGAAATGCATCGAATTGCACGTGCAAACGGCGCAGACTTCAACGGCACAGTTGACTTCTTGGAGGATACACATCGGCAGCGGCTGGATCGCCCAATCATGTTCCCTGGCTTCATTGGAGGACACTGCTTAATCCCCAACACGGAACTGCTACTGAAAAGCTACGATTCCGATATGCTGCGCTTCATATTGGAGTCCAATGAGAAGCGTAAAGAGGAAATGAAGAATCCCGAGATCAAGGCGGAAGCAGAAAAAGTCGCCGCAAGAGCCGAGAAGCTACAGAAGGACCTGACAGGCTACAAAAACCTCATCTTGCCGCAGAGCAGGGGAAAAACACGCCCAGACATCGATAAGTGCTAACGTGCGATTTTTCTCTAACCCCCCATATTATATAGGCTCGACAACTGCTGAGTTTGGGCTTTGCCATTTGCAGGGTTGTTGATGGATTGCTTGGCAGAGTATGCGTTTGCTGGATTCTTTGTTGGTTCTGTCTGCAACTGTTTCTGAGGCGACTGTGTTTGGTTGATGCTTTTGTATACCGTAGGCTTCTGTTGCTTTGCAGCTACCTCCTCCCCTTATAAAAAGAACCTAAAGTAGGGACCTACCCCTCTCAGAGTGACCTCCCCCTCCCTTACTTAAAGGGCAAAACTGGGCTTATTCGAGGCCTTTAACTTTTAACTCTTTAACCCTGCTGAAATGCTCATCTGAAGTAACCACAAAATCGACATCGCATGCAATCGCAGTCGCTGCATGAAGAGCATCCCTTGGTGCCAAGTGACAATCCCGCATCAACCGCAGAGCTGACAGCGCCAGCTCCTTATCCGCCGAAATGATCTCCAGATTCGGTAGATTCATCATAGCCTCACAAACCTCAAAAGCCAGCTCCATATTGTGCTTCTTAACAGCCCAGAAAACCTCATCCCAAGTTAATGCTGAAGTAACAGCTGTTTCTTCGCCCAACTGGATTCTTCTAATTATAGATCGGGCCTTGTCGCCGAGGTCCTCAGTATTTACGGCTGCGAAAACAAACACGTTAGCGTCGAGATATAGCACGGCGACTTCTCTCTTCCAGTTCCTCATCGTAGGCTGCATGCGGGTCGATGGGTCCGTTATAGTTTATCGATTTAGCTGCTCTTTCAAAGACAGCTACTGCGTCGAACGCTGGCTTCTCCAGCACCGCCTTGTTATCCTCAAGCGTAATCGTCACCTTCATGCCCGGCTCGATCTTGAGCGCTTTGCGGATGGCGCGGGGGATGACGACTTGGCCTTTGGGACCGACTTTCATTACTTCACGAATCAAGTATAACCACTGGTTATACAAAAGTATAACTTGCGTTTATGCTTTTTACTTATGTCAAGCGCCAATAGATGGCTTTGAAGGTAATCTACGCCATAACACGGCCACTGCTGCAGCAAGAATTGCGACCGCTATAACTAAGATAGCAATAACAAGTCCAGTCAAAGACAAACCATCTTCTATCTTGCCCTCGGATGGAACAGTTGATGTCGGGAGTTGGGTTGGCTGTGAGGTTGTATTTGGTTGACCTGAAGGGGTTGCAGTCGGGTTGGAAACTGGCTGCTCTGTTGGTGTTGCCGCATCGGTTGGGTTTGTTGTCGGTTGAGTTACAAGTAACGTCGCTGTCTGGTCGGGTATAGCTTGGGTGTTCATTGCAGTTAAGAAAGGCACGTATGTAACTTTTGCTAAGTTAAAGTCGAATTTGTAGTCATGGATTGTCTGTCCAATCGCGGCTTCATCGGTTGATCCCCACCAATTGTTAGCTGCATCTATCGGTGCTGTAATGTTTTCGATGTAGAGGTTGCCGCGTAGGCTGTTATTCTCAATATTGTTATATGCGATCTTTGATACTGCCGCTTTATCGCCGAGATAAATACCGAAAACGCTGTTTCGAATCGTATTGTTCAGTATTGAGATTTGGCCGCCGGTTAAAGTCATGCCGTACTCGCAGTCAACAACGTAATTTCTCTGGAAACTCACTGTTGGGTTTCCGCCTTCGCTCCAGCAGGCGAGGCCATAGCAGCAGTTGTAAACGTAATTGTTAGCGACTAAAGAGTTGCCGTTTTGGTATTCTTGGTTGAAGCCAATGCCTAAGTTTAGCCCTGTGCCGCGAAGGGTGTTAGCTTGTATCTGAACTGACCCTGCAAATATCGAAATGTAACTGACTGTGTTGTTGAGAATAATTGGTGCCTCTACAGGTGAATTTTTCGAGTAACCAACGTTCACTCCACCATATCCACTAAAGCTGTTCCCCGAGATTTTTGGCGACCCATCACTAATTTGGATACTGCTACTAACAACATTGTTTGAAATGGTCGTAGAACTGCCTGCTAGGACACCACCAACGATGTTGTTGCCTGCAATTTGGGCTGTGCCCTGATAGATTTCAATTGCGTAAACGATGGTTTCCCCTCTAAACGGGGGAACGGTTATGATCCCGCCGCCAGTTAATTTGTTGTTTGTAATTGTGCTTGCACCTCCCGTGATTTTCAGGGCTGGCGTATTGGCTACAGCGGTGATTGTGTTATCAGATACTGTTGACTGTGTATTACCCGTTATCTCGGCGGTGCCGCTCATGGTATTTCGCTGTATTGTGCAGGTACCAGCAACCGTCAATTTCAAGAGGGCACTGTCGGTAATCAGGGAGTTCCCACCAATTGAGATTTCGGCATTAGACTCGCAGTGAACAACCTTTAGCGGTACACTACTGGTAAGCTTAGTTGATTGAAAGGTGGCATGTTGGAATTGGCTTCCACTGTCTGATTGCTGATTCCAGCCGTTGCTTACAGGTTTAAAATTAATTTCTCCGCCACTGAACTGAACCTTGTTAGTGCCTGTTCCAATCGCGGTTAGGGTGCCATTTACTTGTATGTAGTAACTGTTGATGTTAACAACTGTTCCCGCTTGAATCGTCAGGGTTACCCCGGCGTTTACCGCTAATGGACCAGTTAAAGTGTAGGGGCCTCCAGCTTGGGTCCAAATGGTGTCATGGTCGAGTATTCCAATAACACCAGTAGCCGAAACAACACTCGCTTCATTCAATGTAATAACTATTCCAGTGAGTAATAGTATCAGGAAAACTCCAAAGCCGGTTGTGCGCTTCATACTTGTCCAAGAGTTTTGATTGGAATTAAAGCGTTCTTGTACATGTTTCTTGACTAAGCTTAGTCCATCTTCCTTGACTAAACCTGCCTTTTCGGTAATTAGTCCAGTTAGGGTTTTATATGCAACAAGACGCATAAAACTGCAAAGAAGCGAATAGCCATGTCCGATACCGGTGTTACAGTTAAGAAATGCCAAGACTTCAGCGAATGGTACGTTCAAGTAGTCCTGAAAGCTGAACTGGCAGATTACGCCCCCGTAAAGGGCTGCATGATCATCCGCCCAGACGCCTACGCCGTTTGGGAAAAAATCCAGGAAATCGTAAACCAAAAAATCAAAGCAACAGGCCACAGAAACGCCTACTTCCCAATGTTCATCCCGGAAGCCTTCCTGAAAAGCGAGGCTGAGCACTTTGCAGGTTTCACTCCAGAAGTAGCATGGATCACCATGGGCGGCGACACCCCACTCGAAGAAAAACTCGCCGTCAGACCTACCAGCGAAACCATCATGTACAGTATGTACGCCAAATGGATCCGCAGCTGGCGAGACCTACCACTTAAAATTAACCAGTGGTGCAACATCGTCCGCTGGGAAACCAAAGCGACAAGGCTGTTTCTGCGCACACGCGAGTTCCTCTGGCAAGAAGGCCACACAGCCCACGCAACAGCAGAAGAAGCCGATGCCGAAGTCATGTGGGCGCTAAACATGTACAAAGACGTCGTCGAAAACTACCTCGCCATCCCAGTAGTTTTGGGCACTAAGAGTGACAGCGAAAAATTCGCAGGTGCAAACTACACCACAGCACTCGAATCAATCATGCCCGACGGCAAAGCACTCCAGATGGGCACAAGCCACAATTTAGGCCAGCACTTCGCCAAAGTCTTCGACGTCAAATACATCGGGGAAGACAAACAGGACCACTACGTCTGGCAGACAAGCTGGGGTATCACCACGCGCCTCATCGGAGCCATGATCATGGTGCATGGGGACGACAAAGGTTTAATCATGCCGCCTAAAGTCGCGCCGATCCAAGTAGTAATTGTCCCGATCCCATTCAAGGGCCTTGAGGCGGAAGCTATTGCAGCTAAAACTAAAGAAATCCAAGATTCCCTACGCGCTAAATGCATCAGCGTCACGCTTGATGACCGGACCGAGTACACTCCGGGGTGGAAATTCAACCAGTGGGAACTCAAAGGCGTCCCATTGCGTATCGAAATCGGCCCCCGTGACATCAAGAACGGACAATGCGTCATGGTACGCCGCGATAACGGCCAGAAGGCGTTTGTTAAAAACGAGGACATAATCGCCACCGCCGAGAAGCTGCTAGGGGACATTCAGGACAGCATGCTTGAGAAAGCCCGAGCGATCCTCGCCGACAAAACCACCCTCGTCGCTACCTATGACGAATTCAAGCAGGTAGTTGAAGGCAAAGGCGGCTTCATCAAGGCAGCATGGTGCAACAGCCCCGAATGCGAAGCAAAAATCAAAGAAGAAACCGGCGCAACAATCCGCATAAGACCCTTCCAGAAGGAAGAAGCACATACGGGCTGCGTCTACTGCGGCAAAGAAGCTAAAGAAGTAGTGTACTTCGCAAGATCCTACTAAGAGCAGACCTGCTCTTTTTCTTATTTTTTGTTTTCCTTGGACTTCAGCGGTTTTTATAAGCTCCCCTTTACCCTACTAGTAGTGCCCATTCTGGAGTGCTGTTCGGGCGCTAGAACGGACCTGTTCGGCGAATAGAGCTAAGAGCGGTTCCAAAGTATGAGCCTGTAGGTGAAAAAATGAAAAAATCACTGTCAATCGTTTTAATCGCGGTGTTAGCACTCGGCTTCGGCATCGCTTACGCAGCGCCAATGCTAATCGTTCCCAACAGTCAGCTTTACCCTCAGGTTATAGAGGGACCTAAAGCGAAGTTCAGCATAGAGGTAGTCTACGCAGAATTCAACCAAACCACTAATGCAAACATCTACTATGATGTTGTCCTAAACGTCACCAACACGGCAGATACACCCACAACACTCTACGACATCACATTTGCAGCCGCACAAGAAGTCACAGTACACGACTCAATACTAGGCGGAACAATATACGACAACGGACGGGCAGGCGCCTTCAAACACTTCGGCGGCGTCGTCAACGGCGTCTACCTCGACGGCGACTGGGTAAACACAACATGGATACCCAACTTTTACGATGAAATCAACGGAACACAAACTATAGTGCCATACCCACTTTGCCTCTATAGAATTACGCAAGCATCCTTGTACAGCGGCATTTCATCTGGGCCTCTAACACCGGACAACGTAGCAGCCTACAGCGCAGACCACTCAATCAACGGCACCATCCCAGAGTTACCTGCAAACGCAAACGACGCTGGCATATGGTTCGAAGGCGTCCCAATAGCAGAATACTACGATTCAGAAGGCAACCCACTGGTTACAATGATGTACATCAACGGCGCTTGGGTGGACGTGACTGGCAAAGTAACAGTTGACCACACAAAACCCATGATAACCGCATCTAACATGCTTGTAAATCAGGTACTTTCACTCGGCGAGCAACCATACCATAACATGAACTCAACCGTCGGCCCAGTAGTAGCCTTGCCAACTTGGGGTGACTGGGGAGTCGGAGGATCATATTACTGGTTCCCGTGGGACTGGGCAAGCCAACCCTTCAACAGCACCTTTGCACCGCACGAATCGCGACTAATCCGCCTCAACAACGTTCAGCAACCCGGCAGCCTTGCAGCGCTCGAATCTGGCAGCATCACTCTTTACGCTTCAGCCTCAAACTACATAATCAACAGGCCAATCAACGGTACATTCCTAAACACCGTTTCAACAACCACCCAAATCAAGCAGCTGCAGTTGCAGCAGACTAGCGGCGGATACCTATACAACGCCATCTTAGCCGACAACCAAGTCTTCCAGCAGGGCAACTCGCGATTAGAAGTAAACGTTGTACCGCGGACAGAACCGTGACCAGCAACACCGCCGAGAACCTAGAGGGCAACACACTCAACGTGTACGTCTACGCCATCTAAGAGGGCAAACCAGTCGGACCGCGTGAAGTCATGCGCGCCACCGGCTTAACCAGCCCAAGCGTCGCTCACTGGCACCTGCAGAAACTCGAAGGCCTAGGACTACTGGCAAGAACCGAATATGGAGAATACGTCGCTAAAGAGAAAGTGAACGTAAGCGGGCACCTCTGGGTCGGAAGGACTCTTGTGCCGCGGCTTATCTTCTACTCCTTCTTCTTTCTGGGCATCCTAATCATGGAAATAGCTTTGCTTGCTTTACCGTTGCTCGTTCAGGGTCAACCTGTCAACATGTACCTCTTTTATTTGATTTCGCCAACAGCGATAGCAATGGTGCTATTCCTAGCCGAAGGTATGCTGCTAAGCAAGAGAACGCGCGAAAAACGAAATAAATCCTGAAACGCTTAGTTTACCCCCTCTTTTCTAATACAACCCCAAACACCAGACAGGCGCCTGTTTTAAGCGCGTTTTCCTTGGGGAATGTTTATTTTTTGGGCTAGATACCTCTTCTGGACACAGGTAAGGGCACTTGACAACGATAAACGCAACAAAACGCGCGAGCAACATAGAGTATGCCATACGCGACGTCATCGTCCACACACAAGACCTAATCAAGAATGGACGCAAAATCTATTACCTAAACATCGGCGACCCCGCCGCATTCGACTACAAAACTCCAACATACGTCAAAGCCGCCCTCTGCAAAGCCATCGAAGAAGACAACAACTACTACTCCCCAAGCGAAGGCAGACCAGAACTACGCGAAGCCATCGCACGCAAGGAGAAGAGAGTTAACAACGTCGACATATCCGCCGACAAAGTAATCATCACCGAAGGCATCTCAGAGGGCATCGAGATGCTGATGGCCGCCATCGTAGAGAAAGGCGACGAAATACTCTTTCCTGGGCCAACTTATAGCCCATACATCGCCTACACAAAATTCTTCGAAGGCACCCCAGTCGCTTACGAAACAATCGAGAAAGAAGGCTGGGTACCCAACATCGACGACCTTCGCAAAAAAGTATCAGAGAAAACCAAAGCCATAGTTATCACTAACCCAAACAATCCCACAGGCGCGGTCTATAGCGAAAAACAATTAAAAGAAATAATAAACATTGCAGGCGAATACAACCTCCCCCTCATCTCGGATGAAATTTACGATCAACTCACCTATGAGAAAAAATTCATTAGCACCGCGGCACTCACCAACGATGTGCCCGTAATAGGACTCAACGGCTTCTCCAAAGTCTACCAGATGACTGGCTGGAGACTCGGCTACATGTACTTCAAAGGTCAAGGAAAAATCCTAGATGACCTCCGAATGGGCATCGAGAAGCAGTGCCGCATTCGCCTCTGCGCAAACACGCCGGTCCAAATCGCGGGCGCAGCAGCACTCAACGGGCCTCAGGGCTTTGTTAAAGGCATCGTGGAGAAACTGAAAGCCCGCCGAGATTACGCGTACAAGCGCCTAAACGAAATCGAAGGCGTCTCAACCACTAAACCTGAGGGTGCATTCTACATCTTCCCCAAAATCGAGGACATCGCCACCGGTAAACGCTGGCACAGCGACATGGAATTCGTTATACAGCTCCTCAAAGAAACAGGCGTCTTAATCGTCAACGGCTCAGGATTCGACCCAGTCTACGGAAAAGACCACGTCAGAATAGTGTTTCTGCCGCCGATTGAGGAGCTGGAGCAGGCGTTTGACGCTATGGAAGAATTCATGAAGAAATCTGATAAGAAGGAACGCCACAGTCACGTAGGCTACGGTTAAACCTACCTTATTTTTAATAATCGATCTTTCAGTAGATTACCGCTGTTTTAATTAGGCTTGCTTGTAGAAACCTCCACCACTGATAAGGCCTGCCAACAACTTGCCCTTTTCATCTTTGCCATTAAATTGCACTATTCAGGCAAAACCTCGAATGCAACCATTTGTCACAACAAAGCGTTGCAACATACTATTATTAGCCCATAAAGCAAAGTAAACACAAGGGCTACCCACCTAGTGGGAAATGGGCTGAAAAGACTCTGGCATACTTCAAATAGCAGTTTTATGTGTGTTCCTTTTCTCCTTAATTCCAGCCGGGTCCCAGCAAACCAAGCCCCCAAAAAACCCATTTTCTCATGTAGGCTAATTCTATATAGGACAAGAAGGTACTTCACAACTGAAGAGAGATGGCGACAGCATACCCCGACTTAGCAGTTGTAGGACACTTCTCAATTGACACCCTAAACCTGCCCACAAGAACAGCGCCATTCATAATACTTGGAGGCGCAGTCACCTACACTTCGCTCGCCGCAAAAAATCTGGATGCAAAAACCCAAATAATCTCGAGAGTCGGAGAACATTTTCCCCAAGCGTACCTCTGGTGGTTAGAGCAGGAAGACGTCAACGTGGCAGCAGTAACCCGCCACCCCGACGAAGACACAACAGGATTCGAATTAACATACACCAAAAACTTCAGCGACAGAACACTTAAGCTAAAAACCAAGGGACACACCCTCACATTACAGGATATCCCCCGTGATTTATACGCCAAAGCCGTGCATCTTGGACCCATAGCAAACGAGATCCCCATCGAAGTCGCCTGTGAACTCAAAAAACACTGCGAAGTGCTCTCGCTGGATCCTCAGGGATTAACACGAAGCTTCGGCGCTCAAGGCAACGTGTATGAGAACGCCGCTGAAGTAGACAACGACATATTCAGCCTCATAAACATCTACAAGTCCTCAAAAGACGAAATCTACGCATTAACCGGCGAGTCAGAACTCAAAGCCGCAATACGCGCAGTACATGATGTAGGCGTCGAAACTGTCATCGTAACCAACGGCGCAAAAGATGCAGTGCTCTCCGTTGAAGGCTTACAGAACAATGTGCCCGCTTTCCCCTCCGAAGTTCTAGTAGACCCCACAGGCGCAGGAGACGTCTTCATAGGCGCCTTCTTAACCGAGTACCTCAAAGGCAAAGAGTCCCTCTGGTGCGGCGCCGTCGGTTCTGCAGCTGCGTCTCTGATAGTTGAGTCAATTGGGCCAACTTACTTCGGTAAGAAAGAAGAGATTTATCGGAGAGCCAATGTACTGTATGAAAAAGAACTTAAGCAATAGAGAATATACGGATAATAAACGGATACATGGACGTGACTTGTTTGGGTCGTATCGAAAAAGGCGAAAAATGCAGCGTCAACGGCTGTAACATGGAAGCAGCCCGGTCACTTAACGCTGATAAATGTAAAGCGGCAGGGCTAAATGTTAGCTCTGCAGACAAACGCGCATACATCTGTAAGGAACACTATAAAGACTTCAAAAAGAAAACTAAAAAAGACAAGACCCTTGACAAGTGGCGCTTCGGCTAGAAGGGAGGAAACAAGCACATGCGCATTTTACAATTACACTCTAACTACATAGTCTACAAACCCGTAGAAAAAGAAATCAACATAGCCGAAGATGCAGCTAAAGAGGAGACAAAAGTAGACGAAGTTGTAGTTTTATTCACCGCCATCGAAGAAGGCGACAACGCTGCAATGGCTCAGAAAGCCATCAACGATGCCCGAGCGTTTCTCGGCAAAATTAAAGCCAACAGAATCCTTATTTACCCATTCGCTCACCTGAGCAGCAACCTATCCCAGCCCAGCCAGGCACTCGCCATAATCAAAGATATGGAGGCATACGCCAAAGAGAAGGGCATAGATACCTTCCGTGCACCATTCGGCTGGAACAAGCAATTCACAATATCCATCAAAGGCCACCCGCTCGCTGAGCAGGCGAGAAGCTACGCTCCACAAGCCGCAGCCGCCGCCCCCCAAGAAGGCGCACCTTGCGAAGCAAAGAAAGAAGAGGAGCCAGTTTCAGCCGCGCTTAAAGCAGAAGACACCATGAAATCCTACTGGCACATCCTGCAAACCGATGGCTCACTTGTACCCATTGAAGAGTACAAGTTCAAAGGAAAGAGCAACCTACAGAAATTCAGCCAGTACGAAATCAAGAAAACCCGCGCAGTAACACAGATGCCGCCCCACGTTCCACTCATGAAGCGCCTAGAAATCGCTGACTACGAACCAGGCAGCGACCCAGGCAACGTCAGATGGTACCCCAAAGGCCGCATGATAAAGTCACTGCTCGAAAGCTACGTTAGCCAACGCGTCGCACAATACGGCGGCATGGAAGTTGAAACCCCAATCATGTACGACTTCCACCACCCGAGTTTAAGCAGTTACCTTAACAGGTTCCCAGCGCGCCAGTATGTACTCAAATCAGAAGACAAAGAACTCTTCCTGCGATTTGCAGCATGCTTCGGCCAGTTCCTAATGGCACACGACGCACAATTCAGCTACAAACAGATGCCAGTTAAACTCTACGAACTCACACGCTATAGCTTCAGACGCGAGAAAAGCGGCGAAGTCGTCGGTTTAAAGCGTCTACGCGCGTTCACTATGCCTGACTGCCACGCATTCTGCGTTGACCTTGAGCAGGCAAAGAAGGAATTCAATATCCGCTTCGATCTCTGCATAAGCGTCCTAGACGACATCGGCTTAGTAAAAGACGACTATGAAATCGCCATGCGCTTCACTAAAGATTTCTACGCAGAAAACAAGGAATTCATCGCTAGTATAGTTGCGAAATTCGGTAAACCTATACTCGCGGAGGTATGGAATGAACGGTTCTTCTACTTCGCGTTGAAGTGGGACCTTAACTTTGTGGACAACCAGGACAAAGCAGCCGCGCTTTCAACAGACCAGATTGACGTTGAAAACGCTAAGCGCTACGGTATACAGTATGTTGACGAGAAAGGCGAAAAACAGTACCCGCTTATTTTGCACTGTAGCCCCAGCGGCGCACTGGAACGAGACATCTACGCGCTGCTCGAGAAGGCTTACCGTGAACAGATGAAGGGCAACTCGCCGATGCTTCCACTATGGCTCTCGCCAACTCAGGTCCGCTTGATCCCCATTAGCGACAAATTCCTCGACAAGGTTGAAGCAATAGCCCAGCAAATCTCCGCCAAATGTATCCGAGTGGACATCGACGACTCTTCAGCTACACTGCAGAAGAAAATCCGTGAAGCAGAACAGGAATGGATACCATACATTATCGTGGTAGGCGAGAAAGAGATCGAGTCAGGCACACTCTCCGTTCGTATTCGTGAATTGAAGGGTAAACAGGAAGCTATGACCGCTGAGCAACTCATCGCGGCGGTTCAGGCAAAGATTGCTGGTAAACCGTTTAAGCCGTTGCCGCTTCCGATGTATCTGTCCAAGCGCCCTGTATTCCACGGTTAAACGCTCGGGGTTTTTTTACCCGACCTTATTTTTATTTTAGATAATCGGTTCTTCGCTTTTTTTCCAGGCGGTTTGACGGGTTAAAGATTAATAAATATGGCATATAGGATTCGTATGTATCACAGGGATAACCTATATCAACGAATTGGACAATATGGAAAGGCTATCAAGAAGGAATCAACAAATGACCAACGAACTGCAAATCTACATAGACGGCAAGTACTATCCAAAGTCAGAAGCAAAAATCTCCGTCTATGACCACGGTTTCCTATACGGCGACGGCGTGTTCGAGGGAATCCGTGCATACAACGGTGTTGTGTTCAAACTCAAAGAGCACATTGACCGCCTGTACCGTGGCGCACACGCTATAATGCTAAACATCCCCATGTCTAAGGAGGAAATGGTGCAAGCCGTAGTTGAAACCTTACGTAAGAATAACATGAAGGACAGCTACATTCGCTTGGTTGTCTCTAGAGGAACAGGCGATTTAGGCTTGGACCCCCGTAAATGTCCTAAAGCCACAGTTATCATAATTGCCGATACAATTAACATTAAGGCAGGTAACGCTTCAGAAACCGGCGTTACAGCACTGATCACTTGGGTTAGAAGGAACCCAGTGGACGGAACTACAAGCGAAGTCAAATCACTCAATTACCTGAACAGCATCATGGGAAAACTAGAAGCTAACGCAGCAGGCGCAGACGAAGCCATATGCCTTGAACAAAACGGTTACATAGCAGAAGGAGTCGGCGAAAACATCTTCATCGTCAAAAATGGCGAAATCCTGACACCTCCAAGCAGTACGGGCGCACTTGAAGGCATCACCTCCGACGCAGTCCTAAAACTATGCGATAAACTCAAAATAAAAGTCACCGTAACCAACCTAACCGCATACATGCTTTTCACCGCTGATGAGGCCTTCTTTACTGGCACCGCCATGGAAGTAGTTCCAATCCGCGAAGCCAACAAGCGTGTTATCGGATCAGGCAAGCCAGGTCCAGTTACAAAGAAGCTTATGGTTGAGTTCAAGAAGGTTATTGCGGACCCAGCTAACGGCGTCCAAATCTAAACCTTCCTTTTTATTTCTCTTTGCTTTTGAAGAAGAGAATGCCACGCTGCTACTTCATCTTCCATAGCTTTTTGCAGAAACAGCTGTTTTTGGTTCAGCGTCGCTGATGGGTTGCAGATTAGTTGCGGGCTTTCTACAAGTCGCTGCAACACCGTCTTTTTAATAAGCTTTTAATATTCTACGGCACTCTCAAAAAGTGGCTATGGCATTAGCCGTGGCTTCCCGCCTAAACCGCAGCCTAACCGGATGCTGATAATGCCTACCGGGAAAATTGGAGGTATACTGTTTGAAGTGGATAGGGTTTGCTCTCTTAGCGTTAGGCGCGGTTGCTGGAGCTTTCCTCCGATACAAGATGGTGGAGTCACCCGCAACCCTGTATGGTTTGCCCGTTAACGTCTTAGCAGTCAATGCGGTGGGTAGCTTCATTTTAGGGCTATTCTCCGTCCTCTCACTTGGGTTGAACCTGAATCAAGAGTATGCGTTGTTTGCCGCTGTAGGTTTCTGCGGCTCCTTTACAACTATGTCGTCGTTTGCGTTGGAAACCACTAACCTGCTGGAGAGCAACCAATACGTGTTGATGGCGCTAAACATTCTGGCAAACGTGGGGCTCTCGCTTGGAGCAGTGATAGGCGGCAGAGCATTAGGTAATGTGTTAATGGAGCGTTTTATTAGTTGAAGCAGAAAATGTGGCAGTTAATAATTCGCATAAAGAAGAACGACGAAGTCGGCGGCAAACGGCTTCAGTCCCTAATCATGGATTGCCTTATCAAAGGGAAAGTTTCAGGTGCAACAATCTGGACAGGCGTGGATGGTTTTGGTAAGCGTGGCAAATCAACGCTTCATCTAGAGGGCGTTACTGTGAATATGCCTCTGATTATTGAGGTTGTTGATTTACAGGAGCATCTGGAGCCTTTGTTGCCCGCGCTTAAGATGATTGTGGGCGATGACGGGTTGGTTACTGTCCAAGAAACCTATGTTTTTTAGGCAGTGGATTTTTTTCAATATCTTGTGCTTTTTTATGGGTTTTTTACATTGAACTTTTAGTAACTATTCTGTTGCGTAATTGCTGGGTTTAGCGTTTGAAAGCCTTTTTTTGCTAAATATTTATATGTAAATGGCGCTCTTTAGATTGGGTAAGGCTGGCTATTTCTGCAAATCTAGCCAGTCTTATACAAAAATATTGTAAGGAGAAAAAGATAGTGAAAACTACACAAAAGTTAGCAATGGCGCTATTAGTCGTCTTTGCGATATCAGTAGTTACAGCAATTCCCTTGAATTTCGGCGCAAGCGCTGCTACAACAATGAAAACATACGCGATTTCCGACGCCATCCCTAACATACTCGGTATTGGGGAACAAACGCTTCTCAAATGCGGTATCACTGAAGCTTTAGCATCACAAGCCTACGGCTGGACAGGCATAACAATCGAGGTTACTGCGCCAGACGGAACAAAACAAACTCTTGGTCCATTCACCACTGACTCAACTGGTTCAACATACACATTATACACACCAAACCAAGTCGGCACATACACCTTAAAGACAAACTTCCCACAGCAGGAAATGCCAGTTAACACTATGGCAATTGAAAGAGGCGCAATGATCCTTAAAGGCACAGTTATGCTCGCAAGCACAGCAACAAGCACATTCCTAGTAACTGAAGAAGCATCAAAAGCTTACCCAGGTCACTCATTACCGACTGAGTACTGGAGTCGCCCAATCGACCCACAGCTCAGAGAATGGTACAGTGTTTCAGGCAACTGGGTAGCAAGACCAGACAACTCTCTTGCACTCTACAATGACGATGCACCAGAAACAGCACACGTTCTATGGGCTAATCAACTGACCACTGGCGGTTTAGCAGGCGGTTTATTGGGTGACGGAATTCCAGCAGCATCTGAAACCGGCGATGCATATGAAGGCAAATTTCCGAACTCTATTGTACTCAACGGTGTCCTATACTACAACCAGTATGATCAAGCACTTCCAAACGTTATCCACGCAGTAAACCTACACACTGGTGAAGAGCTCTGGACAAAGAACAACACTTCCGTAGCATTCGGCCAAGTACTATGGTTCGACAGCTTCAACTACGACGGTGTATTCACCTACGTATACTCAACCTCAGGTTCCTCATACATTGCCTGGGATCCATTCGACGGTAAATGGTGCTTCACCTTCAACAACGTACCATCAGGTGTCAGAACTTACGGTAAAAACGGTGAAATTCTCGTCTACGTAACCAACTACCAAGCAGGCTGGATGGCACTATGGAACTCAACTTTAGCAGGTCTACAGAACTCAGCAATCGGCACATCATCATACGGTAGCTGGGGCAGCCAAGTACAAGGAAAAACATTCGATGCATCAACACCAAAATGCTACTCATGGAACGTTACAATTCCAAAAGGATTGACAGCAAGCACATCATTCTTCGCACCGATTCTAAAAGTCTATGAAGACAGAGTTGTATCAATATTCTTCAACCAAACAAAAGTACGCGTATGGGCACTACCACTCAACAACATAACACCAACACTCACAGCAAACGTATCATCACCACAGTCAATCTCAACAATCTACGACAAATGGTGGAATGCCCCCTCAGAATGGCTTGAAGGCTCAAACACCATACACTACGTCGGCGCATCAAACAACGTAGACGGCGGCGTTATTGGCTTATGGTCAAAAGAAATAACAACCCACTACGGCTTCAGCGTTGAAACAGGAGACTACCTATGGTCAACTGACTCTGAAATATACCTTGACGCATACGGTTGGGGCAACGCAGAACACACCTGGTACTATGCCTACGATAAACTATTCTCAGTAGGTGTCGGCGGTATCCTATATGCCTACGACTTAGCTACAGGTGACACTGTATGGACCTACAACATGACCGATGCTTATGGCGAGCCAGTTACTGGCCAGAATTGGTGGGGCTGGATTACTCTGATTGCTGACGGTAAAATCTACCTCGGTACATTAGAGCACTCAGCAGAAAACCCACTGCCAAGAGGCGCACCACAAGTCTGTGTTAACGCTTCTAACGGCGCAGAAATCTGGCGTGTCGACGGCATGTTCCGTAACACTCGTTGGGGTGGTAACGGTGTCATCGGTGACAGCATCATCGCAACCATGGATACATACGACCAACGCGTCTACGCAATCGGAAAAGGCCCATCACAAACAACAGTCACAGTCGGTCCAAAGGTTACAACCCAAGGCGGCAGCATCATCATTGAAGGCACAGTCATGGACAATTCACCAGGCCTAAAAACAACCGAAATGAACCTACGCTTCCCCAACGGTGTCGCAGCAGTCTCAGATGAAAGCATGAGTGCATGGATGCTCTATGTCTACAAACAATTCGAGCAACCAGCAGCAACAGGTGTCCCAGTAGCAATCTCCGTCATCGATGCAAACGGCAACTACAGAACAATCGGCACAGCAACAAGCGACGCAAACGGCTACTACAGCTTCCAATGGTGCCCAGACATCAGCGGCAAATACACAGTCTTAGCCCAATTCGCAGGTTCAGCAGGATACTTCGGATCAATCGCTGAAACATCATTTGCAGTAGACGAAGCAGCATCAACACCAGCACCAACAGACACTCCACAGTCAGCAGCTGACTTATACTTCATCCCAGCAATCGTTGGCGTTATAATCGCCATAATTGTTGTCGGTGCAGTACTAGCACTGCTCGTATCAAAGAAGCCATAAAAAAGACAATAAGAGACCAATAGTCTCTTCCCTTTCTTTTGTTTCAAAATTTACTTTTCTATTCTACCGTTCTAGTTGTTTTATGCTTGTTTCACAGAGTGCAGATTTAACTGAAACGCCTTATCACGGATGCCTCTATACTAAGCTTTTAAAAAACAATTGATCTCTAGAGTGAAAAGGAAATGGGTTTATTCCCATTCGATAGTTGCTGGCGGTTTATGAGTAATATCATACACTACTCTGGTAACCTGCGGAACCTCGTTAGTTATCCTTGTTGAAATATGCTCAAGCACAGGGTAAGGTATCTTGGCAAAGCTGGCGGTCATTGCCTCCCTGCTTTCCATAGCACGTACCGCAACAACGTAGCCGTATGCTCTTGCATCTCCTTTGACGCCCGTAGCTTTAGTGTCGGTAACCACCGAGAAGTACTGCCATAAGCCGTCAGCGAAGTCGCATTTACTGATCTCTTCACGGATGATCTTGTCTGACTGCTTGGCGATTCTGATTTTCTCTTCGGTGAGTGGTCCGATGATGCGTACTGCCAAGCCAGGTCCCGGGAAAGGTTGTCTGTTAACTAGTTCCTTTGGTAGTTCAAGCATGCGTGCTACTTTACGTACTTCATCCTTGTATAGGTCTCGGAGTGGTTCAAGGATTTTTTTGAATTTTATCTTCTCTGGTAAGCCTGCGACGTTGTGGTGGCTCTTGATTTTATCGCTATTCTTGCTTGCTCCAGATTCGATGCGGTCGGGATAGATTGTTCCCTGTATCAGGTACTCGGCGCCTGATTGTGCTGCGATTTCCTCGAATACACGGATGAATTCTTCACCCATGATCTTACGTTTAGTTTCGGGTTCTGTTACGCCGTATAGTTTGGAGTAGAAGCGTTCGTGGGCGTCTGCGACGATGAAGTTTATGTCGAATTTTTCGAAGGTTTCACGGATTGATTCTGTTTCGCCTTCACGCATAAATCCGTGGTCAACGTATACCGCGGTTAATTTTTCGCCTAATGCTTTTGCTGCGAGTGCTGTGGCGACGCTTGAATCTATGCCGCCGCTTAATCCAATGATGGCTCGGGCGCCAGATGTTTCCGTTTGGAGTTCCTTCACCATTTTGCCAATCAGGTCTTCCATCTGCCAGTTAGCTTGAGCTTTACAAACTTGGAAAATAAAGTTCTGCAGCATCCGCATGCCGTGTTCGGTGTGGATGACTTCGGGGTGCCATTGCAAGCCGTAGATTGGTTTAGACTTATGCCGGAAGGCTGCTACTGGGCAGTTATCTGTGTGTGCGAGCGCTTCGAATTCCGGCGGCGGAGCCATGACAGTGTCGCCGTGGCTCATCCAGACCTGCTCTTTCTCGCTTAAGCCTTCTAATATACCGACTGGTTTGTCGATGGCTACTTGAGCGATGCCATATTCTTTGCATGTGGCTGGTTCAACTTTGCCGTTGACTATTTGGGCGAGGAGCTGGTGGCCGTAGCATAATCCGAGTATGGGCAGGTTGACTTCTAGGATGCGTGGGTGGAGTTTGGGTGCGTTTGGCTCGTATACGCTTGATGGTCCACCTGAGAAGATTAGACCTTTAACGTTGAATTTCCCATTTAGCGCTTTGACTTCTTCTGGTGAAATGTCATGTGGCACGATTTCTGAGTAGACACCGTGTTCTCTGATTCGTCTTCCGATCAAGTGGCAGTATTGTCCGCCGAAGTCTAAGACTAGTATGGTGTCGTATTTGGCTGGCATGTTGGCTCAGGGACTATGGCGTTTTGGGGTTAATTTAAGATTGCTCTCTTTTTTTGGCAGAAAACCAATACGCATATGTATTGTTGTTCTAAAAACCTGTGTTGAGTTCGCGTGAAAAAACTAAACTTTTATAAACTAACCCGAGTGATTATGAGAAGCATGTTTTATAAAACAGGCATATATTGAAAGAACGTGCAGGAAACATTAGCATGGAATTAAACGACACCGATGTAAAGATTCTCCAAGGTCTCCTAGAGGACGCTAGATTCTCAAGCCGCCAAATCGCCAAAAACGTCGGCGTATCAGTCGGTACAGTTCTGTCCAGAATAAAAAAGATGGAGGAAGATGGCCTAATCAAAGGCTACTCAGTTATACTCGACCACGAGAAACTAGGCTACCAGCTGACTGTAGTTACCGAAATCACCGTTTCCAAAGGCCGCCTAGTCGAGACAGAAAACGAGATCGCAAAGATTCCAAACGTTTGCGGCGTCTATGACGTAACTGGCTTAACTGACGCTGTTATAATCGCTAAATTCAAGAACCGTGAAGACCTTGGCGCGTTTACGAAGAAGATGCTTGCTTTACCCTACATTGAGCGTACCAACACGCATGTTGTGTTGACTACGGTTAAAGAGAACTTCCGCCTGCTATAGGGCAACTCGTATCTTTTTTTTAATTTACTTCAGTTATTTTAAAAAAATTATGTTGTCAACGCTACAGATGGAAAATTAAGCTAGTGGCTGTGAAAGGGTGTGCTTCATTTTCTCTGTATTTTTCGTTTTCTTGCTATCAACACAGCGGCTGTTAATGCAATAATTACCGCTAAGACCGCTACTAATGGCGGGAACGGAGACTCTATTGTATATGGTGTTGAGCTTGGCGTCTCTATGGGGCTTGAAGTAGCTGAAGCCGCAGATGTTGGACTGGGCGTTCTTGCGGGAGTAGGTGTCCCTATTGAACTGGGATTGTCTGTCGGAGCAGGCGTTGATGTTGGAAATTCAGTAATTGAACCTGTCAACGGAATTGATATGGGCTTCATCAGCGGATGATAATCCGGACTGATAACAGGCGTGCTTGATTCTAACACATAGGGTTGGTTGCCTATTCCTGTATTTCCTATTTCCGTTGCATTGGGATATCTTGTTAGATAAAATCTCCAATAGTTTCTATCTACTGTTACGTTAGAAGCCAAGAAAGCTGTTAAACCGTTTATTATGTTATTTTCAGTTATGGTGCTATGACTTCCTCCGTAATTCAGATTAATACTTGCTATGGTGCAATGGGTGATGTTGTTGTACTCCGTCCCCCATAGCTCGAGTCCATATATGTAATTGTTATAGAATGTGTGATATCCGCCGCCGTTTGCGAATATTCTTCCAGTGCTGATTATCAGGTTGCGGATTGTGACATTATAAATTAGTTCTTCTCGAGCAGACGATGTGGGAAAGTCTATTCCTGCCCCATTGATGGCGTATCCTGCTCCATCGATAACAATGTTGCTTTTCTCGACTGTAATTTTTCCAGTAGTGTTTTCGGTTAAAGTATAGGTGCTGCTGTTTTGAGTAATGGCTGTTGTTCCTGTAACAGAGCCATCAGAGCCGATTATTATATTGCCAGTTGTCTGTGACTTCGCTGGAATAGCTATTATAGTTAATGCTGAAAGCAATATTAGAATAAACGTTAATTTTATTCGTTTACTCACCATAAGTGCCATTCCTTTTTTGGTGTTATTAGTTGATGGATTATAGGTGTTTTCGTCAAGCTTTCTTGACTAACCCGAAGCTAATAGTTGGAATATAGTCAAGGCATCAGCGTCTATCCACATATACAAGCTGCTTCAGGAAGGGAGGGGGAGGTCACTGAGAGGTAGGAGTAGGCTGGTTTATCTCGCTAAAGTGTTGGTTCCTTTAGGAACACTTTTACCGATAAGCGTTGTAGATGGTATAACTTGATAGATAAGACAGGAAGCAACCTCTGGATGAAACTGGGCTTTGACATCGATGGCGTAATCGCCAACTTTACCGACGTACTACTTCAAACAATCAAACAAGCATACGGCTTAACACTCACGGAAAAAGACATTACTAGCTTCAGCTTAAGCGTCGTTTTAGGAATAACCCGCGCCGAGGAAGCTCGGCTTATAACCGACATCCTGTACAAGGACCTGCCGATTTATCCTGAGGCTAAAGAAACCCTTGAGCGGCTAAGCAGAGAAGGCCACAGCATCTACCTCTTAACAGGCAGATATGCGCCTCTAAGGGAACTGACGCAGACATGGCTAAAAGACAATGGCGTACCATACGATGAACTGCATCTGCTTGAGATGGGTAAAAAGTATCAGGCTAACATTGAAGGGTTAGATGTGATCGTTGAGGATTCACTTGAGGAAGCGCTTGAGTGGTCATCTAGAGTTAAAACAGTGCTGGTTTACGATCACCCATATAACCAATCCTTAAACGTGAAGAATCTTACTAAGCGGGTTTACAGCTGGAATGAAATTTATCTAGAAATCAGTCAGCTAGCATCCAATAAACCAACTTAACCAAAGCACGCTTAAGCCAGCGAAAAATGAAAGGCGCTAAATGTAATAATCCGGTTTCTCGGATTCAGGCACTTCATGTTCCTTCCTAACGCAGAAGGTAACGCAAAGGCTGCAGAAGTCAGGTGTTATTTCGTCTGCTTCGATCTCTTTATTGGCTAACTTTCGGGCGGTCTCTGACGCCATCGCCTGGATTTTTGGGAGATACTGCTCTACATGTTTATAGCCTTTGTAGGCGCGTTTTGAGCTAAGGTACTGGCTGACTGCTGCTTGGGTGGTTCCGAGTTTTTTGGCTGCTTCGGTTTGTGAGAGTTTGTAGTTCTGTACGAGTTCTTTTGCTAGCATTGAACGGAATATAGGTAGGACGTATTTGCCGATTATTTCGCATTGTGGATCCATTGGTACATCGTTTCCACTATAACACGCTTATACTTATAAGTCGTTTTGAATCTGCAGCTGTTTTTTGCGTTTTTGTCTTTTTGCGGTTTAACGCAGTCTATTCCTAAAAGAATATATAACAGCGTTAACTAACATTTGGGTTATGTTTCCCACATTAGAGGACATAGGCAAACGAAGAAGACAACTAGGCCTAAAACAGTCAGAACTCGCCAAAGCCGCGGGCGTAAGCCAATCCCTAATCGCCAAACTAGAAGCCGGAACCATAGACTCATCCTACACCAAAGTAAAAACAATCTTCGACGTCCTCGAACGACTAGAATTCAAATCAAAAGTCCAAGCAGAAAAACTAGTACACACCGACGTAGTAAGCGTCCAGAGAAGCCAACCTATCTCTGAAGTAGTAAAAATCATGAAGGACCACGGTTACTCCCAGATACCTGTCTTTGATGGTAAACAATCCGTGGGCAGTGTGTCGGAGAAAGCGATTCTTCGCCTTATTTTGGATGGCAAGGATTTGGAGGAGATTTCTAGGCAACCCACAGAGAGAATTATGGAGGAGGCTTTTCCTCAGATTAATGATGATGCGCCTTTGTCGTTGATTACGAGTCTTTTGCAGAATTATTCTGCTGTTTTGGTTTCTAAGAAAGGCGTTGTTATTGGTATTATTACGAAGGCGGATTTGCTGAGGATTCTCTAAGCGATTATTTTTTAGTTTGTTTTCCTTATGTGTTGTTTGGTGCTTCTTGATTTTCTGTTATTGGGGCACCAATAAGGCTTTAAGCAACTAATTATAACGGTGTTATGGAAAGTGGTTTACATGAAAATAAACAACAATGTACTAGAAACAATCGGAAAAACACCACTAATACGCTTAAACAAACTAACTGAAGGCACAAACGCCACAGTCATAGGCAAACTCGAATCCAAAAACCCAGGCGGATCAGTTAAAGACCGCATCTGCAAAGCCATGATAGAAGAAGCCGAAAAACAAGGCATCCTAAAACCCGGAGCAACACTCATCGAACCCACATCAGGCAACACCGGCATAGGACTAGCCATGGCAGTAGCCGTAAAAGGCTACAAACTAATCCTAACAATGCCAGAAACCATGAGCGTAGAGCGCCGCAACCTACTCAAAGCATACGGCGCACAACTAGTCCTCACCCCCGGACCAGACGGCATGGGCGGCGCAATCAAAAAAGCTGAACAACTCATAGCAGCCACCCCCGGCAGCTTCATGCCCCAGCAATTCAAAAACCTCGCAAACCCAAAAGTCCACCGTGAAACCACCGGACCGGAAATCTGGGAAGACACCGACGGCACAGTTGACATACTCGTTGCAGGTGTCGGAACAGGCGGAACAATAACCGGCGTCTCAGCATACATTAAATCCAAAAAGCCCTCTTTCAGAGCTGTAGCAGTTGAGCCCGCAGCTTCGCCGGTACTGAGCGGTGGAAAGAAGGGTCCACACAAGATTCAGGGTATCGGTGCAGGATTCAAGCCGGATATTCTTCAAATGGGTGTAGTTGACGAAGTCATTCAAGTTACAGACGATGATGCGCTTAAAACCGCAAGGGAACTGGCGAAACAGGAGGGTTTGCTTGTGGGTATCTCTGCAGGCGCCGCAACCTATGCAGCACTACAGGTTGCCAAGCGACCGGAGAACAAGGGCAAAGTGATCGTTGTTATACTGCCTGACACTGGGGAACGCTACCTAAGCACAGTACTGTTTACCGAGCCAACACCGCCGCCGACAATCTAAACTCCTTTTTAATTGTTTTATTACGCTTCTCTTATATTACCCCCCAACAATACTTTGGGAAAGGGACCCGGACATGACGACTAAAGCAAACCAGTCTCGCCCAAAAAACTGCAAAGAATGCCTAGAAAAAAACAAGGACATTGATTGCTGGAATCCAGACCGCATGCTAGACACACTTATGCGCAACAACCACAACGTCGAGCAAGACTGGGTTCTAAAAGGAATACCGCAGCTAGTAGATGACATGCTGGTCAGCTACGAGAAATACGGCGGCATGAACCACCTTGAAGGCCGCGACTTACCCTCTAAAAAAGTCGTCATAGACGTCCTAGAAGACCTATTCGCAGTTCTATTCCCAGGATATTTGGGAGATTCTGAACTTACAAAAGCAAACATAGGATTCAATTTAGGCAGCAAACTAAACTCGATCTATAGTAGGCTTACCGAGGAAACTGCTAAGAGCCTAAAGTACATCTGCAGAAAAATAAGCGAATGCCCCGAGGATATCTGCGAGAAACGTGCTCATATAGTTGTGCGTGAACTGCTAGAGAAGCTTCCAGAAATCAGAACTACTCTCAGCGGCGACGTTCAGGCAGCATACGAGGGCGACCCCGCAGCAGTCAGCACCGACGAAGTCATCCTCAGCTACCCATGCATACTCGCCATAACCACCTACCGCTTGGCGCATGAGCTCTATGTTGCAGGCGTGCCGCTTATTCCCCGCATAATGAGCGAGCACATGCATGCATTAACAGGCATAGACATTCATCCGGGCGCAAAAATCGGCAAAAACTTCTTCATAGACCACGGCACAGGTGTCGTCATCGGCGAAACCGCGGAAATCGGCGACAACGTTAAACTATATCAGGGAGTCACTTTGGGCGCGCTTAGCTTCCCTAAGGACGAGAAGGGTAACATCATTAAAGGCCGCAAACGTCACCCAACCATCGGCAACAACGTGGTTATCTACTCGGGCGCAACGCTGCTGGGTGCGGAGACGGTTGTCGGTGACAACTCGGTTATCGGCGGTAACGTTTGGGTTACTGGTCCTGTGGCGCCGGGTACGAAGATTACTATTGCACAGCCGGAGCAGAATTACAAGACAGAGAACCACACTCCCTAGTAATTTGGTCCCCTATTGTTTTCTGATTTTTCGATCTTTCGATATTCCTATTTGAAAGTTTTTGATGGATGCTATTCTTTTTGGAATATTACAATCAAGAACGGTTATAACGCCGTTATCGAATGCTTGTTTGAATAAAAATCAAAAGGAGCACAACCATAAATGCCAAAAAAATTAGCGACAATCGCCGTACACGCCGGCCAAGAATCACCTGACCCAGCAACCGGCGCCCGCTCTGTCCCAATCTACCAAACAGCCTCATACGTATTCAAAAGCCCCGAGCACGCAGCGAACCTGTTTGGCTTAAAAGAACTCGGCAACATTTACACTCGCTTAATGAACCCGACTACCGACGTTTTTGAACGCCGCATTGCAGCAATCGAAGGCGGCACAGGCGCACTCGCAGTCGCCTCTGGCCAAGCAGCTATCTCACTCGCACTCTTAACATTAACACAGGTCGGCGACGAAATCGTAGCGGCAAACAACCTCTACGGCGGTACCTACGAACTGTTCCACTACACCTTCCCTAAACTGGGAAGAACAGTAAAATTCGTTGACTCACAAAAGCCAGAAGAATTCAAAAAAGCCATAACCGGCAAAACCCGCGCGGTATACGCTGAAACCATCGGCAACCCCAAACTGGATGTACCCGACTTCGAAGCCTTAGCTGCAATAGCGCACGACGCAGGTATTCCATTTGTCGTGGATAACACTGTGGGCGTCGGCATAGTTGCACCCATCGAGTATGGCGCAGACATAGTCGTCCTCTCCGCAACCAAATACGTCGCCGGAAACGGCTCAAGCTTAGGCGGCGCCATCGTTGACAGCGGCAAATTCAACTGGAATAACGGCAAATTCCCAGAATTCACAGAACCAGACCCAGCCTACCATGGAGTCAAATACTGGGAGGCATTCGGCAACTTCCCCGGTTTGGGCAACGTAGCGTTAGTCTTCAAAGCACGCGTCCAGCTTGGGCGAGACGTCGGGCCCACGCTGAGTCCATTTAACGCTTGGCTATTCATACAGGGACTAGAAACCCTACCGCTTCGCCAACGCAAACACAGCGAAAACGCACAGAAAGTCGCAGAGTACCTAAGCAGCCACCCGCTCGTCAACTGGGTAACATATCCGGGCCTGCCAAGCAACCCCAACCACAAAACAGCCGAGAAGTACCTGCAGGGCCAATACGGTGGATTAGTTGGTTTCGGCGTCAAAGGCGGCTTGGAAGCAGGTAAAAAAGTAATCCGAAACGTCAAGCTGTTCTCGCACCTTGCGAACATTGGTGATGCTAAGAGCCTAATTATCCACCCAGCTTCGACAACACATCAGCAGCTAACAGAGCAAGAGCAGAAAGCAACAGGCGTAACAGCTGACTTCATCCGATTATCCATCGGTATAGAAGATGCAGAGGACATAATCGCAGACTTAGATCAGGCGCTAAAAGCCTCACAGCAATAAACCCCTTTATTTTTTGTCAGGAGGAAACAAGACTAATCTCAAATAAAGAAACCCATCAGTTCACCTTCAGCGAGCTAACGTTGGAGTCAGGCGAAAAACTATCACCTGTCACGCTTGCATATGAGACCTACGGCACGCTAAACGCCGAAAAATCCAACGCGATACTGATAGCGCATGCGTTTAGCGGCGACGCGCATGTCTCAGGCGAAGGCGGCTGGTGGAACGGCATCGTCGGAGGCGGCAAAGGCATCGACACAGACAAGTACTTTGTCATTTGCAGTAACGTCGTCGGCGGCTGCCAAGGCTCCATAGGTCCATCCTCAACTAACCCTAAAACTGGGAAGCCCTATGGAACCGATTTTCCAATAGTGACCATCGGTGACATGGTTAATGCGCAGCGCCACCTAATCGACCACCTTGGCATCGAGCGGTTGCTTTCAATCGTCGGCGGCTCAATGGGCGGCATGCAGGTGCTGCAGTGGATGGCTGCTTACCAAAACCGTATCCGTTCGGCTATTCCGATTGCAACGACACTCAAGCATACGCCGCAGCAGATCGCATTTAATGAAGTCGGACGCCAAGCAATAATGGCTGACCCCGACTGGCAAAACGGCAACTACTACGACTCAGCCGGCCCAGCCAAAGGCTTAGCAATAGCCAGAATGATCGGCCACATAACCTACATGAGCGACACCTCAATGGCTGAGAAGTTCGGACGCAGATTCAGAGCCGACTGCGCCCCCAAGTTCGGCGCAGACTTCGAAGTCGAAGGCTACCTCCACCACAGAGGCGACAGCTTCGTCAAACGCTTCGACGCAAACAGCTATCTCTACATAACCAAAGCCATCGACTACTTCAACCTCTTAAACGGACACAGCCTCGGAAGCATCTTTAGCGGTCTCAAAGCGAAAGTGCTAGTTATCGCTTTCAAATCAGACTGGCTCTACCCCGCCTCCCAGTCGCAGGAGATAGTGAAAGCCTGCAAGCTATCAGGCGTCGATGCAAGCTACTGCGAAATAAACGCCACCTACGGCCACGACTCTTTCCTTGTCGAAACAGAACAAGAAGGACGACTCATTAGCAGCTTCCTTCGAAGCCTAAGCAACGGAGGCTCATAACATGGCAAATAAAGTTGGCAATAAAGGCATTGCAGATTGGATAACGCAGGGCGCTTCAGTGCTGGATTTGGGTTGCGGCGACGGAGAACTATTAGCTTACCTCACCCGGACGAAACAGGTGCGTGCGCAGGGCATCGAACTAAACGAAGACGCCATAGTCCGATGTATCAACGCAGGCTTAAGCGTCTACCAGCAGGACATCGACACGGGGCTTTCTGAGTACCGTGACAAATCATTCGACTACGTTATCCTAAACCAGACGCTCCAGCAGGTGAAAAAACCCGACTTCGTCCTACAGGAGGCGCTCCGCGTAGGCAAAAAAGTCATCGTCGGCATCCCAAACTTTGCCCACTACAAAGCCCGCGCCAGCATCTTCTTCCGCGGCCGAGTCCCAGTCACGCCCTCACTGCCCTACCAGTGGTACGACACACCCAACCTGCACTTCCTAAGCCTAAACGACTTCAAAGACTACACCAAAAACAAGAACATCGCCAACAACGCCGTCTTCTATAAATCCAATAACCGAAAAATCCGCTTGCTCCCCAACCTGCTAGCAGAATACGGCTATTTCCTACTCAGCCGCAATGGCACTTAAGGCGCTCTTTCGTCTTTCCCCACGTTTTTTACGGTAAAGGCTTTAAATGTGCCCTTGTCCTATATTTCCGCTACACGTGCGCGGAGGTCGCCCAGCATGGCCAAAGGCGTAAGACTGAGGCTCTTATCCCGCAGGGGTTCGTGGGTTCAAATCCCACCCTCCGCACCAACAAATTCTATTCTGTAAATTATCGTTAAAACAGAGTTAGTGGTTGGTAGGTTACTTAATGCCAAGTTAACGAACGCTACATAATGGGTTTAGTGCGGATTGTGAGAATTTTTGAACAGAAATTGACTGTGACATCTATCGCAAAGCTGGCATGCGCTCCAAGCACTTCATGAGGCGTTAAGCAGTGTTCAACAGCGCCGCTAACCGTTATACCTTATAGTAGACGAATCTCGAACCATGTGAGAGGTATCCTAGGGTATGGTTTTTCGTTAGGTAGGGAGGGGATGTGCTTTTGAGACTGGTAGGTCTAGTCTAGTTTTCGCCGACAGAATCATATCCGCTTAAAATAAGAGGGGTATAGAGAAAAATCGCAGTTGACCTATCGCTTGTTTATAATATGGTTACTTTAACTTCAGACACCTGCTTGTTGGCTCGCAGCGACTCAATAAACGCCTTCATGAGGTGTGCTTCGCCTTTTGCTATGATGACTTCGATGCAGTAGCCTTCCTCTATGTGGGTGTGCAGGAAGGTTAACACGACGTTGCTGCTGTGGTGTTGGCTGTCGTCTCTTGTGCTTGCGCCCTTCTGGTAGATGATAGTTATTGTGGCTGCGACTGTGCCTTTGAGTTCGTCTAGTCGTTTGGCTTCGGATATGTAGCTGCGGAGTGCTTGGCGTAGGACTTCGGAGCGGTTTGCGTAGCCTTGCTCTTTTAGGTAGCTGTCGACTTTTTCCAGTAGCGGTTTTGGGATTGATAGGCTGACTATGCTCATACAGGTTCTTATTAAGAGTGCCATCTTTTGGATATAAGGTTTTATTAAGAAATTCGCTAGCTTTTAATAACTGCTCTGCGTTAACACGCTCGAATAAACATGCTAAGCTGGATACTCTCACTTGCAAGCGTACTGCTCGTAAGCGCCATAAGCCTCATCGGAATTCTATTCATATGGATCAGCGAATCAAAACTCAAAAAAACTTTCACTTACCTCGTAAGCTTCGCAGTTGGAGGACTACTCGGCGACGTCTTTCTGCACCTCATGCCCGAAATGATAGAAACAGGCTTCGCGACAGAAACCGCGCTTGTCCTAATCGGCGGAATCCTCGTATCCTTCGCTGTAGAACGCTTCCTGCAATGGCGCCACTGCCACGTACCCACCTCAAAAGAGCACCCTCACAGCTTCGCATACATGAACCTCTTCGGAGACAGCATACACAACCTAATCGACGGCTTAATCATCGGCGGCAGCTACCTCGTAAGCATCCCACTAGGAGTAGCCACCACAATAGCAATAATCTTCCACGAAATACCACAGGAACTAGGCGACTTCAGCGTCCTAATCTACGGCGGCATCCACAAAAAGAAAGCACTGATGTTCAACTTCCTAACGGCACTAACTTCGGTTATCGGCGTATTGATTGCACTTGCGCTGGGTTCACTGGTTGAAGGCGCCAATTTGTTGCTTGTGCCTTTTGCTGCTGGCAACTTCGTGTACATTGCCGGCTCAGACTTGATTCCGGAGCTCCGAAAAGATACCCCTGAATTAAAGAAATCAGCATTGCAGTTGCTATCGCTCGTAGCAGGCATTGTTCCGATGGTGCTACTACTACTTCTGGAGTAACATATCAATCCACCGAAAAAGCCACGGAAATCTAAATTAATTCGCAAAACCCAACTTTTAGCATTAGTGATACTTATGAAAATAGCTGTTGCAGGTAAAGGTGGAGTAGGTAAAACCTTGATCGCAGGCGGTTTAGCCATGGGTTTCTATGCGCGTCAACTTAAAACCATTGCTATCGACGCCGATTCATCCCCCAACATGGGCTTAACTTTGGGGTTAACCGCTGAGGAAACACGCAAAATAATGCCTATTTCTGAGAATAAGCAGCTGGTTGAATCCAAAACCGACAGCGGCTACTCACACATCTACAACCTGAACTTCAAAGTAGACGACATCATAGAGCAGTACGCTATTCCAACACCGCTCGGCCCCGACTTAATCGTTATGGGCACGGTTCACTCGATGGGTGCAGGCTGTATGTGTGCTCCAACCGCAGTCATCCGCGCTTTGCTTCGGCACCTCTATGTGGAAACGAATGAGGCAGTTGTAATGGACTTGGAAGCAGGAGTAGAGCATATTGGGCGGGGAACAGCACGCCAAATGGATGCATTGCTCATAGTGGCGGATTCCAACTTGAAGTCGCTGGAGATCGCTAAGCATATCCATGAGATGGCGGCTGCTGCAGGTATGGAGAATCTCTTCTTAATCGGCAACCGTGTAATGAATGATGCACAGAAAGAGGCTATATCATCCTTCGCTAAGCAGAACGGCATGGAGCTTTTAGCGACTGTGCCGTGGGATCAGAAAATTATTGAAGCCGATATGGCAGGCGAGACACCGCTAAAAAACAAAGACATAGAAGCAGTCAAAGCCATCGATGGAATCTGCGAATTGCTCATACAGAAGTTTAACACAAAGTAAACTATTCTTTTTTATCTCTCAACATTTTTGTTTGCTTTTGATAAACAAGATTTTTATTCAGAAACTGAGTATGGTTTCTTTATACTCATGCAAGGGAGCAATAGACTGGGTGGACCTTATGGCCGCTGATAAAGCACGTTGGGATAATCCATTCCGCTCCCTGTATGAGAATAGTTTTGATGCAGTATTATTAACTAAACCGAATGGAACACTACTCGCAGCTAATCCTGCGGCTTGCGGAATGTTTGGCGAATCCGAGGATGAACTTCTGAATTCGAAGAGAGCCGATCTCGTTGTTGTCGATGAAAAATGCGTTTCATTATTAAACGAGCGCAAAAAAATGGGTAAAGCTCGTGGGGAATTAACTCTTAAACGAAAAGATGGCTCTTCTTTTGAAGGTGAAGTTACCTCCACTATTTTTCTTGATGCTGATGGATTAGAAAAAACAATCATGATTATTCGTGACATAACTCAACAGAAAAAAACTGAAGAAACTCTCAAGGAGAGTGAAGGAAGATATCGCTCACTCTTCGAGCAAGCCGGCGATTATATTCTTGTTTTTGAATTACCTAAAGTAGGTATTCCCATAATTTGTGATGCCAACACAGCAGCTTTGAATGTTCATGGCTACTCCCGAGAGGAATTGATTGGGAAACCTATAAGCATAATAAATAAACAAATTGAGCTAAAAACCAAGAAAATGCGCGAAATAACTTCAACCGGTAACGTAGATGTCTTTGAAGTTATTCATCAACGCAAAGATGGCTCCTTCTTTGAGGCTGAAGTTGCCTTACAAGCCGTAAAGATAGGTAATAAGACACACATTCTCTCAGTCGAACGAGATATTACCGAACGTAAAAGAACTCAAGAAAAACTACAACAAATCGACTTGATTTTTAAGAATTCACTTGATATGATATGTATGGCTGGCTTTGACGGTTACTTCAAGGTGCTGAATCCCGCATGGTCAAAAATCCTTGGGTGGAGTAACAAAGAGCTTCTATCCAAGCCATGGATTGAGTTTGTGCACCCAGATGACCAAGCAGCCACAGCTAATGCAAGAGCAACCCTAATTGATGGCCAAAAAGTTTTCCAGTTCGAGAATCGGTACATCTGCAAAGATGGCAGTGTACGATGGCTCTCTTGGAATTCATTTCCTTACCCGAAGAAAAACATAATTTTCGGTATGGCACGTGACATTACAGGCCAAAAAGAAGCCGATGAAGAAGTTGCAGCTGCGAATGAGAAAATTCGGGTTGTCGGCAGCTTAACAAGGCATGATGTTAAGAATAAACTCTCAATTATCCTTTCGAATACGTATTTATTGAGGAGGATTATCGGTGACAAGATTATCGGTGACTCCCCTACACTGGTAAAACTTTTTACAAGCATTGAAAACGCTGTGGAAGCTTCGAATAAACTGTTTGAATTTAGCAGCTACTATGAAAAAATCGGTGTTGAGCAACCTTCGGAGATTAACGTCGGTGATTTCTTTAAACAGGCAGTAGCTCTACAAACAAACCTTCCAGAACTACAAATCTTTAATGAATGTAACGGTTTTAAAGTAATCGCTGATTCGCTATTAAGACAAATCTTCTACAACCTGATAGATAACTCGGTTAAACACGGACAAAAGACCAGCAAGATACATCTTTACTACCTTAAAGAACAAGACGCTATAAAGCTAATCTATCAAGATGACGGCGTGGGAATTCCCGAAGCTAACAAGCCACGTATGTTTTCTGAAGGATTCACAACCGGTAACGGATCGGGTTTGGGTTTGATGCTTGTTAAAAAGATCGTTGAAGCGTACGGCTGGGATATTACAGAGGAAGGTGCGCCAGGTTTAGGCGTAAAATTTGTCATATCTATGCCTGATTACCATTTGCATTCAAATCTAGGCAAATAACACATCCGATAAAGCGTAGAAGATGTGAGGTAGCAAACCTATGTGATCTAAATGTGCATGCGACATCAGAATTGTAGTTGGTTTAGGTTTACTTTAGATAGCTTTTCTAGAGCAGTTTGCAGGCGGATTTCTTGAGTTTGCAATCTGTCATGCGGCGTTGACATGAAGCCTTTATCCAAAATAATCGTGTCCTCGTCGACCTGCAGGGTGTGAATAGAGGGGTCTATGGCGTTTTTGCCCTCGCAACCACTGATTGAATAAATACGATGGAGTCTGTCATAGGTTGAGTTGGGTTAATCTGGGCTATTTGACGGTTTGTGGTTGAGAAACACATAACAATCGCGAGTCAACTGTGATTTTTTTCTAGACCCCCCTTATTTAACAGTAGATCAAAAAATTGTGTTGTTTGTAGTTGGGCTTTTTTGTTTTGTGGGTGTGGTTTTCTCTGTAGTGTACTATCCCAGTTTTGGGTTGTGGAAAAGGTTGGTTTTTTGTTTTGGGTTGTCTTTTAAGTTGTATACGATGGTTTTCTTGTCTTTTTGGTGGTTTTTT
>JAAYYI010000023.1 GCA_012515445.1 Candidatus Bathyarchaeota archaeon | reverse complement strand
GCCGTAGCATGGAGTTTTGCCCACGAAAGCCGCTGCCAATGCTGATGGTCCGCCTTCTCGGTTTGTCCTTGCGCCTATAACTGAGTTTGCAAATGTGACTGCACTGCTCTCCGACCATGCAATATGCTCACCGTATGTTGGCAAGTTACCGATCAAGTAGGGTGTGCAGGTGCAGCTTACGAGTATACCCATTCGCTGGAACGCATCTATCACCAAATTCTGTTTTTCGGCGAAGTCTGGGCTGATTCCGAGTTGCTTCCAGTTCTCAAGGTCCATACCAGCAGGATTCAAAGTCGTTAAGACTTTTACTCTGCCGTCTTTTGCCAGTGAGTCAAGGAATTCAAGTCCCGCATCGCCGAGGTTGTGGTAGCTGACGCCTGCGACTTGCACTGAGCCAACGTCGATGAGGCTTTTTGCACCGAAAATCTCGCCGAGCGCGACGAGGATCTCCATGCTTTTGCGGACGGCGTAACCTTCCTTGCCATCCAGCATTGCTTGTTCTTGCTTAGTTAACTCCATAGCTATCTTCTCTCTATAGGTATTTGTTTAAGTCAACTTTTACGTAGTCTACTTTACTAAACCCTTTGCCAATCGTGACGAGTGGCGCTGTGGCGTCGAGGCCTGCTTTTGCTGTTGTTGCCTTCTTGCCCTCGCTTAAGTCGCCTGAGGGGTCAAGGCTTGAACCCGGCTGGTTTGATAGGATTACGCAGTTTTTGTCTGCTTGGAACCGTGTTGCGATTGCCCATTCCACGTCGTGTGGATCATAGATGTTTATGTCGTCGTCGACGATGACGCAGTGCTTGAGTGAGCCGTGGCCTTTGAATGTGGCGTCAATGGCTTTTCTGCCATCGTCAGCGTTCTTCTTCTTGATCTGTACGACTGCATGTAACCAGCTGCATCCCCCTGGTGTGATGTAGACGTCTTTGCATTCGCAGACTTTGCTAACTTCCTTAAAGATGGTTGGCTCCTTTGGCATGCCCATGAGGAACTTGTGCTCGTTTCTACCTGCGAGGATGGTTTGGTAGATTGGGTTTTTGCGGTGTGTTACGCATTTGATTTCAACTACCGGCTGCTGGCGTGTGCGGTCAACGATGCCCGTTAAGTCCAGGAATGGGCCCTCAGTGACTTTTTCTTTGGTTATTTTACCTTCGAAGACGAATTCTGTGTCCGCCGGGACTTCAAGGTCGACTGTTTTGCATTTAACGAGGTCGGTTTTCTCGATTGCGTTTGCCATTGAGAGTTCATTTACGCCCATTGGCAGAGTGGTTGCAGCTGCAAGTAGCACTGCGGTGGAGTTTCCGAGGCAGATGGCTATTTCGAGTTCGCCGCCAGCGTTGGTAAGTGCTGTGTCTGTGCCTCTGTGTTCGACGATGCGTGCAACAAAATGGTTTCTGTCTTTTAGCATAAGGCGGTGGAAGCACATGTTGCGTGCGCCCGTTTTTAGATCTTTGACGATGGAGACTGCTGAGGCGATGTATTTTCCTCCGTCTTTGTCGGTGTAGCGCATGATTGGCAGCTTTGTTAAGTCTACGTCTGCGCCTAATTCGACGACTTCTTGGCATGGTGCTTCTGTAACCAGTTTTGCCGGGACTGGATGCTCGATTGCGTCGAGTAGTTTGGGGAGAAGTTGCTCTTTAGTGATGCTCATGCTTCGGCAGATGAGCTCTTTTGATGAAACCAAACCCGCAACGACCGGAATCTTTGATTCCTTCTCGTTCTCGAACATGATGGGTTTTTCGCCGTTGGCAGCGATGATGCCTGCCATCTCGTACTCGACTGAGACTGGCTTTGTGATCTTTGTTAATTCACCTGTTTCTTTAAGTTGCTCTATGAAGCCTCTTAATGTCAAATTGGTTCGCCTTAAACCCCATTTTAGCCGTTTGCTTCTTAAAAAACAATCGCAAACCTATCGTTTTTTTCTCTTTATGGGGATGGGATATACAGGAGTTTCCCCATCCCATCTTTTGGTTGTGGATTGGTTTGGTTTTTGGTTTTGGGCTGTTTTTTGGTTGCTGTTGGGATGGGGAGTGAGGGTTTTTCGCTTGTAAAGTATGTTGGATGGGTGGGATGGGATGAGTGGAGTATGTTCAACTTCTCACGTGTTTGTTGATATAGGTAGATAAGAATGGCTTCAGTTACTGTAACGAGATACTCTCAGGTAACAATACTTAAGAAAATACGGGAAGCAGTAGGAATCTCCGAAGGGGATAAGATAAAGATGAAAGTTATGGATGACCGATAAAATCATAATTGAAAAGCCGACAAGGAGGCCTGGCGGGACTGCACTAGTTTCCTGCCCGCTGATTTGAAAAAAGTGCGAGTCTCCCTACGTTCTGATTCCACAAAAAGGTTACAGGGGCTTGGGCTGATTCCTTAATGCCTCAGAAAAAGAAGGAACAACCAGGTAGACCCACAACTGTATTTGTGGACAACTCTATAATCGTCGATATTGATACGGGGAAACAAGAAGTCGAGTGTCATGCTGTGCTATGTCGGAAAACAAAGGGCGCATTTTGAGCGGTTGCAAAATTCGAGAAACAAGTAATGACCACCGATGAATTCAACCGTAAAATAGACGAATAAACAATGATTAAAAAGTATTATATTTTGTACAGTATTTATTTTATTTAGGTGTGAATTGAGTAGGTTTTATAAGCTTATTCTGTTAGCAATCAACTGGTTGAAATGGCAGGAAAAGTTTGGACGTCTCAACAGGAAGAGGAGTTAAAAGCGCTTG
>JAAYYI010000124.1 GCA_012515445.1 Candidatus Bathyarchaeota archaeon | reverse complement strand
TAGCGCTAATTTGTCTTCTTCTTGTTAATTACTATTAAATAAACCGCTAAGCATAGTGTGTCCATAAGCTTGCTGGGCACTATGTAGGGCAGGCAGAGTTTCGAAGAGGAGCGAAACATGAAGTTCGTATTAAAACGCGATAGCAAACTAGAACCGTTTGATCAAGAACGCATTACAGAAGCCATATGGAAAGCCGCAAAAGCAGTCGGCGGCAAAGACAAAGAATTAGCCAGACGACTAAGCAACCTAATCATAGCTGACCTGCAAAAAACATACGGCGACGACGGCGTACCCACAGTCGAAGAAATACAAGACATCGTCGAGAAGCGCCTAATCGAAAACGGCCACGCTCAAACATCCAAAGCGTACATCCTCTACCGTAAACAGCACAACGACATGCGAGAACTCGCCGCACTGCTAAGCTCCTCAGACATGGTTGACCAGTACCTTGAAATCACTGACTGGCGCGTGAAAGAAAACAGCAATATGAGCTACTCGCTACAGGGGCTAAACAATTACCTGTCATCCACAGTCATCGCCAAGTACTGGATAGCAAGAATCTACCCAGAAAACATCGCAGCCGCCCACTTCTCAGGCGACATACATATTCACGACTTAGGCGTGCTAGGACCATACTGCGTCGGATGGGATGTAAGAGAACTGCTCCTCTCAGGCTTCGGAGGCGTCCACGGCAAAATCGAGAGCAAACCAGCCAAGCACTTCAGAACCGCCTTAGGCCAAGTTGTAAACTTTTTCTATACACTTCAGGGTGAAGCAGCTGGGGCACAGGCTTTCAGCAACTTTGACACCTACCTTGCGCCATTCATACACTACGATCACCTATCACAGAGAGATGTCGAGCAGGCGCTACAGGAATTCTTGTTCAACATGAATGTCCCCACACGCGTTGGCTTCCAGACACCCTTCACCAACCTAACAATGGACCTGAACGTGCCGAGTTTCATGAAGGATGAAGGAATCATTTACAACGGCAAAGTTCAGCAGGAAACCTACGGTGACATGACCAAAGAGATGGAGATATTCAACACTGCTTTTGCCAGAGTCATGGAGCAGGGCGACTCAAAAGGTCGAGTCTTCACGTTCCCCATCCCATCCTACAACATTACAAAAGAGTTCGACTGGGACTCGCCGGTTTCGCAAGCCATCTTCACTGTTACCGCCAAGTATGGTGTGCCCAACTTTAGCAACTTCGTAAACAGCGACTTAAACCCCGAAGACGTACGCAGCATGTGCTGCAGACTGCGCATCGATAACCGTGAACTTCGCAAGCGCGGAGGCGGCTTCTTCGGCGCAAACCCACTGACCGGCAGCATCGGAGTAGTCACATTAAACATTCCCAGAATCGGTTACCTATCCAAAGACGAGGATGAATTCTTTGAGAAACTGGGCGACTTGATGGATGTGGCAAAAGCCAGCTTGGAAATTAAGCGTAAAGTGCTTGAGGGCTTCACTGATAACGGACTCTACCCATACTCAAGGCACTACCTCGGCGGAATAAAAGAGCGGTTTAACACGTACTGGAAGAACCACTTTTCCACCATCGGCATAGTAGGCGTGAATGAGGCATTAATCAACCTGTTCGGCCAAAACATCGCCACTAAAGATGGACAAGCCTTCGCAGTAAAAACACTCAATTACATGCGTAAACGCATAATGGAGTACCAGGACGAAACAGGTAACCTCTACAACCTTGAAGCAACACCTGCAGAGGGCACATCCTATCGGCTGGCAAGAATCGACCGTAAACGGTACCGCAACATAATATTCGCAAACCAGAAACAGATAGAAACACAGCATGCCGAACCATTCTACACCAACTCCTCGCAGCTACCCGTTGACTTCCAAGGCGACCTCTTCGACGCACTTGAGCACCAAGATACCCTGCAGACACTCTACACTGGCGGAACCAACTTCCACATATACATAGGCGAAAGGTTACCCTCATGGAAATCAGCCGCGGAATTAGTCAAGAAAGTCGCAAATAACTCCAAGCTGCCATACTTCACTTTAACCCCGACCTTTAGCGTTTGCCCAACACACGGCTACACGACCGGCGAGCATCGCCAGTGCCCAATCTGCGGAGCAAAAAGCGAAGTGTACAGCCGCGTTGTAGGCTACCTGCGCCCAGTGGACCAGTGGAATGACGGCAAACAAACGGAGTTCGCCATGCGTAAAACGTTTGATCGCTCGGTAGTCCTAAACACGGCGCCAGCAACCGTTTAGTAAAAAAAAAACAGACGGAGGCACCTACCTATCTCAGAGGTACCTTCCCCTCCCTTATATAAAGCACAGATTTAGGCGCTGACTTCTGGTGGCGTCCGCACTTTTTTCTTGCCAAGCTTAATGCGCAGCGCTATACGGTAGAGTTTACGTAGGGATTTCACCAGTTGTTCTAGCGTTGGCGCTGGGGAGTAAATCAGGGGGATCTGCTCGTATTCGGCGATGCGGATGGCTTCCTCGTCAGGCGGTGTTTTATGGAAGACTACAACTCGCGGTTTGAGGCTGCTTACGCGGACAATCATCATCGGCAAACTGCCGCCATCGACGTTGGTGAAGATTAATGCGCGGTCAGTGTTAGCGCCGAATAACTGCGCATATTGTGAACCAGAGTAGGCTTCAACGGCTTTTCGGCTGTCGACCACTGTGTAGCCGTTTACTTCTTTAACATACTTGTCCTTGCAGGCAACTACTTCGCCGCCGATAGCCTTGCAGAGGTATTCAACGCGGACGGGAATAGGGAACTCTCGGAGGTCAACCACCGCCATACTCGGGGAACTAGTGAGTTTTGCGAATTCGCGGATGAATCTGCCGCCCTTCTCTTCGTCGATATGCAGCAGCGAATGGACAAATCTGCGGGTGAATTTAGCTCCGGGACTCTGCCGTCTCCCACTTTCGTAGTCACTGATCACAGAAGAGTTGACGCGCATAACTTCGCTGAGGCTGGTTTGGGAGATAGCGAAGAGTTCACGCCATTTACGCATAGTTGTACCCGGCTTGCTTGATAGTATGATTTCTCCAGCGATTCGTCTTGCAAGAATTTCTCTTAGACCAGGCGACACAGACATTGGACGGACGGATTCTCCTACCTTGTACTCCACCTTCAAAGACGAGTATAAAACCATAACGCTTTTTCGAAATGGGCAAGTGCTACATTAAGAAGATTAAGACAACCCCCGCAACAACCACGGCGCCAGCAGCCAAAAGAACCGTGACTAGTACAGCACCGTTTACTGAAAAGCGCACGATATTTGCCGAAATAGGCTTGGTATTAGCTAAAGCTGAACGATACAATATGGGTGCAATTGCCCAGCTGAGCGTCGCACCTAAAGCAGCGAGTTCACCAATCATTTAATCCATCCGTTTATGTTGGCGCTTGGTTGAATTGAAATCTTATTTATTAGGAAGTTTTGCGTACTAAAAAGTAACGTTCAACACTCCTAAAAAGGAGAGAAAGCTGAACGTTGCTTCATCGAAAAACAACAGAAAATAGGAGTTGAAAATACATATGTCTGAAAAAGCTAGTGACGTAATCTTCGTCGGAAACAAACCCCCAATGAGCTATGTGCTCGCCATCATAACCGCATTCTCAAGTGGCGGACAAAAAGAAATAACCCTAAAAGCAAGAGGCCAAGCAATCACCACCGCAGTCGACGTAGCAGAAATTACAAGAAGCCGCTTCATCAAAGAGCTTAAAGTGACCAAAATTGCAATCGGTACCGCTGAGATGCCACCGAGAGAAGGCGAAAACAGGTCCAGAATGGTTTCCACAATAGAGATTACCCTCTCTAAGTAAACCAGTCTGAACTAGAAAAATCGATGGAGAGTTTTTAGCTCTCAACCCTTTTTACTATTTTTTGTTCTCGATAAACTCTTGAACTTTTGCTACAACCTTCATGAATTCTTTAGCTGCAGCGGAGTCCTTGTTCGATAACACGAATGGTGTGCCCTTGTCTGTGTCCTCGCCGACTTTGGGGTCAATCGGGATGCTGCCGAGGAATGGGACGCCTGCTTCTTTAGCCATCTTCTCGCCTCCGCCTGAACCGAAAATCTCTGTTTTCTTACCACAGTGGGGGCAAACGAATCCACTCATGTTCTCGACGACGCCGATGGTTCGCATGTTAAGGTGCTCCGCAAACGTCACGGCTTTCTTCACTATACTGCTTGAAAGTTGAGTAGGCATGGTTACGATGACTACGCCGTCCATTTCTGGTAGAAGCTGAGCTACACTCAAAGGTTCGTCGCCTGTACCCGGAGGCAGATCGATGAATAGGTAATCTAGTTCGCCCCATACGACTTCAGAGAGAAACTGTTTGATGGCACGCATCTTAAGTGGACCTCGCCAAATCGTTGGCGACGCCTCGTTTAGGAAGAAATCGATAGACATAATCTTCATGCCTAAAGCGCCCTCTATGGGGAAAGCGCCGACTGGGCTGGCTTTAACCTGCTTACCTTCTAAGCCTAAGAGCCGCGGCACACTAGGCCCGTGAATATCGGCGTCTAGGATGCCGACTTGTTTACCTTGCATAGCAAACGCAGTGGCTAAGTTGACGGTGACGGTGCTTTTACCGACGCCGCCTTTGCCGCTTATGATGGCGATTTTATGCTTGATTTTGCCCATGCGCTCTTTTAGTTCAGCGTCTTCTTGGGTTTGCTTTTCTTTATAGGCTTTAAGCTGAGCCATGTTACGTTCATATGCTACTGATGCTGCTGCCAAAAAATTCACCAATACCTGTATGGCTAGGTTTGACTGAGAAGGAAAATAAAAAAGTGACGCCGCAGTTAGCCGAGTTTGTAGCCTATTTTACGCAGGAACGCTCGGCGGTCAGCTATGTCATTGTCTGATTCTACGCCTTTAGTTTTGTAGCCGTCGATGACGCCCATTATTCCTCGGCCCTGCTCGGTTTCAGCGATTACCACCTCGAGGGGGTTGGCGGACGCAGCGTATATGCCGATGACTTCAGGCACGTCCTTGACTTTGCCCAGCACGTTTAGTGGGTAAGCGTTCTTTAGGATGATGATAAAGCTGTGGCCGCAGCTAAGCTCAAGGGCCTTCTCAGATGCCATTCGGCGCAGTTCATCATCGTTTCCTTCATGGCGTACTAGGCATGGTCCTGAGCTTTCACAGAATGCTAAGCCGAACTTTACGTTTGGAACACTATTGACGAGCACCTCGTAGAGGTCCTCGGCGGTTTTAATGAAGTGCGCCTGACCCAAAATGATGTTGCATTCCAGCGGCGGAGTGATCTTTACGGTTGTAAGTTTCAATCTCTTTTACCTCAAGAGATTTTTACAACTCGGACAATATAACGTTTTAATGAAGCTATCAGGTTAACGCGCTTGCAGTCAATTAACCAAAAATACACCATAAAGTATCAAAAAATAAAAAATCTTACATTCACCCTCAAACTGCATAAACTCTAAGGTGCAAAACAACACATTTGCACCTAAACCATCAAGGAGTTGAAAGAAGAGTGTCAGGAAAAGAAATGTTCAAGGCAACCTGTTCTGAATGTGGAAAAGAATGCGAGGTCCCATTCAAAACCCAACCTGAGCAGGCCAGTTTACTGCCGTGAATGCTGGGCTAAAAAACGACCGGCAAGACCAAGAAACAGATACTAAACAGCTTCTGCACAATAACTCATTAGTTTACTCTAATTTTTTGCCCATTTTTCGCCCGCTTTTAGGTGCACTTTTAATGGTTGGCTATCCAAAAGCTAAATATCATTCCTCTGCGTAGTCTTGGCAAAGTGGCGGGCCGGTAGTTCAGCTGGTATGAACGCTTGACTTGCACTCAAGAGGTCGGGGGTTCAAATCCCCCCCGGTCCACTTTATAATTACTCTTAAATTCTTCTATTATCAATCTATTAAATAGGGGATTAGTTTATGCAAAACAACCGACTAATCGCCTACAACATCCTCAAAAAGAATATTCTTACTAACGGCTTTTGCACTGGATGCGGCGCATGCCAAGCCACCTGCCCCGTGAATGCCCTGCGGGTTAAAGACGACCACGTGAAGCGGCTGCAGGACTGCTCACAAAACCTCGATTTATGCCCCATATGCAACGAGGTCTGCCCACACTCCCAAGCGCTGCTGCTTAGAAGCGCCGGAGCCGTAGCTGACGCACCCATTAGAAGCGAAGCCGTAGGGTACCTACGAAAGAGCCTACTAGCCCAAGCAAGCGACCTAAAGGCTCGTAAGAAAGGCTCTGACGGCGCGGTTGTGTCGGCGCTACTTACATTTGGATTAGAAAGCAAAACCTTTGACTGCGCAGTAGTCTCCGGAGCAGATGATAAGAACCCAATAAAGCCTAAAGCTCAGGTAGCATTAACACCCCAAGAGGTTGCGTCTGCGGCGGGCAGCAGATACTTCCCAGCCTCAGTTGTTGAAGCATACAGAAGCGCAGTAATAGAATACGCAAAAGGAAAAATTGCAGTAGTTGGTACGCCATGCCAAGCTCTTGCGCTCCGTAAAATCGATGTGTGGGGGCATAAGATCGGCGGAAAAGCAAAAGTCATCATCGGCCTGTTCTGCTTCGGAACCTTCGCCACAAATCCCTTCTTTAGACATATAGAAAAAAAGTACGGCCTCCTAGCTAACGATGTAACCGGCATCCAGCTTTCACATGACCTCGTATTAACTACTAAGCAGTGCAAAGTTGAAATGCCACTGGCTGAAGCAAAAATGCTCACGAATATAGGCTGCAAAACCTGCATTGACTTTACAGCTGAAGTCGCTGACATCTCAATCGGAAGAGCTTACCCTCATAAAGATTGGGCGATAGTTATTCTTCGCACAAAAGCCGGCGAGGACTTCTTCAACAGTGCACTTCAGAGAGGAGCTGTAGTTACAAGAAATATCGAGAAGGAGCCTGAAGTGTTTGAGCATCTGATAGTTGCCGCGCTCCAGAAGAGAACCGCTGGACTCGTTAAAGCCAGTAAACTGGAGAAGAAACGAGATTTTGTTCCGGTGAGACTGCTCAGAGAGACAAAAACGTTGGCGGACATAAAAGTCGAGGACATCATGACTAGAGAAGTCGTTACTGTTCCAAGCAGCATGCGCGTAAGCGAGCTTTTAGCGATGATGGCGACTAAAACATACATCGGTTACCCAGTGATCAACGAAGACAATGAACTCGTAGGCGTCGTCACAATAGAGGAAGCGACCCGCGTAGCTAAGGAAATGCGGCAGAAAATCCAGGTCGGCGACATCGCAAGGCCAAACGTTAGCGTCTGCTACCCCGGAGAAACAGCCTTTGACGCATTTAGAAAAATGAGTCAATTGGAAACCGGAAGAGTCCTCATCTTAAACCCAGCTAACCCACAGAAAATAATGGGCATAGTAACCAAGCGCGACCTGATGCATGCGCTGATGAAGCAGGCAACCGAAAGTGCCCTTTAGCTCTGTTTTTTCTTGTAGTAGAAGGGGCAATGCTCGGCGCAGTTTAGGCCCGGCTGTGTTCTACCAATACAATTAAAATTCGTATGGCCGTCTATGACGTGTACCTGGGTTCCGCAGAGCGTTTTTTCGTATTTTTCTTCTGGTTCAGGTTGTTCCTTCAACTGTTTGGTATTCCTCTGACCATTCTTTGAAGGCATAATATGTCACCGATTTAAGTTGACGCTAACGACTTTGACCATATTAAAACCTTAAACCTGCAACTTCAGTCAATAACCGCATTATGTAATGTATGGCATAACACTCTGCTTATTCCAGCAACCATAATGTCTCTGTTGTTTGCTTAACCTTTTCCATTAACGCTAAAGCAGCTTCATGAGATAACCCAGTTTTACGCTCAACATAGCCAATATCCTGTTCCCGCAACTGTTTTATTAGCACTATACCCACATCAACCAAACGCATCCGTACTTCCAAGCTGATACCTCGTAGGCAACTCAATGGATACAACTTGTACTTTTCTACTATGTCACGTAAACCAAATCCATCAGGGGAAACCCATCCGATCTGCAGAATCCCTCGACAGCACCCATATTGTATCGCGTGTTCAGAGTAGCGGGTGTTAGTAATTATCATTGCCCGATCAATCTTTAACGTAGTTACGCCATGCTCATAGCTTTCTGCAACATCCTCCATGATTGCTCTGGCGATGCGGCTTTCATCAAGCCCTGTTAGCGCATGATAATTTGCATGATGTTTTGCTTCAACAAAGTATGTTAAACCATCTTTAGATACTACCGCATCTGCCTCATGCTCGCCACATAATCCCCGCATAATTGTATTTGGTCTAACTTCGAAACCAATCTGAGAAAGAAGCACGCGGACAAAAATCTCGAATTCGGGTTTAGGCGCCATCAAGCTTAAACCGCGTCTGAGATCAAAAAGGTGCCTGACAGCGGGTTTACGCTTCCCCATAAGAGCAAAAATGATTTGAAGGATCCTCCGCGTTGTTATGCCCTCGTAGAGTTTACCTTCGACCTGCTGAGCCAGTTCTAAGGCTAATTCTGGATTTGCACCGAGCCGTATAGCGGTCTGCACAACCTTTTCTTTTTCAAATAGCTGTTTAGAGCCATCTGCTTTGGTTACAGAAAATGCCAACCGGGCGCTCACCTGCAGATAAGATAACGCAATATCGCTTAAAAATAGTTCACGTCAAAAGAAGATGGTAATCAAAAAGAAAAAAGGAACAACGAATAGGCACTTTAGTCGCTTAGGGCTTATTTCTAAACACTAAAGCACCCTTCTGCTCATCTACCACGATTACAGCGGCTTTATCGACCTTCTCCTGCAGGATAATCTTCGATAGCTCATTTAGCACATTCTTCTGGATCACCCGCTTCACTGGCCTTGCGCCGAACTGCGGATCAAACCCAACCTTGGCAACGTAGTCAACTGCTTTCTCTGTGAACTCCACTTTTACGTTGTTCTTCTCAAGCATCGCTTGAACGGCTTTAAGCTGGTTTTCGACGATTTTTCTGACCTCTGCTTCGGTAAGCGGCTGGAACATTATGATTTCGTCAACGCGGTTAAGGAACTCTGGCTTGACACTCTGCTTAAGCAGCGTAAAGACTTGTTCTCTGGTGTGGTTCCAAACTTTCTCTCTGTTTTCAGCAGTGGCTTTTTCAAGGTTTTCCTGTATGATGTGTGAGCCAATGTTTGAGGTCATAATGATTATGGTGTTCTTGAAGTCAACGGTTCGGCCCTTGTTATCGGTTAATCTACCGTCATCTAGCACCTGCAGCAGAATGTTGAAGACATCGGGGTGAGCCTTCTCGATTTCGTCCAGCAGCACCACTGAGTAGGGTTTGCGTCGTACTGCCTCAGTTAACTGGCCGCTTTCCTCGTAACCCACATATCCCGGCGGGGCACCGACCAGTCGGCTTACGGTATGACGCTCCTGATACTCAGACATATCTATGCGAACCATGTTATTCTCGTTGTTAAACAGGAACTCCGCTAACGCTTTGGCGAGCTCGGTTTTGCCTACGCCTGTTGTGCCAAGGAAGATGAATGAGCCAATCGGGCGCTTGGGGTCCTGCAGGCCAGCGCGGCTGCGGCGAATGGCATCAGAGACGGCTTCTATGGCGTCTTCCTGCCCCACCACACGCATGTGCAGCTGGGTTTCCAGATTAAGCAGCTTCTGCTTCTCGCTCTCCAGCATGCGGTTAACCGGGATGCCTGTCCAGTGTGAGACGACTTCAGCGATTTCCTCCGCATCAACTTCCTCGTTTACAAGCGGCGAATCCTTCTGTATATCAGCGAGTTTTTGCTTGAGTGCTTCAATGGCTTTGTTATCCTCGGGGATCTTACCGTAGCGGATTTCCGCAACCCTGCCCAAGTCGCCTTGGCGGTTAGCTGTTTCCTCCTCGAACTTGAGCTGCTCTATCTCGTTCTTTTTCTTCTGTATCTGATCAGCAATGTCTTTTTCCGCCTGCCACTTAGCTTTGAGTTTGTTGCGTTCCTCGCTTAAGTTTGCGATTTCCATGTTGAGGGCTTTGAGTTTAGCTTCGTCTTTTTCGCGTTTTATGGCTTCGCGTTCGATTTCGAGTTGGCGGATTTTGCGTTCGATTGTTTCGAGTTCTTCGGGGGCGGAGTTGATTTCGAGGCGGAGTTTGGAGGCGGCTTCGTCGATTAAGTCAATCGCCTTGTCGGGTAGGAATCGGTCGGTGATGTAGCGCTGTGAAAGTTCTACTGCAGCGATTATGGCTTCGTCTTTTATCCGTACGTGGTGGAATACTTCATAGCGTTCTTTGAGTCCACGCAGGATGCTGATGGCGTCTAGTGTGTCGGGCTCGTTTACCATTACGGGTTGGAAGCGACGCTCAAGGGCTTTGTCTTTCTCGAAGTACTTCTGGTACTCTTTGAGTGTGGTTGCGCCGACGACGCGGAGGTCACCTCTTGCGAGTGCGGGTTTTAGGATGTTGGCTGCGTCCATGGCTCCTTCTGATGCGCCTGCTCCGACCAGGGTGTGGATTTCGTCGATGAACATCACTATCTCGCCCTCTGAGCCCACAACCTCTTTTATGACGCTTTTTAGGCGCTCTTCGAATTCACCTTTGTACTTGGCGCCCGCTATTAGTGCGCCCATGTCGAGTGAGTAGAGGGTTTTGGATTTGAGGTTCTCGGGTACGTCGCCGTTTACTATGCGGTGCGCTATGCCTTCAGCTATGGCTGTTTTCCCCACGCCTGGCTCTCCGATTAGGATCGGGTTGTTCTTTGTTCTTCTGGACAGTATCTGCAGAACGCGGCGGATTTCCTCGTCGCGTCCGATAACTGGGTCCAGTTTGCCCGTTTTTGCCCGCTCGTTCAGGTTGACGGCGAAGCGGTTTAGGGCGTTGTAGGTTTCATCTGCTGTTTGACTGTTCACAGTTGATCCCTTCCTTAGTTTTTTGATTTCGTGTTTTAGTTGGTTTTCTGTTACGCCACTGTTTTGCAGATACCGGGTGGCTTGGTCGCTGACTGAGAAAAGTCCGAGGAATAGTTGCTCAAGTGAAACGTATTTGTCTTGGCTTTCCGCTGCGTAGCTCTGTGCTTTCTGTATTGCTCGGTTAGAGTTGGGGGTTAGGTAATGTTCGCCGCCGCTGACCTTCGGCAACGCGCCAAGCAGCTGGTCTAGTTGTGCTGAGTAGGCTTCGATGTTGATGTTTAGTTTCCGGAGTAGGTATGGTACAACGTTGTCATCTACGAGTAGCATCGCCTTTAGCAGGTGCGCTGGCTCTATCGCCTGGTTCTGCCTCGAAGTGGCTAATTCGAGGGCTTTTTGGATGACTTCCTGTGACTTAACAGTGAAGTTTTCAAAGCTCATAGAAACTCACGCTCTTTTAGCGATGCTAAGCTAATGCTTATTTTTGTTGCCTAAAAAGGTAGAGGCTCGCCTAAGCGATTCTTAATGGAAAGAACAAAAAAAAGAAAGGGTTGGTTGTTTTTGGTGTTTTATGGTTTTTTGCTTACGACGAATAGGACTGCTGCTATGCCGACGACGATTGCGATGATGATGCCGATGACTGCTGGTAGGAAGTATAGGTCAGCCATTGATGGAGCCTGTGTTGGTACTGGTGAAGCTGTTGCTGGTGCAGATTGAACGTTGAAGCTTGTTTCCTGTGATGATGGCCAGTAGCCTTTGGAGCCTGCGAATGTTGCGAATATGTTGTATTTGCCTTCGATGTCTGGTGTCCAGACGAGGCTGTAGTAGCCTTTCGCGTCGGTGGCTGCTGTTCCGATTGTGCGGTAGTTGCCATTTGCGTCGACTACGTTGATGGTTACGTCAACGCCTTTGAAGTCTGTTGGGCATGCATCCTGCTGGTAGACATATCCCATCCAGTCTTTCATTGAAGCATCTGAGGAGACTGGTACACCTTCTGGGAAGCGTGCTGCCTGCTCGTTCTGTTCTGTGCCTGCTGAAATATCTATGACTGTTCCTTCGATGACTACAGTGTTGCCTAGTGCTATAGTTTTTGGTCCAACATCAACTTCGGTTTCAGTTGGTCCTCTGCCTAAGCTGTAGATGTGCTGGTCATAGCTGTTGAAGAGCACTGAATATCCGTCTGCGATTGCATAGCTGATACCAATGAATTGGCCTGTGGCTGCTGAGACTGTCCATAGTTCTTCGCCTGTAGTTGCGTTGATTGCGCGTGCGAGTGCACCTTTGTAGATGGGTGTCTGGAATGTGTGTTCGGATGTAGCAGTGTAGACGACGCCGTTGCCTATTGCTTCGATGAATGTTGGGTATGGTCCTGGAACTTCAAAGCCGCTGTTTGTGCTGTTGCCTACGCCACCGTTGCCGTAAGTCCATAGAACTTCTCCGGTAGCCATGTCATAGCAGTAAACGATGCCGGAGTATGCACTGCTGTAGATGCGACCGTAAGCTATAACGTTGGATAGTGTGCCTGGGCCAGGGCTGCCATAGAAGTCTAATGCTGCCTGTGATTCGCCTACCCAAAGTTTAGCGCCGGTTCTTAGGTCGAATCCTACGAACTGCTGTGTTTGTCTGTATGATTCACAGAAGACACCTGCCTTTGCATCTGCACCTGCGAATGATATAGATGGAATGTCTCCTACTGGGCGGGGTACTGTGTTCCACCATAGAACTTGACCGATTGGGCCTTTGGATGCATTGAGGTTGACTGCGAAGTAGGTGTATGGTGCACCTGCGTCACCTACTGCTGGGTAGGAGCCGTTTCTGCAGAGTAAGATGTCGTTGTAGAAGGATGCGATTATACTTGGAGCATTTCCTCCTGCTGCAGGCATAGAATTACGCCAAGCGATAGATACGTTCTGTGTGGCTGCGTCGAGATAGTCATACATTCTGCCCTGGTTTGCTTGAACTGCGGTTACGCCGTTAACGGTTGTTTGCTGTGGGACCCATGTTGTGCTGCTGCCGCCCCACATTCTGCTTGAGTTCCATGAGCAGAGGTACCAGTTAGGGCTCGTAGGTGTTCCGTTGTTGAATAACGTGTAGCGAATGTGTTCGCCTAATGGGCCGAATACTGTTGTTGCGGCTGAACCAGAGGGTACGCCTGTTACGTTGAAAAGCGGTTCACCTGTGTATGCATCGAAAGCTCTGGCGAAATTGCTTGTGAACAGTACTGCAGGATAGACTCCGCGATAGTTGGGGGTTCCTAAGTCATAAATGAAGGCAAAAGACAAGGCGGGTATGTCGCTTCTTCTCCAGACTTCTTGTCCTGTGCGTAAGTCAACGCAGACCATATCTCCAGCTTGGTTAGCGAATGAGAGTGGCTCTTTGTAGTAGAGTCTACCGTAGACGATTATTGGGTTGATAAATCTCTGCTGGTATGCTGTTCCTTCGAAGTAAGTGTTTGCGATGTTCTCGTAGTTGTTGTCGCCGACTACTCCCCCTGGTTGAACTTCCTTAGTCCACATAACGTGATTGGTTAAGGAACCGACTGCGCTGTCAGTGAATGTACGCTGGTTTGGCCCGATCATTGCACCGTATCCGGGTGCACCGCTGCCTAGCCAGTTAGAAGCGATAGTGAACCACATGGTGTTTTCGCCGTAGACTGGACGTGTCCAGTATTCAGTTGGAAGCGGAGCTTGGTCGATGTATTTCACCTGCTCTTCCTGTACAACTAGAGTTGTGCTGGCTGAGCTTGGAAGGTATGTGTCGTTTTTGAATTGGGATGTTGGTGAGTAGGGGTAATCGTTGACATTTTGGCCTGGGAAGTTGAAGTAGATTTGGTATGTGCCAACTTGGTCAGGTGTGAAAGAGTAACCTTGGTTTGAGGTTGTGTCTTGGATTGTTTCGAAAATCTTGTTTGTTACTTCGCCGTTTGGTGCAACGATGGTTAGGTTGAAGTTGTGGAAGCGGTAGTTGTTGGTCATCAACGTGTCAGCATATGTTGGTGTTAGGAACATGTAGATGTAGGTTGTTTGGCCGACACCAATCGGGTTGATTGCTGCGTACACGTGGGCAAATGTCGGTATGCTCCACGGGGGAGAATGTGCCAATGTCGTAGGTAGAAACATCATTGATGCGCTCATAGTAGCGATCAATAATATTGCAAACGAAATAGTCACTAATTTTTTGTTAAGTTTTTTCTGCAATTTTTCTTTCTCCTAAGTTGAACATGCGCTTATGCGCATAGTCCAAAGTCTTGTGAGCTAATGTATATTTAAAACTTGCCGGAAAACCCCTAAATGAGAAATAAAAGCCAAATAATGCTAAAAGACGTGCGTATGCAAAACTATCGACAAAAAATAAAAGGGGCAGCAAATATATGCTGAAAAGGTTTTAGGTGAATTATCCAATCGACCACAAAATTTTGTATCCTAAAAGAAGTCGTTTCGCAGTATGATATAATCAAGTACACCCACGATGTATGATAGCACCCAGAAAACAGTGGTTAACCACGCGATTCTTCTGCTTTTAGCCGGAAACGTAGTTGAATTGGGGCGCCATAGCATGATAAGCCACACTCCAAACGCTAACGCAGGGAACGAAAACACCGCGTGCCCAAGGAACACTGCTATATCTACAGGTGAATCAAAATACTGATCCATCGAGCTGCTGTCACTCATTGGAGACATCGCTAGAACCCCAAGAAAACCCATTATTGTAATGGAAACAACAAGAATCGTCATAACGCCATGCAGGAAATAGTTACCTTTACTTCGGAACCACATGCCCAATAACAGTAACCCCATCCACAGCGTTTGCATGATCATGTTCAGGTCACGGAAGCTAAGAGGGACCTGACTTTCACTTATGGGCGTGGATGCTATGACGCCGACCGCCAATACAAGCCCCAACATGAGGAGGACTTCAAGGAGCTGCTTTTGTTTGACGCTTAATGTAACATGTTTTTTTCTGGCTGCAATTACTATCAGTGATAGAATGGCTGCGGCTGCAACTATAGCCCCAACCAGAGGGTAGAACATTGATTGGCTTGAAGCAAATTCGGGGCTCCAAATGTTGGTTGCAGTTGCCTCTATAGTCACAGTCAAGTCGTCGATGTACCAGCCGTCTTTGTTCGTAACGTTACGGTAAGTTTCTGAGGAGGCTACGAAGACGCCTGTTGCTTGATCCCACTGTTTATGTCTAAACGAGTCGTTACTGCAGGTCACGGTTCGGACTGCGCCCAGCACAGTTTTCTGCTCTTGGCTCTGGATGGTTACGTTTACGGGTTTATGGTTATGAATAGAGGAATCGTAGAAGCTGTCGCCTATGGATAGGTTTGCGGGGATGATTATCCATCCGCCCACGTTGCCTTCAGAGAAGTTGAAGTCCCAGACGGAGCTGCCGACTGTTCCGTTGGCGTATCTGGCGGTGACGTAAACGCCGAACGCTGTATCTTCGACTGAGAGCACTTGAAGCCGCATCCAGCGTACGTCGTGTGTCGGCGGCGGTGTGCCTGTGCCGGAGATGTCTATGTTGTATTCTATCCAGTCGCCTTCTTTTACTCCGATGGAGGGCTCAAGATAAGCTGCTGCGGGTGAAGCTATGATTGAAAGCGTAACTATCAAGCACAAAATCGGGGCGATACAGCTTGAGGTTTTCATTTTCGGTCGAAATAGCCGTGAGTTGAAGCACGCATAAAGCGTTTTTCGTCAAGAAACCTTGACTGAACACCGTGCATAATCCGAATCAGTCTGCCTTTAAATACCTGAATTTTACCTCTATTTTATACACTATGCTTTTTCTCGATTTCCATGTTTACTCTTCCATGCTCGCCTGTTAAGCGATAGAAAGTTTCATTAACCTAGTGTACAAAATATACACTATGCCT
>JAAYYI010000123.1 GCA_012515445.1 Candidatus Bathyarchaeota archaeon | reverse complement strand
GCGTTGCTTTGGACAGTGAAGCCACTTACGGTGACATTGGCATGGGTTACTAGAATTACGGTGCCACCGATCTGCCAGCCTCCGAGTATCTTTGTTTGTGTTTTGTCCTCGCCGATAAGCGACAGGGACTTGTTAATGGTTACGCATTCCTCATATGTTCCTCTTCTGACGTATACGGTGTCGCCTTCGTTGGCATGGTCAACTGCTTCTTGGATTGTGGGGTAATTGTCTGGGACTACAATCCACCCACTGCTTCCGTCGACTAATTGGATAGCTGCAGTGGATACCGCGGTTATGGTTAGGAGGACAAGTAGAAGGACACCAAGTTTATGCATCATTCTCGCCACTCTGGGCTAAGGTAGATGCGGCTTTTAGTTCTACTCAAGAAACAAACTGTTCCAAGAAAGGAACATGCACTACAACGGATTTTAAAAATTAAGGTTTGGCGCTAAAACGCCCAACCATTTTACTTGACCTGCTTTTTCGGTTTCTTCTCTACCTTTACAGGTTTTTTAAGTTCTTTTTTATAAACTGGCTCACTTGAAATAGCCACTTCCTTCTTCTTCGCCAACAATATCCCTCCAGAGCTTCATTGCAGCTATGCGCATTTAAGTTTTAACAGGGTAGCAGAGCCACTCAGATTTACCCGTTGCCAAGCAAAGATTACTTTTGCTTTTCTGATTGAACCTATGCTGGAGTTTCTTAGATATCAAATCAGTTGTGGATGGAATTGTTCGATAAACAGTGTCAAAGGTCAAATACCATTTAGTAATACATAATAGTTAAATTGAATTCCTTCGACTTAGCTACGGCTTCGAAAAATGAACATCAAAAAAGTAATCGTAACAATCCTAACGCTATCCTGCCTAGTTTCCTTCCTAAGCATAACTAACAGCTCCTTTGCATCAGCAGAGGACTGACCAACCTTCCACAAGGACACAGCACGCACCAGCTACCTAAACACTAATGGGCCCCCACAACAAACCAAACCATATGGAACTACACAACAACATACACTGTAGGCTGCTCACCCTGCGTCGCAGACGGCGTAGTCTACATAAGCTCCAATAACGGCAACCTGTACGCTTTCGCAGATACAGCCGACACAGTTACGGCCCGCAACAGCTTCAACTGGCTGGATATATTACACAGTCGCTATAGTGGCAGCGCTACTTGTAGTCATCGCTGCAGTATTAACTATTAAACATAAAAAATTGAGTTGTAAGTATCAACTCTTTTTTCTAGACATAACATTTTTCTGTTTTTATCAGTAATCTCAACTGGAGAATGCGATTTGCACACTAAAGAAATCGGCAGAAACCTCATCCAAGTCGACTTAAGCACAGGTGGCTACAGCAAACTTATCAGCAGCTACATCATAGCTGGCCCCAATCCCGTCCTCGTAGAATCAGGCCCAACCAACTCAGTCCCTAACTTGCTAAGCGCCATAAATGAAGTTGGCGTAAAGCTTGAAGCCATCCAATATGTCGCTGTTACTCACATCCACCTTGACCATGCAGGTGGAGCGGGCACACTGCTAAAGTACCTGCCAAACGCCAAAGTCATCGTCCACCCAAAAGGCGCCCCACACCTAATCGACCCTGAACGCCTCTGGCCTTCCTCGCAGTCAGTTCTGGGCTATGTGAGTGAAGTATTCGGCAAACCCGAACCCGTCCCCCAAGACCGAATAGTCCCCATGACAGAAGGCACAATCGACCTCGGCGACGGCGACAAACTCACAGTCGTTGAAACGGTCGGGCATGCCTCGCATCACTTAAGCTACCTTGAGTCATTTAACGGCGGAGTCTTCCCCGGCGACGCAGCAGGAACCTATCTCGCAGAATGCAACGTAGTTGTCCCAACTATTCCGCCGCCATTCTACCTCGAGTCCGCTCTAGCTTCATTGGATAAACTAATTGCACTCAACCCCTCGGCGCTTTACTTCACCCACTTCGGCATAGCAGATGACGCAGTTAACCGCCTGAAAACCTATCAGGAACAGCTGAAACTCTGGGCCAGAATCGCAGAAGAAGGCGTCAAAGAGAGATTAACCGTTGAAGAAATCCGTAGGAGCATCATCAAAGAAGACCCCGCGATGATAGCTGTTGAGGATTACGTTAAAGGCCACAGGATACTGCAGAAGACGGTGCTGGAAAACTGCGTTAACGGCATAGTTGGGTACGCCGAGCGAAAACTCGGAAAACAACTGACCGCTTAGGCGTCGCTCTTTTTCCGGGGCAGTTTCGGCAGGTTAAAGCTGAATTTCTCGTTTTTTTCCTGAGTGCTGATCACGACTGAACCCACTGTAGCTATGATTGCGGTCGTAATGATTACAACTACAGCTATATTGACGAACAGATCAGAGTATTCTAAGCCAAATTGCGCCGGAAGAGTCGCCAGTACCGCGGCAGCCAATCCACGTGTTAACACGACGGTCATGATTTTGCGGTCGCTCTTAATGGGGCTGTTTGCGGTTGTAATCCACACAGCGCCATAGCGAATTCCCAGAAGGATGAACGAAAGCATTATACCTGAAAGCAGAAGATTGAGACTGGATACTGAAACTATGATACCTAGGAAAACGAAGAAGTAAGTTCTAATCAGAAACGCGATCTCGTTGCCGAACCGCTTCAACCCGTCCTCGACGGATAACATGATTTTCTTGTTTTTCTCGCTAAAAGTCTGTCGTAGAGCAATAAGGAGACTCTTTTCGTTACCAAGAATTAAGCCGAAGATTAACGCTGTGAGTGCGCCGCTCCCCCCTATACTCTCCGAGGCAGCATAACCCAGCATAACTATGCCTAAAGTGAGGATATAGGAGAACGACATGGTGGCTACTTTCTGGAGTGCAAAAAGCCAAGCGAAACCCAACACTAAACCCATAGCGATGCCCAGCAGGAACTTGTCTGCGACGCCAATGCATATTCCGCCGATATCAGCTTGCCCCGTGACGATCACGTCGATTATTGAGAGGCTGATGACTATGCAGAGGATATCGGTTACTGCCGACTCCAATATCAGTGTGATCGCGCCTTTTTCGCTTATCTTCACCTTAGAGACAAGTGAGATTACGACTACTGAGCTGCTTCCGCCGAAGATACTGCCGAAAAGTAACCCATACT
>JAAYYI010000122.1 GCA_012515445.1 Candidatus Bathyarchaeota archaeon | reverse complement strand
GAAAACGCTCACGATTATGTAGTGTCCAACCAGTTAGCTGTACAATAATCTGCTCGTTAATTGCCTATCTATGTTGTTCGGCTTTCGAGCGCAAACCATAAACATAACCAGTCAATTCCCCCTCTATAGGCTGTAATCATGATGAGCCGAGTTAAAGCTACATTTTTAGCATGCATTTTACTAAGCGGCTTAGTTTCCGCCATGTTACCCTTTAGTCTTGCAGCGGATTCCAGCATCTTGGGTTACCCCTACTATACCACTCAGGGAGTAGGCAGCGGAGCAAAATACGACGCTCACGGTTCACTATTCACCCTAAACGATCCAGCAGACATCACCTCAATGTCCTGTCTGATGGACGGCGGATATAGCCCAACCGAACCAGACGACCGCTACATCTACCGCTATGCAATCTATAGCGATAACAATGGAGCAGTCGGCGCATTCATCGGACAAACCGAAACCGAAACATTCACCGGCAATGCAGGAGGCAGCAATGATGTATGGAACACGGCCAGCTTCCCTCAGACCCTGCACCTGAACGCCGGCTCATACTGGCTGGTTGCAGTGCATAATGCAAGCCAATATGTCACAATCCACGATGAATACCCTGCGGCTAACTACACAATCTTTACCTCCGTTATCGGCGGCATGGATTTCCCCTCTGCCCTTAACGCTCCGATTTATTCGCAGAATTTTGTCCTCAGCATATACGCTTCCGGCACAGGCGACTCTTCAATATCTCAACCTGTGAACAATCCTAATACCCAAAAAGTCTCACGATTGTTTGTCGGCTGTATTGAGGATCCAACCTCAGACTCGTACAAAGTCCTAATCACAGGAAACCTCACCGCGAACTACGCCCCTATCCCATCAGCGCCCGTCTTACTCTCATACGCAGATAACCCAAACGCCACATGGCACGAAATAGCCACAGTTACAACAGCCTCTGACGGCAGCTTTACAACTCCATGGATAATGCCCACTGGCAGCTATGTCATAAACGCCACATACGTGGGCAACTCAAACTATACAGCTCAAACAACTCTGGCAAACGTAATTCAACCAATTTATGGAAGCGTTTTCTCGGTTAACTCAAACTCAACAGTCTCCAAGCTAGCATTCGATTACCATACAGACCAGCTCAGCTTCTCAGTTAACGGCACATCGGGGACAACAGGGTATGCCGTAATCTATGCTGCAATGGGCTTCTTAGACGCTTCAAAAATCGAGGCTTCAATCGATGGAATACCAACAGATTTTACAGTTACACCTGTAGGCGAGGTTTGGGCACTGTATTTCAGTTTTATTCATAGCACACATGAGGTGGTATTAAACTTAAACAGTCAGAATGAGCCTACCCCCAGCGAAGACTCAACCGCTCCTCCAACTAACCTGCCTACGGCGACACCAATCCCTGAACTAACACTTATAACAGCAGCAGGTGCATTAGCTGTACTTTTTGCAGGCATATTGATAGTAAAACACAAGCACCTAACGTCAAAAAAAGACACAGAAAATTAAGCTAGGCTTAATTAGCTTAGTCAATGAATATCCCAGCGAAGCGTGAATATTTGAAAGCCCTGCTTGTTTGCGAATCGTATCATCATAGTAACACCCAAAAAGTAGCCCAAGTAATCGCTAAAACCTTGGACGCAGAAATCAAAAAGCCCCAAGAAGTTGACCCCTCCGAAACCGCGGACTACAGCTTAATCGGGTTCGGGTCAGGAATATACTTCGGCAAACACCACGGAAGCATACTAAAACTCGTTGATAAACTGCCACAGGGCAACAATAAAACCGTTTTCATCTTCTCAACAAGCGGCGAAGAAGGCAAAATCGAAGGGTTCCACAGGAAACTACACCGAAAACTTGAAGAAAAAGGCTACAACATCCTCGACGAATTCAACTGTGCTGGCTATGATACTTTTCTTTTCAATAAAGTCGTCGGTGGCATCTCGAAGGGGCGCCCAAACCAAGAGGATCTAAACGCAGCCCAGATTTTTGGTGAAAAACTAAAACGCACCTATAATGTCCTGTTGCTCTGCGACAGACCGTCCTCTTCCAAGTAGGGCAGGCTTGCCGTCGTTACTTGCATAGTTTTTATTTTGCGCCACCATCACTGTATGGTTACAGAGGGAATAATGGGATTGAATGGGAAACCACTAGTCAGCATAATCGGCGCAGGCATGTCTAAATTCGGCAAACACGACGGTCTGCTGGGAAGAGAAATCTTCGGCCTAGCAGCAACGGAAGCTTTCAGCCGCTGCCCAAAACTGGACCCAAAACAGGACGTTAAAGCAATGTTCATCGGCCACATGGGCGAATCCTACGAGCACCAGGGCCACATGGGCGCAACCATAGCTGACTGGATTGGCCTACGAGGCGTTGCAGCAACCCGTGTCGAAGCAGCCTGTGGAAGCTCAGGCGCCGCTCTACGCACAGGCATCTACGCTGTCCTCTCAGGCTTAAGCGACGTAGTAATCGTCGGCGGAGTAGAGAAGATGACTCACCGAACCACCGCAGAAGTCACAGAGTACCTCGCGATGGCAGCAGACTACCCGTTCGAGCAGTTCCACGGCATTACATTCCCAGGCTTATTCGCCATGATGGCAACAGCGCATATGAACGCGTATGGCACAACCGAGCAGCACCTCGCCAAAATTGCGTCTAAAAACCATCACCACGGCGCGCTTAACCCTAAGGCGCACATGCAGAAAGAAGTCCCAGTCGAAACCGTGATGGGTTCAAAGTATGTGGCGTGGCCGCTTAAACTCTACGACTGCAGCCTAATCTCAGATGGCGCAAGCTGCATCATACTAACCAAGCCCGAACTCGCAGCCAAATACACAGACCAGCCGGTGCACATAGTGGGCAGCGGGCAAGCAACCGACGCCATCGGACTCTATGAACGCGATAGCTTAACCTCACTACAATCCACAAAGCTCGCCTCTAAAGCCGCCTACGAAATGGCAAATATCAAACCAGAGCAGGTAAACCTCGCCGAAGTGCATGATTGCTTTACAATCGCTGAACTCATCGCGTACGAAGACCTCGGCTTCTGTGCTTTGGGCGAAGGCGGTAAACTCGTTGATAGCGGTGCAACGTCGCTTGGCGGAGCTATTCCTGTTAACACAAGCGGCGGATTGAAATCAAAAGGGCACCCAGTTGGCGCAACAGGAACTGCCCAAGCTTACGAAATGTATCTGCAACTAACTGATCAAGCTGATAAGCGCCAAGTGAAAGACGCAAAAGTCGGCTTGACTCATAATATCGGTGGTTCCGGCGCAACAGCCGCAGTACACATCTACCGGAGAGACCAATAATGACTACACCAACCTATGTCAATACACCAGTTGAGCCATTCACTATTGAGCAATTCTACAAGTTCCTAGAGCAGGGCAAACTGATGGGCGGCATATGTCAGAAATGTAAAAAAGTCCATCTGCCACCACGTCCCTACTGCGATAAATGCGGAGCAGACAAATTCAGCTGGTTAAACATTTCAAGTAAAGCAAAACTCCTCACCTACACAATCATCAACGTGGCTCCTCAGCAATTCCAGAACCTAACACCATACGCAGTCGGCATCGTCGAGTTAGCAGGCGGAGTCCGAATCCCCGGTATGATTCAGGGTGTACCTCATGATCAGCTAAAAATCGGCATGAATCTACAGGTTGATTTCGGCACATGCAGTCAACCTCAGCAGTGGCCCAGTTGGCAGCGGTACTGCTTCAAGCCACTCTAAATACTCTTCTTTACTATTATGATTCTGTGTCTGCGAGTTTGCAGTGATAGGGTTAGAGCACCAAGCGCTGTTATGGTAGATGCGTGTATCGGTAAAAGTAAAAGATATACCAATTTTCCCTTCCTTTGTATTCTTTGGATTGAATTTAAATCGCTGAATAAACGTGCTTAGTATTGTTCTTCTGTTCAGCAGCTCTAACAGTTTAATTTAGGGACAGAACTCTTCCAAACGTTTTAGGTAATATCAGGTTAAGTTGTTCAAGAAATCGGTTTTTGTGCTGTTGTTGTATTGTTCTTTTGTGGACGGATGCGTGCACTATTTTGTTACTACCATTTGTGGGTAACGGCATGCTTTCATAAGGTACTCGTCGATGTATCTTGCCGCTTTCCGCCCTGAACCCATAGCGCTGATAACGGTGGCTTCACCTGTCGCGATATCACCGCCCGCATATATCCCCTCATGACTTGTCTTGGTTGTTTCGTCTTCAGTTACGATGATTCCCTCGTTTTTTACGCCTATGCCTTTTGTGAACCCTTGAACTATAGAGTTTGCTCTGCGACCAATAGCTACTGCCACAAAATCGACTTCGGTGATACTTTCTGACCCTGCGATTGGGGTCGGTTTTCGTCTTCCTGAGCTGTCGGGTTCACCAAGTTGCATTCGGACGAATTCCATGTATTTGACATGTCCTTCTTCGTCGCCGATGAAACGTTTAGGCGAACATAGAAATTGGAATGCTATTCCTTCTTCTTGGGCGTTTTTTATTTCTTCTTTTCTTGCAGGCAGCTCTTCGCGTGATCTGCGATAATAGATTGTTACGGATTCAGCGCCTAATCGTAGAGCGGTTCTTGCTGCGTCAATAGCGACGTTGCCTCCGCCTATTATTACTGCTTTTTTTCCAACTTTAATGGTGTTATCTACTTCTTGGCATTTGTAAAAAAGACTGAGATTTGTGTACATTAAGAAGTCGTTTGCTGGATAAATACCCTTCAAGTTTTCCCCAGGTATTCCAAGAGTTTGAGGTATGCCTACACCAGCTCCTATGAAGACTGCGTCGAATCCCTCTTGTATGAGTGAATCAACTGCTGAGATTTTGGCGATTTGAAGGTTAGTATATATCTTAACGCCGAGCTTGCGGATACATTCTACTTCTTCTTTGACTATGCTTTTGGGTAATCTGAATTCAGGTATGCCATAAGCAAGTACGCCTCCTGCAACTGGTAGGGCTTCAAAGATGACAACTTTATGGCCGAATTTTGCTAGGTTTGCGGCAGCTGTTAGTCCAGATGGTCCGGATCCTATTACTGCGACTTTTTTTCCGGTGGAGAATGTATTCCTGCTAGTACAGGTGTTTTTCTGTTTGGTTTTCTCGCATTCTGTGAGGAATCTTTCGAGTCTACCGATTTGGATTGCATCCCCTTTTTTGGCTATGTTGCATGATTTTTGGCATTGTTCTTCTTGTGGGCATATTCGGCAGGTGATACTTGGGAAGCTACTTTTTTCTTTAATTTTTCTGAGGGCTTGTTCATACTTTTTTTCTTTGGTTAACCGTATGAAACTTGGGATGTTAATGCCGACTGGGCAACCTTTTGAGCAGGGTGGGTTTGTGCAGAGGAGACATCTTGATGCTTCTTTTTGGGCTTGCTCTTCGCTATATCCTAGTGTAACTTCATTAAAATTTGAGATTCTCTTCTTTGCGTCTTGTTTTGGCATATCAACACTATGCCAGCGATCTTGAGCAGGCTTACCTTTGCTACTCATGTTTTAAAATTAACTCCGGCGTTAGTTATAATACTGTTATCTTTATAATAAAAAAATTTTTCTGCTGTTTGATTTCTGTTAAAACAGATTCTTTTAGCGCGTGGAGATACTAAGACGGCATCGCAATCAGCTACACCCAAACACAACCTGGGAGGTACCGCCAATACCAAAAAAGGTCAGACATAAGCAGTATGTAAGCCTCAATTCGGAGAGTCTGTGGTGACAAATGATGCCTTCTTGCGGGTCGCGCGCCCAGCGTGAACTTTTTGGTCTGAGTTCTATCCCGTTTCAAGTTCAATACGGGCTGAAAGGTAGCAGACATTAGATTCTGCGCCTTCGTTGAGGTTAAGTCCTGTCGCTGTTATTCCGTCGCGACAAGCACCTGTTGTTGAATTGTAGACTACGACGTTCTGGGTGTTTTTTCCCAAAAACCAGTTAAAGATTGTTACTGCTGTTTTCTTATATTGCGGGTTACTTGTTGCCCGGTATGATGATATTAATGCTTCAGTCATTGAAGCAGCCTCTATTGATTGCTGATCATACATCGGCCTTGCTTGACCTTTTTGGTACCATCCCTTGTTTCCTATGGGTACGAAGGTGTCGTTTATGATCTGGACTTCGAGAAGGAATTTCAGGGATTCCTCTGCAACTTGAAGGTATCTTTTTTGTTTTGTTTCTCGGTAAGCTTCGTATAGAGCGTGTGGAAGCCTAGCATTTTCGTATGTGAGATAGGGCTCAAACCAACGCCAATCGCTGGAGCTTGCTTTCTCGTAGTGATTTAGTAGTCTATCTGAGAGAATCTCTGTGTTTCTGATCAAGTTTTCATCTTCAGGGTGAGCTCGATGGTACTGAGTCAGACCTAATATCGCACAGGAATCGGCTCTCGGGGATTTGAAGAAAGGCGCCCAAGGCAAAGCCTTGTCGAAAATTTCTTTTGCTAAAATCCTTTTTTCAAGGGATAACTTGCTGTTTATTAAGCATCCGCATGCCCACAAAGTTCGACCTATACAGTCTTCGGAACCTTCCAGGTCGAGGAAGTGGCGATCGTAACTCATAAGGTTCTGCATCTTGCCGTCTTTCCTTTGCATGTGAAAAAGGAAGCTTAGGTATGTGTTTATTAACTTATTTAATTGAGAGTTACCTCTGATGTGATAGCTGTATTTAATAAGAGCTATTAGAGCTCTGGCGTTATCGTCGGTTGTGTAGCCTTCTCGCCGGTTGGGTGTTCCGAATTTCGTGTGTTGAAAAATACCCGTGTCGTCGGTGATGGTTTCGAGGAAATCTAGCTTGATGGCAGGGAGGATCATAAGAAGTGGCATCTCACTGGCGTATTGCTTGCTTTAGTATATCCGCGTATTTCTGACTAACCTTTGGCCAGGTGAAACTGCGGCTGTACTTGTAGGCTTTCTTCTCCATTTCTCTTCTTAAATTGTTGTTTTCTAGAAGTTGCTTGACCTGCTGTGTAATTGAGTCTGAGTCTCTGAATTCGCAGAAAGCGCCTCTTTCATGGGATAAAACCTCTTTCGCGTGAAGATAAGGAGTCGAAACAATGGCTTTGCCAGCCCCCAGCGCGTAGACCAGTGTACCGCTGCTGATTTGATTTGCTCCCAAATATGGCGTAATGTAGATGTCAGTTGCTTGTAGATACCTTATCAACTCTCTTTTGGTGAGGAACCGGTTGTGGAATTTCACATGATTCCCAAGACCGAGTTGGTCAACTTTTCTGATAAGGTTCATACGGTATGTTTCGCCCTCATTTTTTCTTACTATAGGGTGGGTTTGTCCGATTATCAGGTAGATTATGTTGGGGTATTTTTCAACAAGTGGGGGTAGAGCTTGAATAGCATATTCGATGCCTTTGCCCTGGTTAATTAAACCAAAAGTTGACAAAACTATTCTTCCCTTCAGACCTAGCGAGGGTTTAACGTTATCATTGTTCAGGAAGGGTATGTCTGGGCAGCCATGTTGGACAACATTTACTTTTTTGGTTGAATCAGTGTATTCTGAAAGAATTTTCTTGGCATTTTGTCCCATAACAAGAACGGCCGCGCTACGATCAATTATTTCTTGAAGAATTTCTCGTGCTGGAGATTCAAACCCGGGTTGGACTGTGTGAAGTGTAGAGACGACGGGTTTGCGCACGTTTTGTAGGAAGGAGAGAATGTAATTCCCCCATTCCCCACCGTAGACGCCAAATTCATGCTGTAAGTTCACCACTTTGATTCGGGATTCGTTGACGTACTTGGCAGCTTTAATATAATCCTCTTCGTAGTCCTGTATTATTTGGTGTTTAACTCGGCTGCTATAATCATAAATGGTCTCTTTTTCATTTACGCTAATGACCCGGGCTGGAGCGAACTCTTCTAGGAGATCTATTGAGTCAACCAGGTCTTTTGTGTATGTTGCTATTCCGCACTCTCTGGGAACATACGTTCCTAAGAAAGCAATGGAATCTGCTGATGGTTCTGTACCACTTGGGTTGAACAAATTTATACTCCTCGATTGGTTGATAGCTGCAGATAAAGGAATCCGCTTGAAAATGCTTCTGTTCACTAAAGGCTTCGTAGTTAAAAAGAGTTACCGCTAATTTCCTAAGTAGGGTCTTTTGAGTAGCTAACACTCGGGTTCAATGCATTTATTAATTTGGGTTCTTGAGGTTTCTAGACTTTATTTGTAATGCGTTAAGTTTAAATTCCGTTTTTACTCAGAAGTTGAGTATCAGGTATTGGGTATGAAGCTTAGGAAACAAGCGGCTATCGGTTTAGCCGTCGTCAGTGTAGTTATCTTCCTTCTGCTGCATGCTGTAGTAGTTTCGGTTATCATGCCTGGTTTTAAAAGCGTTGACAATCAGGACATAACAGAAGAGTTAGGTGAAGCGCAGTACTGTAGATTATGCTTGGTGGGATGATACCTATGACTTTGCGCAGAATCATGATTTTGAGTTTATTGAGAGTAACTTTCGGGATAGCACATTTCAAAATCTTGATTTGAACCTTGTTATTATTTCTGATATTGATAACAACTTGCTTTATTGTAAAATACGGGATAACATGACTGCTTCTTTGCAGGCTGATATTTGTGGGGAAATAGTTTCTAACTCGCTTAACTGGAATTTGACTGGTGAAAGCCCTGCGGTCTCAGGGTTGCTGTTAGTTAACGGTCAGCCTATGATGATAGCTGCTACGCCGATTCTGACTAGTGAAATTGCTGGTCCTGCGGTTGGTAGATTGATGTTTGGGATTTACTTAGATTCTCAAGAAGTGGCGGCGCTTAAAAAAATGAGTAACGTAGATTTTTCGATTAATGTTCTGGGTAGTTTGCAGGCAGTTGAGCCGTTGCTTTTGAACTCGAAATCGCCTTTGCTTGTTGAGAATAATGAGTTCAATATTTCGGCGTACGGTCTTCTAAATGATCTTAACTCTAATCCGGCGTTTATTCTTCAAGTTAACAGGCCAAGAATCGCTTATCAGCAGGGTGCATGGGTTGAGACCATCTCCATCGCTTTCTCGATAGTTATTATTGCTATTTTTTCGGCATCCATCTTTTTTGTTTTGGAGCACAAGATTATTCGGCCGATGAATAAGCTTGCGGCGTCTGTTGGGGATATTCCTTTTCAGTCCAAGAGGGTAAGTAAGGGGAAATTTGAGTCTGATGAAATAGTTATTCTCTCAGATGCAGTTAGTAATACTGTGAATAGTAAGATGGATGCCATGCTGGATGTTTCTAGTATGGTAGCGCATGATTTGCGTAATCCTCTTGCCGGTATAAGAAACGCCAATTATGTTTTGAAGAAGAACTATAGTAAGGTGCTTGGTGAGAAGGGGAACGCTATGCTTAGTACTATTGATGATTGTGTTTTGTATTCAAATAAGATTGTTAACGATCTTCTAGATTATTCGTCTAAGATTAAGTTGGATAGGGTTCGTGTTGAGGTTAGTGAGTTGGTTAAGAATTCGTTAGGAATGTTTGTGTCGCCGGAGGGTGTTGAGGTTAGTTTGGATATTTTGGAGGGGGCTAGTATTTTTGTGGATCCTGAGAAGGTTGAGCGTGTTTTTTGTAATTTGATTAAGAATGCGTTTGATGCGATGCCAGGGGGTGGGAGGCTTGTGGTGTCGGCTAGGCGGGCTGGGGGTTTTGTTGTGGTTAAGTTTGTTGATAGTGGTGTTGGTATGTCTGAGGAGACGCTTAGGAGGCTCTGGCAGCCGTTTTTTACGACTAAAGCTAAGGGTATGGGTATTGGGCTTCCGACTTGTAAGCGGATTATTGAGGCGCATGGGGGAAGGCTTGAAGTTAAGAGTGTGTTGAATAAGGGTACTGTTTTTGAAGTTTATCTTCCGGTAGCGGGTTAGCTTTTTTGTGTTTATCTAAGGTTTTATTAGTAGGGTCTTTTGAATAGGGCTAATTGTTGGCGGGGAATGACTTTGAGAAGGGAGTACCTGGCAACTGTAGTATTCGTTATAGTAACGTTCTCCCTGACTTTCCCGGCCGCTTGTTCGGTGCAGTCAAGCGTTATCCAATCTATCACTTTTATTAAGCCTTTAAGCGTAAGCTTAACCCCGGTTGATCCTAACCAATTGGTCTAGAGCTGATATTGGTGTAGCTGTAGTTTTGAAGATACCTGGTGGTTTACTGCTTGCATCCGGTAATTATTTTGAGCGCGCGCGCTGAAAGGATCACTGATTCAATAAAACGACCATGCCCTTTATTGTCTCAACAGCAGGATGTGACAAGGTTATAAAAGCATTGATTTTAAGCATTGAAGGGAGGAATTAAATAAAAATGCATAACAAAAAAAAGTTGCTTTTTTTGCTATCTCTACTTCTGATAGTATCAATTTCTATACCGATCATGACTTTACCACTAGCCGGAGCTCATACTCCCCCATGGAAACTACCTACCCACGCTTACATCTCTGTAGCGCCCAATCCTGTCGGTGTCGGACAAGAAGCACTCATCATCTTCTGGATGGACAGAACCATACAGGGAACAGCCCTAACTAACGAGATCAGATATCACAACTACGAACTTACGATTACAGCTCCAGATGGCACAACCCAGACTCAGAAATGGGACACCGTTTGGGATACAACAACCTCACAGTACTATCCATTTACACCAACACAACCAGGCACATACACTCTAAAGTTTACATTCCCAGGGCAAATTTACACCTATGGCGGTGCATACCAAAACGACGAATACCTACCTAGCAGTGCAGAAACCACATTAACCGTCCAAGAACAACCAATACTGGGAATACCGGATACTCCGCTTCCTTCAGAGTACTGGTCTCGCCCAATTGAAGGTCAAAACACTCTTTGGCAGTCAATAAGCTCAAACTGGCTTGGCGGAGCAGCATCTGCCGACGTCTGGCAGAAAGATGGCAGCGCACCTAAATCAGCCCACATCATGTGGACAAAACCAATCGAATTCGGAGGATTAACTGGCGGATTAACTGATGAAGGCTCTACATTCTATTCAGGCTTTTCATATGAGACAAGATTCGGTAACCCCATCATTATAGGTGGAATACTCTACTACCGGCAACCACTCAACCATGCAGGAAGCGGCGGCGAGTACTGTGCTGTCGATTTACAAACAGGCGAAACCATTTGGTCCAGAGACGATATCTCACCATCTAAAGCTCAACTCTTCAACTTTGATAACCCCAACCAACACGGAGTCGTCGGAGGAACATTATGGGAAACCTCTGGCTCGACTTGGTATGCGTATGATGCCTTCACAGGGAAAGCGATTTTCAACTTGACCAATGTACCTGGCGGTACTGAAGTTTACACAGACGACGGACAAATAGTACGATATGTACTCAACTATAACAACCGTTGGCTAGCCCTCTGGAACTGGACAGCGTCTCCCGATTTAGGAAGCTCAACCAATCCATACCGTCCAACAGGAAAAAGCATCAATACATCAAGCACATACACTTGGAACGTAACCATACCCAATTTGCCAGGCAGCGCTTCTCCAAGCATCATCGGAATACTACATGACGACTTAATCCTTGGGCGCAGCAGCAATGTAGCTCTAACATCGCTACCGAGAGAGACCCCTGATCCCTACACCTTATGGGCAATAAACTTAGACCCTACACGAGGCGCAGTAGGTTCCCTCCTTTGGATAAAGAACTACGCGGCACCTGCAGGCAACCTCACACGTATGTTAGCATGGCAACCAATAGATCCCGTCTACCGCACCTTTACAATGACTGACTTTGAGACAGGCCAAAGACTAGGCTATAGCTTAGATACAGGTGACCTTCTCTGGGGACCAGTCGGTGACTTCCGAGCATTCCAGTACTACAGCAGCCGAGCAGGATTCCCCGCCTACGGAAACCTCTACGTAACTGGCTACGGAGGAGAAATCAAAACTTTCTCCATGAATAACGGAACCTTACTATGGACTTTCAACGATACAAGTAGCGGTATTGCAACTCCCTGGGGACAATACCCAATCCAAGGCGCTGCAGCGGCAGATGGAATGATCTTTGTATTTGCCGGCGAGCACTCACCTAACACCCCACTATACGAAGGCTACCGCGTTTACGCAGTCGACGCTTTCACAGGAAAAGAAGTCTGGAACCTACCTACCTGGTCTGCTTCAGGCCTCGGCACATCACTCGCACCAGTCGCAATAGCCGATGGACACTTAATATTCTTAAATGCTTATGACGGAAAAATATACTCAATCGGCAAAGGACCCAGCGCTTTAACAGTAGACGCACCAAAAGCGTCAATCGAATTCGGCAAATCACTGGTTATAAGCGGCACTGTAACTGACATCTCCGCTGGTACTAAGCAAGAAGAACAATCCGCGCGCTTCCCCCACGGCGTTCCAGTAGTTTCTGACGAGAGCCAAACCGCATGGATGGAATACATTTACCAACAAAAACCATGTCCAACTAACGCAACCGGAGTTACCGTTACACTAAATGCGATTGACGCCAACGGCAACTATAGAACAATCGGCACCACAACCACAGACGCTACAGGCTTCTACAGCTACCAATGGACACCTGACATAGAGGGCAAATACACCGTTTATGCATCATTTGCAGGCAGCGATTCTTATTGGCCATCAAGTGCTACAACCGCATTCGCAGTCGACCCCGCACCAGCAACGTCAACGCCACACCCAACAGTAGTATCTATGGCTGACCAATACTTCTTACCGATGTCAATAGGTACAATAGTCGCCGTAATAGTAATTGGCGCACTTCTTGCACTATTGTTACTTAGAAGACGCCCATAGGTAGAAAGAAAGGATCCTTTCCTTTTTCTTTTTTTTGACTTTTTAAACTTGAATGATTTTAAGCGTTCTAATCTTTGGATAGTGCTTCGGTCTCTTCGGCGCTCATTCACACATGAGGAGGCCTTTCGGGTGTTTGATTGGTTCTCAATGAATACGAGGCTCGTTTCTAATATTAAGCTGTTCTATTTAGAGACAAAACAGAGCGCTCAAGGTAAGAACAACGTAATGTCTGGCTTACGGTAGCATGGGACTATATTTACACGTCTCTTGGTTACTTATCAGTATCTTTATTACCTCAAGGTCTGACAATAAGTACTTCAAAAGTAAAAGGACATAAAGTTGAAAATCGCAATGCTCCACCCGGCCATTACCTGGCATGGCGGCGCCGAAAGGCAGATTCTAACTTTAGCATTAGAACT
>JAAYYI010000004.1 GCA_012515445.1 Candidatus Bathyarchaeota archaeon | reverse complement strand
AGGCTCTACACCAGCGGCAAAGCCATCTTCCGAGGTTTTAGGACAAAAACCGAACTAATGGATTTCTTGGTTAAGCTGCTACTTTAATGCAACTGCACCCTATTGCCAAACCTGAACCGTTGCCGCCTTAGCCCAGTTATCTCTTTTAGGTTACGCAAGCTCGGCAGCCAAGCATCGGCAAAAACCCGGAGCCTACTTGCAGTATCGGACCGCAGAGTAACTGGCAAACCTCTTCCGCGCACAATAAAGCAGCGGATAATCTCTCTGGATTCGTACAACGCGATGCGTTTGAGTATATCCTTGACTTGATAGTTCAGCAGATAAAACCGCACGAAGCTCCTCTTGAACAGAAAAGCCCTTCGCTCTTTGCCGAGTTTGCTGCTGCTTGAACCGCATTGATGGATAAGCGTCGGATCGGGAGTATAAGCGACCTTGTACCCGTACAGTTTAGCCCTGAGGCACCAGTCGGTGTCTTCGCAGTACAGCGGCGAGAAGCCCTCGTCGAGCAGTCCAATTTGTCTGATGACATCTGATCGGATTACCAGTACGGCGCCTGTGACGAAATCCATGAACTCAACCCTGTTGTATTGGCCGCGGTCTATTTGCTCTTCGCCGCGGTTGTAAGGAACTCGGATCGCAACCACTCCGCCGGCATGCTGAATCCTTCCGTCGGGGTAAAGCAGCTTACAGCCGACGACTCCTGTTTTACTGTCGGACTCCATGACGGCGATTAACTTCTGCAGCCAATTCGGGTCCGTCACTTCGATGTCGTTGTTTAATAACAGAACATATTTTGAGCCTCGGGCAAGCGCGTAGCGGATGCCCTGATTATTGGCAACCGAGAAACCCTCATTTCTATCGTTCCTGATCACATGGACGCTCGGAAAATCGCTGTTAAGCATCCTGGCTGACCCGTCGTTGCTGGCGTTATCAACCACTACAACTCCGCATTTGACGTTGGTTGTGTTCTGGTAGAATATGCTGAGGCATTTGCGGAGTAGTTCCCTGCCGTTCCAGCTTACGACGACACAGGTGACCAAGTCGGATGTAGGCAAAGCTAGGTGTGCTCCATCACTTTCTCAACATTAGCCCAGATTTCATCCTCAAAGTTGCGGGGTTTAAGCACCAAGATTTTACTCTGCAGAACCATCCGTTTGCGGTTCCACTCAGCCAAGAAGCTTGCGGTGTCGGAGACTTTAGCAATTTTCTCTTTGAGGTCATCAATTGTGCTCCAGCGGTAGTCTTCGGGGATGAAGTCGCCTGCTCCGCCGCTGTTATGCACCAACGTTATGCATCCCGCTGCCAGCGCCTCCATCGGTGCGATGCCGAAGTGCTCTCCCTCCATGAGGTGGCAGTAGATGGTTGAGTCTTGGAGTAGCTTGACGAGTTCCGCCTCGTTGAGATTGGGTTTTAGCTTATAGTTTACGGGTAGGTCTTTTTGGAAGCCCTCGAACCATGCCTGCTCGCTATCTCTTAGTAAGCCTGCGCTGACAAACTGCAGCTTCGGATAGGCCTCTGCTATCTGCTTGAGGATTTCATGGCGCTTCTGAGGGATGAATCGCCCAACGTAAACGAGGCGGTTGATGCGTTCGTTTAGCGGCCTATTTGACCAGAACGGCTCCTCCACTGGCGGATACGCCACGATGGGGTCTTTTACGCCGTATTTGCTCCAGTACTTCTGGGTCATCGCTTTTGTGTAGTTGCTGTTTACAAACACAAGGTCCAATTCGTTTATGTGGCGTTCAAGCAGTGATTTGTAGAGCCAGTGGTAGAGGCGTTTAGTGAGCTTGGAGTGCTCATACACGTAGGGGATTTCTGGGAAGTGCACGTAAGCAATGTTCTTCTTTGCCTTGCTAAACAGAGTTGTTTCGAAGGCTGAGAGGGTTTGAGTGCTGAAGGTGTAATCGTACTCTGCTGTAGCCTTAAACTTGTTGAGTAATCGTATGATGTTTCGTCGGCGCTTGTACATCGACAGGGGCGGTTCAGCCTCGATTATCTCTCGCTTGCCCAGCATGTGCACATTGACCTCGTCGGGCAGCTTTTCACCCATAAAATCGCGGTAGCTTTTTAAGTCAAAATCGAACGCTATCAGTTCAACCTGCTGGTCGTGTGCAGCAAGAGATTTAATGATGTGGTGGCAGACTCTTTCTCCTCCGCCGTAAATGTCGAGGTTAGGGTGAACTACAAGAAACTTCGCCATAACTGAACAGCCAGTACTGGATTTATTCTGTTTTTTGGCTAATCAAGATTTCCCTTAATGCATAAACTGCTACTGAGCGTGTTGGTAGGCGTACCTTGCAGCTGCTAAAATCACACCGTTTGTATGTAGACCCGTATTGGATAGCTTGTTGTCGTTTTCATCTATTCCGCTGTAGTAACCGATTGCAGGTACTTCCAGCTGATTTTCAAGAAAACTAACCATGTTTCTTGCGAAGGTTGTATTGTATAGTGCTAGGAAACTGAAAGCGGTCTTGGTATAGATTAAGGGCGTCATATCTGAATCGTCATTGTTGATTTTTACAGCCCATACTTGATCGTCATATACTACCCATTCATATGCCCAGTCACCCGTCAATGTAGACCCCTCACTGAACGCACGATACAACCCTGTAGCGTTATAGTATGCTTCATGTGCATTGTAGACTTCTTGTGCTATTGTGTATAACTGGGCAGGATTGTTTTCTATCTCAAAGATGGCGCAGTACAGGGGTTCTCCTGTAAGTTTAGCTCTCGGCAGGGTTATGTTTCCATAGAAGACGTTGCCTGAGGCGAGCATGTTGTTGAGGATGGCGGCGGGTGCATATGAGAGTTCGTCTGGCCAGAAACTTGCGAAACCAGAAATGCAGTAGTATGAATAAATGCTATTCGATACCTGCGCTTCAGCCGCTAAGATTGGGACAAATGCAGCGTAGTTTGACCGATCACCGTTGGTATTGTATACAAAGTTGTCGATACGAATGGTGAGGCTTGTGTTGTATGTTTTCATGTTGTTTAAAGCGATTAGTAGGCGTCCCGTGTCTGCTAAATCAACGACGCCTGTTGCGTTATCAGAGTTTTCATGGTAGTTGGTGCCTTCATTGGTATAGAACCAGAAGGGGTAGCCTGTGGTGGCGTTGAGTTCTCTGGTTTCTAGGAAAGTCATTACTTTTTCTAGGCGTGCGCTTGATCCCCATTCGCCATCTCTATCAATCAAGCCGGTCGTCTGTGCATCGATTACTGCTTGGATGTATACGCCAAGATCCCAGTCTGTGAATGCATATACCGAACCGCTTGAACCGGGCAGTCCAGTTCTTAAATCAACACCTATGTCTGGAGCGAAGTAGCCCCAAGCATATTCTGCAACTGCATGCCATGTCTCGGCGTTTACTGGATTGGCGTTTGTTACTACCATATGGCTGGTATCTTGTGGTTGGTTAGGCGTTGGATTAGTAGTAGGGTTAACCGGTCTGGGTGTAGGGTTAACTGTTGGTTTGATTGGTTTTTGTGTGGCTGGACTTGGGGTGGATGTTGGGGTGGGTGTGCTTTTTATTGTGGGTGTAGGCTCTGTGTCACCGTCTAAAGTGGATGCTTGGTTACCACTTGATAAAAGAGCGAAGAACCCCACTGAAACCAAAAGCATCAGGGATACTGCAATAACTGCTTTTTTTGTTAAGTGCCCAGTTTGATAAAAGGTGCTTTTCTTTGGGTGTGATCGCCCGGATTGTTTGTTGTTGTTATTTGCCAAGTGCTTATCTTCCAACTTAAATCGGTAGCTGCAGTCTTGACGCAGCTTAACCTCATGGTAGCAGTAGCAGTAAGCTTGTTTTTCATTTAAGTTTTCCCTATAAACAGTTATAAAATAAGTTATCACTGAAAGTGCAAGTTTTATGCCGCAAATCAAGTTTAGGCTTTAGTTTTTCTTAATGATAGTTTTGTTTTTGCCTTCGTTCGGCTAATCCAGTTTACCAGTGGCAAAAGCGGGTACTTGATCCTATCCGGTAAAGCGTCTTTAAGTTCCCTGTGCAAACCGAGCTTGATCGCCAGTCGACCTTTGCCTGTTATGGGTATGTAGTAGCGTATGACGGGGTACTTTACGAAGCCATTGTTTTCTTTAAATTTATCCAGCGAGGGATGGTTTCCGATTCGGCCATACATAAGCCAGCGTTCACCCCTCTCTGCGCATACTTCGACGGCTTTGGCCAGCAGGGCGTTGTTGACGGATTTGTCCCAGTGCTTCTGCATGGAGAGGATGTTGGATAGGATGGCTATGTCGTCGCCGTGCAGTATCTGTATGAAGCCTGCAAGTTCGTCGCCTATGTAGCCGGCGATGAAGGTACTATTCTTCTCCTGATACATGTTAGCCGCTACCAGCGCCTGTGATTCGCCGTAGTGTGGAAAAGCGCGGCCTTGCCTGACTGGGGTTTCATTGTAAATTTTATATATGCCCTCAGCCAGTTTGTCGCTTTGCGGAACAATCGATGTAACGACGCCGTCTTTTTCGGCCTTGCGCACCATGTTTCGGGTTTTTTTGCCGATGGCGTTCCACCATGTCGGGTAATCTTTGATTTCTAGTAGACCGATGTTGTCGTCGGTTTTTACCCAAGTAGGGGGCGGGTTGGGTATGGGGCAGCACCATTTGCGCTCGATGAAGGTGAATATGTCTTGTCCTCGCAGTTTGAGTTTCAATAGGAAATGTGGTGCTGGGTTAATGTTTTTGTAGTATTCCCTGAAGTCTCGGGCTACCTTGACTGAGAGGGTCTTGCGGGTGCTTACGGTGTCGAGGTCAAAGTCTACTTCAAGCGCGCTTTTTAGTACGTCGTAGTAGGGTCCTCGGTTTGTTTTGTTGTTGATTTTAAAGAGCCAGTCAGGGTGGATTGATAACACGACGTCTTGCTCCGCCCATGCGTGGATGCTTTTTAGGGTTTTTTCGTAGCCATGGAGGTATCTTTCCCTGTCTAAACTCATAGTTGTAAAGTCATGGAATGATCTAAGCGGAAAATCGCTCTTTGGAACCACCTGAGATTTGCCGTGGCGCCCCCAAATCAGCTGAGCAACCCTGTTTTCTGTTCCATGAATAGAGTAGTACTTGATGGTTCGGCCTGTTTTCTGCTCGAGTTCCTTCCACTCTTCTTCTGGCTTGTTAACAACGTGGAGGGCAACCTCGTGCTTCTCTGGCTTAAGTAGTTGGAGAAGGCGTTTGTCCGGCACCGTGTAGGGCGTGAAAAACCAGTATGCTTTAATGGCTTTTTGGGATTCGTTGACCATCTGAGCGATTATGCATGCGTTCCTTAGGTAGTCTGTGCCTCCTGTGCTTTTGCGGCGGAGAGCTACAGATGCAAAGCTTCTAGCCCGCGAAGTGTAAGGGTAGTCAACGTCGATTCTTAGTTTTATCATTGCCCACTCAGTTGCCAAGCCATAGTGAAAGACTGTTATTGTTATAAACCCTTGCCACTTTGAGAGGGAGGCCAATTACGCTCTTGAAAAAAAGTTGTTAGGGGTTGTTTTGGATTGCGTATCTGGCGGCGCTTAGAATCAGTCCGTTCGTATGCAGCCCCGTCGCTACAAGCAGTGATCCTGCTTCGTCTATTCCGTTAGAGTAACCGTCCGTGGGGTTAACCATCTTGTCCTCGATGTATGTAACCATGTTCCTGGCGAAAGCGGTGTTGTAGACGGCTAGGAAGCTAAAGGCGACTTTAGTGTAGACGATTGGGCTAATGTTTAGGTCTTGGTTGCCATCTCTGACAACCCATGTTCTGCCGTCGTAAACTACCCATTCGTATGCCCATGCATCTGAGAAGGTGTTGCCTTCGCCGAATGCGCGGTATTGGTTTGTTGCGTTGTAGTATGCTTCATGCGCTATGTATGCTTGCTCGGATAGCGTCAGTAGCTGTGGGGGATTGTTTTTGATTTCGAAGATGGAGCATAATATTGGGTCTTCGGTAAGTCGACTGTTTGGCAGTGTAACGTTTTCTGGCGTCTTTACCGTTGGGGCGGACATGATGTTGTTTATTATTCTTGCAGGTGCACCTTTTAGTTCGCTTGGCCAGAAGCTGGCGAATCCGGAGATAACGTAGTAGGCGTAGGTGCTTGTGGATACTTGACTTTCCGCTTTGAAGCCGGGCACTAATACGGCGTAGTTTGATCTGTTGCCGTTGCTGTTATACACGAGGTTGTCGACGCGGCCAGCGAAGGTAGAGTTGAAGGCTTTAAGGTTGTTAAGTGCAACCAGGAGGCGGCCTGTATCTGCGGTGTTGCAGGTTTCGGTTGCTTGATCGGAGAGTTCGTGATATACGGTTCCATCGTTTACATAGAACCAGTATGGGTATTTGGCGGAGTTTAGTTCACGTGTTTCTAGGAAGACCAGTATTTTTTCTATGCGTGCGCTGGAGCCCCAGGGTCCGTCGCTGCCGATTAAGCCGATTGTTTGCGCATCAATTATTGCTTGGATGTATACGCCTACATCCCAGTCGGTGAAAAAGCTGACTGTGTCGCCGGAGGCCGGTAGACCCGTTCGTGTGTCAACACCTTTGCCGGGTTGGAAGTAGTTCCATGAGTAGGCCGCTACCTTTCGCCAGACGGTGCTGTTGAGTACGTCGGAGTTGGTGACTACTTGGCTGCTTCTATCTTTGCCGCTGAAAGCATCTATGATTTGCTGAAACCCGTTAACTGGCGCCTTTGTTGGGTTGTTACTGTATGTGGGCGTTGCGGTGGGCTGGTTTGTAGCGTTGGATGTGGCTGTCGGTTCAACGGTTTTTTCTGGTATACCTGATGCCTGTTCGCCTCTGGGGAAAAAAGCAAAGCAACCAACCAATATTACAATTACGAGCGCTATGGAAACTGTAGCTTTTGCGCTCTTACCTAAATGAAAACTGCGTCGAGACGCACCGGTATTTAGTGGGTTATCTGGAATGTCTTTTGATGACCTTTTTAGCCGAGATATGAAGCCATGTGTGGATTTTTCTGTTGGCAAAAACTTACTTCCTTTAAACTTTTATCTAGGCGAGTTTTTCAATGAGCAAACCTTGCCTTAATCATAATTTGTTATGAATTTAACTTGATTTAAAGTTATTGCAAAACGATTACAGGCATCAGGAAACCCGCTAGCTTAGCGAAGCAATGGCTTTCTAAGACGCACAGCGGCATGTTACTGTAGAGTTTGGAGGGCTGACCAGATTTTCTCCTCGAACGTTTTGGGGTTGAGCACTTGGATGCTATTCCACAGTTGCTTGCGTTTGATTTCCCAGATATTATCTTGATCGATGTATCTCTGGATCTTCTCTTTTAAGTCGTAGTAGGTGTCCCAGCGGTACTCGTCCGGTATAAATTCTTTCATGCCGCCGCTGTTATGAACGATTGTGACGCAGCCGCTTGCTAAGCCCTCGACGGGTGCTATGCCGAAGTGTTCACCCTCCATCAGGTGCACATAAATCCGTGAATCCCTAAGAATCTCAAGCAGTTCGGGTCCGGGCAGGTTTGTTTTTAACTGATAGTTCGATGGAAGGTTCTGCTGGAAGCAGCTAAACCAGTCTTTTTCCGCTTCGATTAAGCCACCGACGCTCACAAACTCGTACTCCGGCAATTCCGATGCGAGACGTTTAAGGATTTCATGACGCTTAACAGGAATGAAGCGCGCTACATACACAACTCGTTTTTTGCGCTGTGAAAGAGGCTTATCGCACCAGAACCGCTCTAGGTTCACGGGCGGGTAGACGACGAGGGGTTCTTTTACGCCGTGTGTCTTCCAGAGCCGCATCATAGCTTCTTTTGTGTAGTTGCTGTTGCAGAAAACCATATCCAGTTTGCCTATGCCCTGCTCAACCCAGCGTTTAAACAGCCAGAGGTAGAGTTTGCGTTTGAAGGTGCCTCGTGCGTAGTCGTAGTGTATTTCGGGGAAGTGCACGTAGGCGATGTTCTTTTTGGCTTTGTTGAGGAAATTGGGTTCGAATGGTGAGGAGGATTGTGTGGAGAAGAGGTAATCGTACTGGAGGTGGCTGCGGTGTTTCTTGAGTAGTTTTACGAAGTTGCGGTGGCGTTTGTAGATGGTGAAGGGCGGTTTCTCTTTGGTGCGTTGACCAAGCGAGTGTACAGTTACCTGTTTTGGGAAGTCTTCGCCGACGATTTCTCGGTATCGTGTGGCGTTGAAGTCGAATGTTAGCAACTCTACCTTTTGGTTGTGGTTGACGAGGGTTTTTATTACGTTGTGGCAGACGCGTTCGCCGCCGCCGTATATGTCGAGGTATGGGTGGACGATAAGGTAAGTTGCCAAAGGTTTCCGCTCTTCTGTGTGGTTGCTATGTCTTTTCTTGTCGGCGTCTAAAGAAGTTTACTAGCTGCACTCGGGCGGCATGGCACACGCTTATGTAGCAAGATATATACGGTCGGTTTGAGGTTGGTAGTGGGATGGTATTTCGGTGACTAAAAAGATGGCGCTAACTTCGAAGAAGCTTAAAGTTGTTTTCGCTGACCCACCATTTGGATTGGAATCTAAGGGTGAAGCAGTTACTGAGTCACCGAACCTAGGCATACTCTACATCATCGGCTACGCAAGGGAGCGCCTGCAGAATGTGGAGTTCACTTATATGGAGCCCTTCCTATCGATGGAGGAGCACATCGCAAGAGTCAAGGCGATCAAGCCTGACGTCTACGCCATCTCATTCACAACGCCTCGACGCGACCTTTCGTTTGAGACGATAGCTAAAGTCAAAGCCCTCGGCCTGCCCATGCTCATGATAGCGGGCGGCGCTCACCCAACCATCGACCCGCAGGATGTGCTCAAGAATACCGCAATCGAAGTCTGTGTCGTGGGTGAAGGCGAAGAAACCATAACCGAGTTAATCAGAAAAGTCCAAGCGAAAGAAGCAATAACCGACATCGCTGGCACAGTCAACAGAGAGAAAAACAATGGCCTGCGTCCCCTGCTAAAAGACCTTGATTTCTTCCCAGCGTGGGACCTAATCGACTTCAAAGACTACGACGTAGCCGTTAGCAAAAAGAAACGTATGGCATATTTGCTCCCAATCAGGGGCTGCCCAAACTACTGCACCTACTGCAGCAACCCCGTGTGGAAGCTTGAGAAGCCATGGATACGCCAGCGCTCACCCAAAAACATCGCTGAAGAAGTCCGCTACCTCTACGGCAGAGGCATCCGCGAAATCTATATCCGTAGCGACACTTTCAACGTGGACATCAAATGGTGCCTTGAAACGCTCGGTGAAATCGAGAAGCTAAAACTCAAGGGCATGGCGTTCCAGTGCAACCTGCGAGCAGACAAGCTAAACGACGAATTAGCCCAGAAACTCCACGACGTCCACATCTGGCTCGTGCACATCGGGCTGGAATCCGCAAACGACCGCGTGCTCAAGGGCATCGGCAAAAACGCATCCCAAGCCGACAACGTACGAACGCTCGAGATCCTCAAGAAGTACGGCATCAAAGTCTACGGCTTTCTCATGCTCTACAACGCCTGGGAAACCAACGGCAAACTCGAATACGAGTCTCCCGAAGAAGTCAACAACACACTCGAATTCGCCAAAGTCTGCCTACGCGACAACCTAATCGAGTACATATCTTGGTCAATCACTAACCCAATCATCGGCTCCAAACTCTACCACATCGCCGAAAAATACGGCATAGCAACCCACAACGTGAAAATCGGCAACTGCATGCGCCTCCCCGGCATAAGCGAGCAACAGATGGTTGAACACGTGAAGCAGGGCATGGTACTGCAACTGCTAAACGGCGTCCAGAAAGGCATGATCACGGGGAAAGGCGCGAAGAGGGCGGCGCTGAAAGCAAAAAAAATATTAAACATGTAAAACGGCTTTTTTTCTATTCAATTTATGAAAGGTTCTGACGTTCGCTACAACTTGTGCCCTTTATATAAGGGAGGGGTAGGTGCTCTGAGGTAGGTAGGTCTCGAACACAAAGCGAACATGGGCACGCTTTTAATGCGAAGTTGTAACCGCTAGCATACAGCCACAAACGCTCAAATCTATTGGGGCTCCTTAAAGTCACAGTTTAATTCTAAAAAAAAGATAGGAGTTGTGTAATTGGCGAAGTATGTAGATGGTTTTGTTATTGTAGTCCCTAAGGATAAAGCGGTTGAGTACCAGAAGATGGCGGAGGGCGGCAAAGAGGTTTGGATGCGGAACGGCGCCCTCGAGTACATGGAGTGCATGGGGGACGATCTTGAAACGAAGGATATGGGCGGCGGAAAACCGCTCGCGTTCACTGAGCTTGCGAAGGCAGGGCCAGATGAGAACGTGTGGTTCTCCTTTATCGTTTTTGAGTCAAGGCAGCACCGTGACGAGGTAAACGCGAAGGTTATGGCGGAGATGGAGCGGGAGGCAGAGAAATACAAGGATGTCAAGATGCCGTTTGAAACTAAACGGATGGCGTACGGCGGGTTCGAAGTTAAAGTTGATGGAGAGAAATAAACAGCTTTCCAAACGTTTGCCATAAAAAGCTAGCTTGTGCAAAGCCCACAACCAAACAGCAACCTGAACCGGATGCTGAGCCAAAATCGGCCGTTTTTGCTAAAAATTATAGAAGATGAAGTAGCAGGGCGGTGTTCTCTTCTTCTAATTTAAAAAAAATGATGCAGACGCTGCTCGGATAAACCTTTTATCCACCATACAGAACATATGAGGCTATGCCATCCTGCACAAACCAAAAAGTCGATTTTGTCGTTCCCAGCCGGGACGAAGCTAACCCGACACTGCTCCGACAGATCAGGAGTATGCCCTGTGCAGGACAAATCATAAACACTCACGAGAAGCCGCTAAGTGTCGCCCGCAAGCACGGCGTATTGTCGGCAGATACGGAGTGGGTGGCTATGGTTGACGACGACATGCTGCTTCCGCCGGATTGGCTTGCTAAAGTCACCGCCGCCATCGAGCCGGGTGTCGGAGCCATCGGCACAGTCGCAGTCCACAAGAACCCTCATGCAGCGGCGTATGAGCGGGTTGTCGGAACCGTCTATAACCTCTCCAAACTCGACACTAACCCCCACATCAACAACATCATCATCCGACGCGAAGTCATGGAAGACTACGACCCGCCTAAGCTGTTCTTCGGCGAAGACCAGGTTTTCAAGCGCTACGTACAGAAATCAGGCTACAAATGGAAAGTCCTGTCGTTTTTGGGCGCTACGCATCTTGGCACATCCAAGGACTACGTTACAATCGGCATCTCGTATCGGCGTTATGGCCACTTCGGCTTCTACAAACTCATGCGCCGCATGGCCGCAAGGTTGCTGCTCACACCGTTTGCCGCGTTAGCCAACTTCAGCGCAGTCACATTCTGGTACCTCACAAGGCTCAACGTGCAATTCCTCGCGGGCTTCGCAAAAGAGTACATAATAGAGAAAATGTAGGGCAAAAAGCCCATCCCAGTTTACTGTTTTTTGGTTCTGAGCGTTATCAGTGTTGCCGCTGCCACTACAGCGAGAAGCAGGATTAGCAGTTGTATGCTGACTTCAGGCACTGTCGGTGTCGGTGCTGGACTGGCGGTTGCAGTTGCAGTCGGCGTCGGTGTTGGGATTGCGGTCTGAGTCGGGGTTGGCGTTGGCGGTGTTGGAGTGGCAGTTGGCTGAGCTGCAAGAGTTATTTGGCTGCTAACGGTTGCGATTTGCCCCGCGTTATCCATTACTTGGCAGTAAACCGTCTTCTGCCCCAAGCCGCTTAACAGCGACCACGTTTTGCTGCTTGAGAACGGTTCCCATGTGGCTTGGGCAAATGCGGCGTCGTTGCTAAACCTTACCTGCGCTATGCCTGAGGTTGTGTCGGCTGCGTTTAGGCTCAATGTGACGGCTGCTGACGTGGTAGATGCTGCGCCGCCGTTAATCTGCAGAGTAGCAGTTGGCGCTGTCTTGTCCAGCTTTAACCCGCTTATTGTGGCATGTGCTAATTCCATGCTGCCTGTCCCGTAAACGTTCCATGTGCTCCAGTACTCAAGCGTGTTGTTGGCGCCTTCTGTGGCTATGACTGGAAACCCGCTAACTGAAACATTTTGCGTTGCGCCACTGTTGATTTTGTAGTAGGTTTCAGTGACCGCGTAGTCCGCGGTTAAATTCACTGTGAAGTCGCTTGCATGCCAGACGTCGGTGTAGCTGCTGGTTACCGTCGGCAGGCGGGTTATGGTTGCAGTTACGTTTACTGCTCCATCGCTGACCGTTACAGTATGCTTCCCGGCTGCAGTCGTGGGCACGGTTGCTGAGGCGCTGAAAGATCCGTTCTCGTCCACGGTCACGTTGCCAATCATTAGGTTATCCCAGTGTATGGTGGCATAGCCCTGCTTGAACCACCGGCCCGCAACGGTAAATGCCTGCCCGTTTTGTGCAAAAACTGTGCCTGACAGGTCTGTGCCGTCGCCTAACAGTCTAGCCGCGGTCTGGTTGCCGATTTGGCTGAGGCCTCTTCGCATCTCAATATACGAAGCATTAACTGTGCTCATGCCGTCTGCTACACGGAAGACTATAGTGTCGAAGCCTGCTGGGTTGTCGCCTGCAGCATTGGCCTGCTGAAGATCGGACGCTTGGAGGGTGTAAGTGAAGTTGGTGTTTATGCCATAATCGCTAACTATAGACGCCCACTGTCCAGTAATCGGGTCATAATAGGAAATGTCTACGTGGCTTCCACTGAATCCAACGCCGCTAAGCGTCAGCTCTTTGAGTGCTGGCCCGCTTGGTGCAGAAATGCTCAGCGACGCCGGCGCAAGGTAGGCGTTTAACGTTAAAGTAATGTTCTGTCCGTTAACTGTAGATAGGGGCGCTTGATTTGAGGCGCTGTTGGCTACTGCAAAGTAGTTCACGGTTCCTATGGTGTTATCGCCTTCTTTGTCGAAAACCTGCATATAGAACGGCTGGTTGTATTGGCCGGTTAGGTAGCTTTGGAAGTCTGTTAAGTCGAAGATTATGTTGTTTGGGCAGAATGAGTGGTTGCCCCCGCGTATGAAGTCAGAGAAGTTCTTAGTCGCTATTGGCGCATTTGGGGTTCCGTAGCCGAAGGTTATGTTGCAGTCGCCTCTGTATGGGTGTGTTATGTTGAACGAGGCAAGTATCTGCGGCTGGTAACCGGTTTGGTCTTGGAAGAGCACCACCGGATTATCGGGTTTAATCATGTTCTTGAAGGCAGCATAGCTTATCCAGTAGCATCCGTCCGGGATGTTTTCCCAGCTGCCTTTTCCCCAAGTGTTAGCGATTTTAACTGCGCCATGCTGAACAGTACCGTTCTCTACATAAGTGAACAAATCGTCGTAGCCAACTACTGTGGCGGCATGATTTAACCCGCTGAAGACATAGGTATCAGTTGTCATTAGGTCTTGGCTGTTAAGCGCAATTTTTTTGCCTGTGTAGTTCCACAGGTTGTCTATAGCGTCGATCCCTACTATTGCAAGGTTGCCTGCAGCTAGCCAGTTCTTTAAGCTCTCTATGCCCTGGGTGGTGTTGGCATATAGGTACTGGTAGCTGTAGGTGCTGTTGACTCGGTACATTGGCGCTTCTGCCCAAGCGTCCTCGGTCGGCCACCTGGTGTAGTCCTGCCAGTAGTAGGGCATCTTCTCCCAGGAACAGATACCCACATTGGATACTAGCCGGATGGGGGTTTCGAAGTTTGAGCCGACATCCATCCCGGGGTTGATTAGGTTGTAAAGGAAAGCTGGACTCATAACTTTGCTCTGGTAAGCTGCTGTGACGTTTCCATCGTCATTTCCGCCTGTCCATCTGGCGCCAGACAAGTCCCAGTTGTGCTCTTTTGCTTCTTGGAAGGTTTTGCAGTAGTATCCAACGGCAAACGAAGCGCATGAGCCTTGGCTTGCTTGGTCGCCTATCGGTGGGAAATATGGCGAGAGCGAAAAGTCTACGGCTGCAGGCGGGGTTGCTTGGTTTGTAATGGCTTCGACTATGTAGCCGTTTTCTGCTATGTCGCTCCATTCATAGCCTTTTGGAGCTGTTAACCCGGTTCCATACCTGCCTGTAGTGCTGCTGTCGCGTGTTGCTTCGACACTGTCTTGGTATGCTTGAAATTCAGCCGTCGACATCTTATGCGTAACCAATTCGTAAGCGCCGGAATCCAGCGCTACTTGTGAAGCCGCGTCTACGGCGCCGCTGACGCTGCTAAAATTGATTAATTGAGTGCTGATTGATAACACTAAAACTACTGTTAAGATTAACCCTAATGCTTTCGCTGTTCTACGCAAGCTATACCCTTCTGTTTAGTTACTGCTAAACTATAAGAAAGTAGTTTAATGATTCTGTGTGCGTAAAAAAGAAACAGGCGGTTAGAGGCTAAAAAGGGATTAATTTTGATGTTCATGCTCATGCACATGCGCAGGGTCGATTAGTGAGCCAAAAGCATTCTGCACGACCTCATTTAATGCAGGATGGATATGCATGCCCCGAGCGATTGGGCCGTAATCACCCGGCGGAGTCACCATAGCGTTAGTGATTTCCTGAATCAATACGGTAGCTTCGGGCCCGATGATGTGTGCTCCCAGTATTTTTCCGGTTTCCTTCTCAACGATCACCTTTACGAAGCCCTCGGGCGAACCCATAGCAGCACCCATCGCGGTGTCACGGTAGTAGGCGACTCCGACGAGGATGTTGTAGTGTTTTTTTGCCTCGTCCTGTTTAAGTCCAACTGAAGCGATCTGTGGGTAAGTGTAGACTCCATGAGGCGTAGCCGAGTAATCCATCGGAGCCTTGTGGTCGTGGGTGCTGTTATGCCACACTATGCCTGCCTCGTAGTTGGCTGCGTGCTTAAACATCGCTTTACCTATGGCGTCACCGAACGCGTAAATGTGCTTCTTGGAAGTTTCTAGGTTCTCGTTAACCACTATGAAGCCGCGCTCATCCAGCTTTACTCCGGTTTTCTGTGGTTTTAGCCTGTCAGCGTTAGAGATTCTACCCGTGGCAACCATAAAGGCCTCCGCAGTCAAAGTCTTTTCTGACCCGTCCACTCGACTACGCATAGTCACCGCCTTCTCTATTCCCTGCTGCTTAACCTCAACCACGTCGTAGCCAGTGTAGACGTCAACACGTTTACCCAGCTCTGATCGCAGTAACTCGGAGATTTCCGGTTCCTCGTTTGGTAAAAGGCGGTCTTCCCTTTGAATAATCGTGGTTTTGGTGCCGATTGCTGAGAAAAAGTGGCCGTACTCCACACCGATGTAGCCTCCGCCTGCGATTATAACGCTTTTCGGCTGCGTCTTTAGCTCGAGCACTGTATCGCTGGTCAGGTAATCCACAGTCTGGATACCTTTGATGGGTGGGATAAAGGTGCGTGCGCCTGAGGCGATAAAGACGACTTTGGCTTTTATGGTGTGAGCTCCGACTTGCATGGTATAGTCTGAGATGAATTCGCCCTGCTCCTTAAACCAAGTCATTTCGGGTGTAGCCTCCACCGCTGTAGCTTGATGCTTTGTGTCGTGGGTAACGAGTGCATGCATGCGGTTCATTATGCTCTGGAAATCCACCTCTGCTACTGTGGCTTTAACGCCTATGGCGCCTGCGTGGTTGATGGTTTGGATCACGTCTGCAGGGTGAATCAGCATCTTAGACGGAACGCAGCCGACGTTGATGCATGTGCCACCCATCCTGCCGCCCTCCACCAGTGCAACCTTGTAGCCAGCGTCAACAGCCGCTGAAGCAACCAGCATACCCGAGCCTGAGCCTATAACTAGCACGTCGAATTCTTCCATAAAACAGCCTCAAATTATACACAGGTAAATGACTAAACGAGGTCAAATAAACCTTTCAATTGCCTAAGCCGCTCTAAAAAAAGCCTTTAAGCGTAAGCAGCCTAACCGGATATGAGGCGATAGTATGTCTAAGAAGCCTTCAGCGGAAGAACAAAAAAAGAAGCAAACCTACTACGGCAAGGGCGAAAAGAAAGCTAAAGCCGTCAAAAAATAGATTGGTTTAGAAACTTTGGGAGGCATCGGCTGTCACGTATGGGGTCGAAGCTGTCCAGTTCACTCTTTTTCAGAGGCAACACCACCCGCGAGACTATTCCGTTTAGGCTGTATGGTAAGCGGATGAGGCGGTACTCGCCGCTGGTGACCCATTCATCTATGTGGAAGCCTTGTTGCTTGGCTTCTCTTGCTAAGCGGAGCCGGTCCTCAGTGCTCATTGCGTAAGCGTCTTTGTCTAGCACATGCAAATGAAAACCCCTTCCAGAATAGACGACCCTCAAATCAGAATACCGCTTCTGCAGGTACTCGTAGAGGCCTATGGCTTCCCTGCGCACAATGTCGAGTTCGAGTTCGCAGAAACTCAAGCCTTGTCCTCGCCCGATCTTTTCCTGGAGTGTTCCGTGGATTGGGCAGACTACGTTCTCAGGGTCCAAATCGAAAGCTAATTCTTGGCCAATGATTTGGTTCTCGGCGCCGTAGAGGTTGCGGTCGTAGTAGGCGGCTTCAGGCAGGAAATCAAGGATTTGGTTCTGTACTTCGGTTAGGTTCATGTATTCGTCGATTATTATGGTGGTTTCGGCGTCTTCTCGGTACTGCTCAGGGTAGATTTGTGTGTGCTTGCCAATGATCACCGCATACTTTGTTCTACCCTGTCTATCACGAAACCAGTCCTGAACTCTGGACAGATTGAATTCCATAGTATAGAATTCCTTGCGCTCCTCCAACCTTGCGTATCGCATACCTTTAGGCAGATAATATGGAGCCATAACCCTCACAGTACAGGTAGCCGCCAGCCCAAGAAATGGTTTGTGGAAAAACCTATATCCCCGCATAAACGCAGTTATTTATGGTGAACTGTTTTTGCCAATTGACCCTGATTTTCAAAGTAAACGCCAAGTAGCCAGCGAACATAATGGCCACAAAGTATGGGGCCCAGTTAATCCCCCGGAAACATTAGGAATCCACGGAACAAACGCCGCGGTAGATTGGGAGGTCTGCGTCGGAGACGGCGTCTGCGCCGACGTTTGCCCAGTATCCCTCTACGATATGGTTGACACGCCCGGACACCCAATTAGCCAACGTAAAGCTGACCCAGCCCGCGAGCAGGACTGCATACAGTGCCTAGCCTGCGAGTTGCAGTGCCCCGCGCAAGCCATCAAAATAACCCCGCCGCCCTAACCAGATTCTGGCAAGTGTTATATTCGCGACCACCGAAATACCATTGGCGCTAATATGAGTCAAAATGAAGTCACCGGCAAAATCATACTCTTACAGCCATCCGACGCATCAGCAAAAATCACCGATGTAGTGGAGGGCATAATCGCTGGAATCATGGAAACAGGCGAAGTGAACGTCGTCGGATTAAACGAAGCACTGTTTCTTGCCTGCTCATCAGTAAATATGGCAACAGAAATCGCCAAAGTGCACGTTGACGACATCGACATCGCCGACATAGACCTCCCTGGCTTCGGGCGGGCTGCGGTTGTATCTGCCCATTTAACGCAGAAGATGGCAGGCGAGTACACGATGCTGGCTGCTCAGGAAGACAAAACCATGACTGACGCCGACCAAACAGTGAGTGTGAGCAGGGCATCCAGTTTCGAGCGATTAATCACCATAAGCCTGCTGAAGCTCGTCAAGTTCGACAAGATCAAAATTGCAGCGGCAGGCGGCTCCATAAACGACGCCATCGCCCTCGCCTTGAAGCTGTCAAGCGGGCAAATCTCCAAAGACCCAGTCGGCATAAAACTATTCCACCTCTACTCTATAACGATGCGTGACGACCCAACCAAAAGCATAGCAGCCGTCTCCATCTACCTGCAGAAAGGCATATCCAAACACTACACCAAACGGCAGCTAGCTATTCTAAAAGAAATATCCTCAATTAACCCTAACAAAAAATAGTAAAAGAAACTGACCCACCGGTCAGCACTTTTCAGTTTATTTCACAAGAGCTATGTTCTTGTTGATTCTATCCCAGTTGACCACATTCCAGAATGCTTCCACGAATTTAGCGCGGTCATTCTTGTAGTCAACATAGTAGGCGTGTTCCCAGACATCAAGCGCCATTACGACTGTGAAGTTGGGGAAAACGTTGATGTTGTGTTTTTCGATCTGCATTATCATGGCTCTGCCGATGCATGGGTGAACTGCGAGTGCCGCCCAGCCTGAGCCTTCGGTGCTTACTGCGGTGTTGCTGAACAGTTTCTTGAAGGTTTCAAAGCTGCCAAAGTTGCTGTTTATCAGTTCCGCGATGGCTCCTGTTGGGGCTCCTCCGCCGCCTTTGCCTGCGGGCGCCATGTTATCCCAGAAGATACTATGCAGCATGTGGCCGCCGACGTTGAACGCCAGTTCTTTCGCGAAGGCTTTGACGTATCCGTAGGACACCCAGTAATCAACCTGTGAGGATTCCTTGGTCGCTTCATCTAATCTTGCTAGTAATGCGTTGGCTGCGTTGACGTAGGCTTGGTGGTGCTTGTCATGGTGGAGTTTGAGCTGCTCCTCCGAGATGTAGGGTGCTAATGCGTTGTAGTCGTAGGGTAGTTTAGGTAACGTAAAGGTTTTTATTTTTTCCATAAAATCACCAAAGTGCTACCCTTTCAAAAGAAAAATTCGGCATATATACTTTGCTTATAGAACTTAAGTGCTAACAGGTTGCTACTTGGGCAGTCGCCCGCCTTCTTATAGAGGGAGGGGAGTACATTGAGAGCAAACACTGAAACCAACCAAAAACACCCTATATCGAATAAAAAACGAGAATTAAGTTACTGTTATAGTATAGCTTCACCGCTTTATCGGTTGCTTCTCCCATACTTCTTTATATAAAAAACACTGATTACACTACTCAACAAAAAGGTGACCATGTGAAGGCGTTGATATTAGCAGGAGGCTTCGCAACAAGACTAAGACCACTCAGTTGCGCACGACCAAAAACACTCTTCCCCATCGTCAACAAACCACTCCTCCAATGGATATTTGAAGGCTTAGCAGAAAACGGCGTAACCGAAGCCATCCTAGCAGTCAACGCATTAACACAATTCCACATCCGCAACCAGAAACCCCCTAAATGTGGCTTAAAAGTCAGGTTCTCCATTGACCCACCAAAGAAGCCTCTTGGAACAGGCGGACCAATCAAGAAAGCTCAGAAACTACTCGGCCGAAAAGAACCATTCATCGTACTGAACGGAGACATATTCGCTGACATAGACTACAAGAAACTCATAGAGACACACAATAAAAACGGCGCAATAGCAACCATGGCACTATGCTGCGTAAAGGATCCCTGCAGCTTCGGCGTAGTAGAACTCCAAGGCGACACCATCAAACGCTTCGTCGAGAAACCACCTAAAGGCCAAGAACCAAGCAACCTCATCAACGCAGGCGCATACGTCCTAAGCCCAGAAATCTTCGATTACATCTCAAAGGGCAAAGCCTGTAGCATCGAACGCGAAGTCTTCCCCCAGCTAGTCAAAGCAGGAAAACTCGTAGGCTGCCGCATCAACGGCTTATGGATGGACATCGGCAAACCCCAAGAGTACCTTCAAGCAAACAAGACAGTACTAGATACAATCGGCAGCACACTTGAGAAGCCAAAACCAGACGGCTTCAAAGTCAGCCACCCAGTCGCCTTCGACAAAGGCATCTGCATAGGCGAAAAATCCCTCATCGGCCCCTACGCAATCATAGGTAAAAACGTCAAAATCGGCAAAAACGTCACAATATCAAACTCCGTGATCTTCCCAGACGTAGAAATCAGCGACGGAGCCATCATAGAAGGCGCAATAGTCGGCGAAGGCGTACAAGTAGGTAAAAACGCCAAACTAGAAAAAGGCTGCATCGTCGGCGACCAATCCAAAATCCGCGACAACGTTAACCTAAATGAAAACATGTCGGTGTGTCCAGCTAAAGAGATAGCTTGAAAAACTTTTAAAACCGAAGCCTGCAGATAGTAGGGTACGAACAGTTATTGATCACGGGTTGAAACCATATGAGTACAAAACTTTTTGGAACAAACGGCGTTCGCGGAGTAGTTAACGTTGAATTAACACCTGAAATGGCCATTAAGCTTGGCGCATCCATCGGAACCTTCTTCGGTAGAGGCAAAAACGTAATCATCGGCTACGACGCACGCACCAGCGGACCCATGTTCGCCAAAGCCGTCACCTCAGGATTAATGGCGGCTGGATGCAACGTTTACACCGCAGGTATGGCTTCAACCCCCGCAATCCAATTCGCCACTAAAAACCACAACATGGACGGCGGCATCATTATATCCGCATCTCATAACCCGCCAGAGTATAACGGTATCAAAGTGATCTGGAGCGACGGCATCGAAACCAGCCACGAGCAGGAAGCAGAAATCGAAAGCATATACTTCGAAAACAAAATCGTCTACGCAGCATGGGACCAGCTTGGCAGCAAAACTGAGTTACCCAACATCAACACAGAATACAAGGATGCAATAAAGAAGCATGTTAACCTACAAAAAATCGCAGCCAAACATTACCACGTCGTGGTTGATGCAGCTAACAGCGTCGGCGGCATCGCCCTGCCACTGCTCCTCCGCGAGATAGGTTGTAAAGTAACAACCATAAACGCCAACATCGACGGCACATTCCCAGGTAGACTACCTGAGCCAAGACCAGAAAGCCTCGGCGACCTCTCAGCAGTAGTAAAAGCCGTCCACGCAGACATGGGCATAGCATTCGACGGCGACGCAGACCGCTCAATATTCTGCGGCGAAGACGGCATAATCTACTGGGGTGACAAAACCTTCGCGGTAGTCATAAAACAGTACCTCCTCAAGAACCCGGGTGCAAAAATCGTCACGCCAGTCAGCTCATCCACACTCATCAAAGACACCGCTGAAGCCTACAAAGGACAACTGATCTGGACAAAAGTAGGCAGCGTAACCGTCTCTCAGACCATGAAGGCAGAAGGCGCAAACCTCGGCGGAGAAGAAAACGGCGGCATATTCTATCGCCCACATCAAGCCGTACGAGACGGCGCAATGACATGTACGTTATTACTGGATATTATGGCGGAAACAGGTAAGTCACTAGCTGAACTCGTCGCTGAAGAGCCACAGTACTTCATCGAGAAAGGCAAAATAGAACTCTCAAACGATAAAAAAGAACCCCTGCTTAAGTTGATTTACGAAGAAGTCAAACACGAAAACGTCAGTACAATCGACGGCGTCAAAATCTGGTTTAAAGACGCATCCGCCATATTGATCCGACCAAGCGGCACCGAACCAGTCTTCAGGCTTTACGCTGAAGCCAAGAACCAAGAGAAAGCCTTAAAGCTCGTTGAGGACTACACCGCTCTGCTTGAAAAACTCTTAGCAACCATATAGGCCTCTGCAAGCTTGAGGAGTATTCGTGCCCCCGGTTCTACACTTAAAACCCACAGACGTTGATACTGACGAGAAACGCTCAAAATATAGTGTTGCCGTTGTAGGCTGCGGGCACAAAGGAATCTTTTACGCTAATGCATTCGCCGACGCAGGCTTCAATGTATTATGTACAGACTCAGATGCATCAGTGGTTAAGAAGGCGGCAAGGGGAAAAACAGCCTTTGCAATGCCAGAAGCTCAAACTAAACTTAAAAGCCACATCGCCGCAGAAAAAATCGATGTGACTAGCGAACTAAAAAAGGCGGTAGCAAAAAGCGATATTATAGTAGTGGCAATTACTGCAAAAATCGATGAGCAGAAAAACAACGATTGTACCGGTGTTGCAAACATCTGTAAGCAGATTGGAGCCGCTATCCATTCCGGTGTACTGGTAATTTACGGTGGAATCGCTGGATTGAACTTCATGGAGGGCACCCTAAAAGAGGCGCTTGAGAATGCATCTGGATTAAAAGCAGGCAAAGACTTCGCCTTAGCCTACAGCCCCATACTGAACACTGGTGTTGCATCAGCAGATTTGGAGCTGAAAATAGCAGCCACTGACGAAGTCAGCCTCAAAGCAGCAGCCACTATCCTCGTAACAATTACCAAAAAAGTGAAAGAAGTCAGCGACTTGAGAACCGCAGAGGCAGCAGCACTATTCGAAGTCGCCAAGCAGGATACAACAACCGCACTCGCCAACGAGTTATCAGTCTTCTGCGAAAATGCAAAAATCGACTACTTCAAAGTGCTAGATGCACTTAACCTAAACAGCACTGAATTCCACCCAACAATCGCAGAGGAAGAAAACAAAAACCAAGCATACCTCTTAATGGACGCTGCCGAAAACATCAACGCTAAACTCAGGCTGACCACCTTAGCTAGACAAATCAACGAGGACATAGTGCGTCACGCAGCGAATTTAGCAATTGAAGGGCTTAAGCGATGCAACAAATCAATACGGCGCTCCAAGGTGGCGGTTTTAGGCCCAGTTATTCCAGATTCCGGTTCAGGCTTATTTGTGAAGATGCTTGAGCAGAAAGGCGCAAAAATAACCCAGTACAACCCAACCGCTAAGAAGGGAAACTCGGAATTAGGCGACGTTAAAAGCAGCCTAAATGAGGCAGTAGAGGGCGCTGACTGCATCGTACTATTATCCGACAGCGAACAATACAGCCATGTAAACCTCAAAAAGTTAAAAGCTTTAGTTAAGTCGCCTGCCGCTGTAGTGGATTTAGTAGGCAGAATTGACCCAACACAGGTGGACACAGAAGGGTTCATATACACTGGATTAGGAAGAGGAACTGACAAAAAATGACGAAAATAGGCGTTGCAGTAATCGGAACAGGGCAATGGGGCAAAAACCACGCCCGCGTCTACAAAGAACTACCATCAACAGAGCTAATTGCAGTATGCGACGTAAACGCAGACCGCGCCAAAGCCATGGCTGACCAATACGGAGCAAAACCCTACAGCGACAGCACCGAGATGCTAAAAAACAAAGACATACAAGCCGTTAACGTATGCACATGGTCAACAATCCTCTATCAAGAAGCAAGTAAAGCCCTGAACGCAGGCAAACATGTACTCGTAGAAAAACCAATGTCCACCACCCCAGACCAAGCACGCCAACTCGTAAAAACCGCAGAAGAAAACGGATTGCACCTAACCGTAGGCTTTCTGATGCGCTTCATACCCGGCTTACAGCACATCCGCCAGTCGGTTGAGAACAAAAAAATCGGCGACCTAGTCAGCGTAACAGCCAAACGCGTCTCCCAGTGGCCCGAACGCATAGGCGACGTCGGAGTCGTAAAAGACACCGCCATACACGATATAGACGTAATGCGCTTCATATCCAAGCAAGACCCCGTAAGCGTCTACGCCAAGATGGGCAGCAAACGCATCCAGAAATTTGAGGACTACGCACAGATCATGCTAACATACGCTGACGGAGAAACCGCCTTCATCGAATCAAACTGGCTAACACCCTACAAAACCCGCACACTAATCGCCACAGGCACAGAAGCCATAATGAAACTAGACTACAATACACAGGAACTCACGGTAGAAGAGAAAGCACAGACGGTACAACCAAGATTGGCATTCCAGGAACCACTAAAAGCTGAACTGCAGCACTTCGTCGACTGCATCAACAAAACAACCACGCCCATAGTGACAGGTGAAGACGGCGTTAAGGCGCTGGAAGTTGCGACGGCAGCTTTGCAGTCGTCGGCTAAGAATATGGCTGTTAAACTTGAAAGCTAAATGCCTGCTCTTGCTTGTAGAGACGCCACAACCAATCTGCAACGCATTCCAGACGCTGAACTAAAAACGGTTGTTTCTGCAAAAAGTTATGGAAGATGAAGTAGCAGGGCGGCACTTCCTTCTTCTTCTAATTTAAAATAAAAAATCAGACTACTTCGACTGGTATAGGAAAAAGGAAAGTTTATTCAGATTTTAGGTTAAACGGCTTGCCTTCAGTAACCGTCTTCTCTGGTGCCTTATCCTTCCACTTCTTAAGGAACGGCAGGTCCTCAGCTTCTTTTCGCAACTCGTCTGGAAGCATCTCTGGGATTTCTTCACGGATCGGGTACCAGCGGTTGCATTTTGGGCAAACGATTAAGCCTTCAACGATTTCGTCTTTCTCTTCGAATACGTATAGTTCAAGCGGGTGATGTTTGTCAATTGGACAGGCGAGGATTTCCATTAACTTACGTTTCATAGTAGTTCCCAGTTGAATAGTTGAGTACCTGTGTTATTAAGACTTGCTGGAGTAATCAGTTACTTGGATATCTAGCACTGTCTGGTACCAGTTGGGGCCTGTGCTGCGGATAACTCTGCCACAGGTAAAGCAGTATTTGGCGCCTAAGCGGTCTAGTTTCTCGGCGACCTTCTGCTCGGTTTTCTTCACGGGGTCTTCGTTGTCGTAGGCGTGCTGGAAGTCATAGTAATGTATCCAGCCACCTGATCTTTTAAGCGCCGATAGTGCCGCTGGCAGGTACTCAAGCGCTTTCTCTGGCAAAAGCATCAAGACTCGGTCGGTGACACCCCTCAACTGCGTTTGCACGATCTCCTGCGAATCCCCCAAAATTGGGTGGACTCTGCCGAAAACCCTGTTTAAGCGTATGTTCTCCTCCATAAACCGGTACGCCGCTGGATTTATATCGATTGAGAAAACCTTGGCTTGAGGTACCCTTTTGGCGATTATTATGCTAAAGCAGCCGACGCCGGCGAACATGTTCACGACAGTTTCGTTGGGCGAGACAAGGCCTGCTATTCGTAGCCGTTCGTGTTTTAATCTGGGGGAGAAGTAGCATTTTTCTACATCAACCGCGAATATGCAGCCTGCTTCCTTGTATTTGGCGACTGTTTTGTTTTCGCCCGCCAGAAGCGTTAGCTCTCGTGTGCGGTGGTCGCCTCTTACGGGGCTAGATTGAGCCAGTACCGTTTTTACGCATTTATGAACCGCCATCAGCTGCTTCGCGATTGCTTCTGCATCCTCCGGGTTCGCGGGGGCTTTTATGATTGCTATGTCACCTACGAGGTCAAAAGAGCTAACGACTTTGCCCAGAGCTTCCTGTGATAGGGTGCTTGTAAGCTTCTTTTTAAGGCGTTCCCTCAACTGTATATCCTCAATCGTGCAACGTATTGGAAATGTTTAAAAGTAAAATGCTTTTCTTTATGGGAACAGGCGTTTCCAATGGAAAAATCAGGAATTGTTTACGAATGCATGAGATGCGGCTCACGAGTTCCATCTGAAGAGCTTGAGCTTAGAGGCGGAGAAACCAAATGCATTATCTGTGGATACAGAATTTTAAAGAAAGTTAAGCCGCCAGTTGTTAAGAGAATTCAAGCAAAATAAGTTTGGGATACTCGTGCGTTTGCACGAGCACAATTTTGTTTTCTAAAATCTTTAGTAGTAGTCGTCTTCGTCTCCGAGTTTACGCAGAGCCTTTCCCTTCATTTTAACCGGTGGCACAGCAGACTTTTTGTCTTCATAGAAGTTGTCGCCGTCAAGGTCATGTTCGAATGTTTTCCGCTTGACTGTTTCGCCGCAAATAGCCCCCGGTAACAGGCGCCGTTTAAAGCACATGGCATACATGCATTTGGCTACGCTGCAGGGTTCTTCGCCGTCTCTGCACCAAACTGAATCGCGCCTGAAAATCGCTGCGTTTTTTCCACATTTAAAGGATTGACATGTTGGAGAACAAGGTTTTGATTGAGCCAACAGATACACCTCAATGTTGTCAAAATATTTGTTTTTACGTGTAAGTCCTTAGATTTCTTATTGTTCCTAAAAACCAATATAAACTTTGTTCCAGGTAAAGTGAAAGTTAAGCCGCGTTTACAGCGGCAGATTCGGTTTCTTTCGTCTAACTACCTCGATTATGGCAAAGATGACAGCGATGGCCAGCACTATAATTATGGTTGTGAGTGTACTTGCCTGCATTAGCATTCCGCCGACTGAAACATAGTTTTCCAGTTTAACCTGTACAGTTGTTGGTTCATTAACGTAGACTGCAATGGCCTGCGATGCGCCGCTTGTACCCTGAATTTGCGCTACTATCTGCATGTCCCCGCCGATGATGCTGCCGAATGTTGCTTTGCCATCGCTTGCAGTGGATGCGGATGTTTGCTGAGCGCCGTTGATTGTTACCTGAGCGTTCGAGATGGGGGAACCTAAGAGGTCAACTACCTTAACCGACAGGTCGATTCCGTATATTGTGCATCGGACTGTTTTCTGGTTTGAAGCAAATAATTCCTGTGTTGTCTCTCTGATCAGGGCGTTATCTTTGTAGATTTTTAGGCGGTATGTACCGAAGTTCGCTTCTAGGTTTGCGACTCCATCGCTGCCGACAGTTGCTGAATAGAATAATCCGTTTGTGACTTCGATAAGCTCGACTTTGGCACCGGATATAGCTTGGTTGTTATAGCCGGTTACGGTAAGTGTAAGGACTTCGCTGGGACAGATAATCGTTACCTGCGTGGTGGCAGTTGATTGGCTGACTGCTGTGTTGTTTCCGCTGTTGAAGATTTGCCCGTAGAGTGAAGCAGCGATTGTGTATGTTGCGCCAGCAACAGTTGAGGATAGCGTGTAGGAGCCGGCTGGGCCTGTTTGGCCTGTTGAGGAGCCGCTTCCGCCTTGAGTTTGGTAACTTATGGCTAAGTCAACGAATGGTATCGGTGTGCCGTCTTTACCTTTTACAGTGATTTTCATGTCGCTTAGCTGGCATGTTAAGGTAAATGTTCCGTCGCCGGTAACGGTTATGTCTGTTTCGCCGACTTTTACGCTGTTCCAGTAAGCGGTTAGTTTATGAACTCCAGTTTCAAGACCGAAAACTGCTGAGCCTGAGGAGTCGCTTGTCTGGTTAGTTTTTGTTCCAGTGGCTGAGTCAACGGATTCCACGTTTATGCCGGGCACTGCTGTGCCTGATAGGTTAACGACTTTTATGGTTACAGAGTACCCTGAAACCGTGAAGGTCTGTTTGTCTTCGGTTGATTTGCCTGATCCGGATATCTTTACTGAGCAGTCACCTATTGGAGTGCTAGATGCGACCGTCCATGTTGTTTGGATGACGCCGCTGGAGTCGGCTGTTACGCTCAGGGTTTCTATGGTTCCTGAGGATCCAGCGATGGTTATGGTTGCGGCTGAATCAGGTGTATAGCCGATCGCGCGGATCGTCATTGATTGACCACGGTGGTATGTGATTTCGTCAAGGATGTTCACGTTAAATGAGTTTGTCGCCAAGCTTGTATTGAAACTAAGCTTGTATGAGCCTGAAGCGGCTGTGTCACCGGATGAGGAGAAGTCGCTGCTTGGGAAGGTGAGTGTTTTGCTTGCGGTTCCCTTCACGTCGGGTGTTCCCAAGTTGGTGGTTGCGGTGTAGGTTGTGCCGCTGGGGGAAGTAACCGTGACTGTTGCGCCGTAGCTGGTTCCGAGGGAGCCACCGTATACTGCTGCGGTTAATGTTACACTGCCGCCCTCTTGGATTGAGCTTGAGGAGGGTGTTACATCGTAACCTGTCTGTACAGTGAATGTGTCTGAGGCGTTTACGTTGATTTTTACGTCTCTAAGAATAAGTGCATATGATGCGGCCGGGAGTTCAGGCACGGTAAAGTTTGCCTCCACATAGTATCCTTGGGCGTTACCTTGGGCAACCATGGTTTTGCCTATGAAAACCTGATAGGAGCCGTTTGAAGTGTAGATTGTTCCTATAAGATTGACGTTTTCACCTTTGGAGCCTACAGCATCGGAGGGTGTTAACTGTAGGATGTTTATGCCCATGCTGTTTTGACCCAGCGTAGCTAATGGTAAAGTTAAGATAGAGAATGCTAACACGAATAAGATTGATACTGCAACAATTTTATGGTTCAAACGTCTCTGCTCCCGAAATAGATAGCCTTCATAGCTTGATGCTCAAGTTTAGCCTACTGAAGATTTATACTTTATCCCAAAACATTACTTCTGCACAGGGATTCTTAAATGGCAGTGTTTTCTTAAATTAACAGAAAATTCGGTGTAGGATTTGGAAGAAACCGCTGCATCCCCGCTTTTAGCTGCCCTAAAAAAGCAGAAATACCACTTAATCGGTGCTCATTCAGCTGTTAAGAGATGCAAATGGCTCTACGAATCCATAGTAAACAATCGTCCCTGTTATAAGCAGAAGTTCTACGGCATCCAGAGCCACCGATGCATGCAGATGTCGCCGTCACTTTACTACTGTACTCAGCAATGCCTGTTCTGTTGGCGTGCACAAAGCGGAGACATGGATGCGAGGTGGAACGAGATGCATAACCCCAACAAGGATACACCGGAGCAGATTGTTGAGGGCTGTTTTAAGGCACAGGAGAAAATCATTTCAGGGTATAAAGGCAACGAGAAGACTGATTGGAAAAAATTTCAGGAAGCACATAGGCCAAGCCAAGTTGCTATCAGCTTAACTGGGGAACCTACACTCTACGAACCATTGGGCGACTTGATTAAGCTTTTCCGGCAGAAGGGCTTAACGACTTTTCTTGTGACTAACGGCACATTGCCGTCTAGGTTATCAAGGTTAAGTCAAGAACCCAGCCAGCTCTATGTTTCGCTTTGCGCGCCTAACGAAGAGGTCTACAACAGAGTATGCCGACCGAACTTCCCTGCTGCTTGGTCAAAGCTAAATGAGACGCTGGAGATGCTCAAGAGCTTCCGTTGCCCAACTGCGGTCCGCATGACCATGGTTAAAAGTCATAATATGGAATTAGTCAGTCAATATGCGAAGCTTGTAGAGAAAGGCAATCCGACCTACATTGAGGCGAAGGCGTACATGCATATTGGCTTCTCGAGTCTAAGGTTGGGTTTTAACAGTATGCCTATGCATCATGAGGTCAGGGAATTCGCGGATAAACTGGCGGCGGAAACAGGTTACAGGGTTGTGAATGAGGCGCCGGAGAGCAGGGTTGTTTTGTTAAGTAAGTTGGAGAAGCCTATTCAGTTAGGGAGTAATTGAGCGGCTTTAGTTGCAAGTGTGTTAACGTGTGGTTATTTCTTCGGTTAAATTGTAAGTGCATACACTACAACAGTTCACTTATAAGAGGGGCGCTAAGAAATTGGGTGAAGCCTTAAATATCATCGCTCAGCCGTTAATATTTTTAATAGCCAATATTGACAGCGGTAAACAGCTATGGTAAGCGAAGGAAAAGGCCGATTATTCAGAAGAAAGGACGGCAAATACTTGGTCTATCTGCCTAAAGATTTAGCGGAAGACAGCATGTTCCCATTTAAAGGCTCCGACACTATATTCGTTAAAGTCAGCTTTGCATTAGGCGACAGCAAACTGGTTATCGAAAAGTTAGCCGGAGAGTAAACACTCTTTTTCTGAGAAATTAAATAAGCCACCCATATACTCTATTTATTGGTGCAATTTTGTCTTCCCTAGAAAAAGTTATCAGCAACATCAAAACCGAATTAATGGCTAATAACAAAATCCGCGAATCAACTCACGAAGATATGCGTAAAGCCACAAGCCTATCCAAACAGTCAATTCTGCTAATCCACCAAAAGCGCATAGAAGACGCTGAGAAGATGGCTGCAAACGCCAGAGAGTTAATCACAAGCCTGCAGAAGCAAGCTGACGCTTACCCTGACATCGTCTCGGGAGGCATGCTTAGCGCCGCTCAGCAGGAATACGCCGAAGCAAACATACTCCTAACACTGGTAAAAGAGGATCGATTCGTCACTCCTCAAGAAATCAAAGTGCCCCCAGTGGATTATGTACTGGGCTTAGCAGACGTAATAGGGGAGTACCGGCGTCTTGCCCTTGATAGCCTGCGCTATGGCGAGATAGAGAAAGGCGTGCGGTGCCTGGAAATCATGGACGAAATCTTTATCCAACTCTTAGCTTTGGACGAGGCGTACATGCTGGTGCCTGGTCTGCGCCATAAATCTGATGCATCACGCAGAATTATCGAAGCTACCCGCGGAGATATCACTCTGGAGGTTAGGCGTAAATCGCTTGAGGACGAACTGAAAAAGTTCACGCCTCCAACCGCCGAAGCTAAGGGCAGCCGCAAACGGGCGAAGGCAAAAAAGTAAATTGCCGGGGCTACCTCAAAACTTTTCTGTCAAAAAAGCCCACCGTACACAACTTTGTTTATCCAAACTTGTCATAAAACAGAACAGGCTACCCAGTGAGATTCGATTGGTTGGCGGCGTCGATGTTGCTTATTTAGGTGGTTTTGGCATTGCTGCGGCTGTGGTTCTTGATTACAGTACACTTGAAATCTTAGAATCAGCAGTTGCCACTTGCCCAGTCAAGGTGCCTTATATTCCGACTTTGCTGTCTTTCAGGGAGCTTCCGCCCGCTTTGGCTGCAATTAGGCGGTTAAAGGTGCAGCCGGATGTGTTTTTTGTTGATGCACAGGGCTGGGCTCATCCATACAGGTGCGGGTTCGCATGTCATCTTGGCTTGGCGCTGTGTAAACCGACGGTTGGAGTAGCCAAGAGCAGGCTAATCGGCGAACCCACAGAGGTTGATGGCAGAACCTTGCTGTTAGATAAGGGTGAAGCAATCGGTGAAGCCGTAACCATTAAGGAACATTCTAAGCCTGTTTATGTGAGCGTCGGCAACATGGTATCACTGGAAACCGCCGTCGAAATCGTGCACCAATGCAGCCGAAGCCGAGTACCGGAGCCAACCCTCCAAGCCCACAACCTAGCCGCCAGAACCAAAAGTAAACTTGCAGAGGGGCACCTTTGAGGGTACCGATTTTGGTTAGGTAGGGAGAGGTAGGTACCACTGAGATAGGTAGGTGGTCACGCCTTTTGGCGAAAAAGTAAATATCCAGAGAGGCAGATACCTACGCTTAAGCGTGAACAGCATGGCAGAAGAAACCAAGCCGACAACAGTAGAAGAGATATCCTTTGAGTACTTTGAAAAACTCGACATAAGAGTCGGAAAAGTCGTTGAGGCGGAAGCGGTTCCCCAATCCAAGAAGCTTCTGAAAATGCAGGTTGACTTTGGCACAGAGAAGCGCCAGTGCATTGCAGGATTGCAGAAGTACTATAAGCCCGAAGAGGTAGTTGGCAAGAAATTCGTTTTTCTGCTTAACCTTCGGCGAAGGATGATTGCGGGTTCGGAGTCTCAGGCTATGGTTTTAGCGGCTGAGGACGCAGCGGGTGTTGTGTCTGTGCTTCAGCCAGAGAAGGATGTAGCTGAAGGCGCAAAAATCGGCTAAATTACAGTCAAGCTCCTTTTAAGGGATCCTATTTTTAGGGCCCACTTGATTTCTCCCCTTGATATGCACAAGTTTTATCCATTAAAGTAATAATTGACAAACGAATAGCTATGTCAACTGTGATTTGCCCTAAATGCGGAACAGCAGCACCATCTGGGCAACTTTTCTGCTCTAACTGCGGCAACTATCTTCCAAGCCAGAGTTCACCCACTCCGGTAGCTATACACGAACGGAAAATTAACACCCACACTTACGTCTGGATAATTATGGCGTTTCTGGTGTCATTTTTATGGTTTAAAGTGAATGGTAGACTAGTGTTTCCGCTGGGTTTTGTTGGCGGCTTGGTTATAACTGGCCTTTCGTGGCACATTGACAAGCAGATTGGCAAGCAATCTTCAGCCTATCTGGGGATCATTACCTCATTTATAGGGATGATTATCGGGGCAACCATCCATTAATCCGGGGTTACCAAACCGCTATATACCCACGTATTGTGACTGCCAACTATGTTTTCTGCAAGTCATGTCTTAGTAAGCTTCCAAGTGAATCGGAAGTTGAACCTATACTTGCGCCTTTAAATAAGGGGGGTCTAGTCAAAAATCGCACGCTAGCGTCAGACTAAAAACCACTTGGCTCCAATACCTCCCGAAATTTATTCAAGCATGTACAGAAAAGTTAAATCTATTATCGCCAGAGATATTCTCTACACTTATCAAAGGTCATCTTTATGGCAGCATCCGAAGAAGCTCTTATGTGGGTTGAAAAGTACCGCCCGAAAACCCTCGACGAAGTCGTAGGCTTAAAAGACATCGTGGACAGCCTAAAAGCGTTCATGAAGAACCCAAAAACCATGCCGCACCTCATGTTCGCAGGCGTCCCCGGCACCGGCAAAACAACCCTTGCACTAGCCATCGCCCACACCCTGTATGGGCCAAACTGGAAAAGCTTCACACTTGAGCTCAACGCCTCAGATGAACGCGGCATCGACACCGTCCGCGACCGCATCAAAGACTTCAGCCGCTACAGCCGAGCAGGCTTCGGAGGCGGAGACGTCCCATTCGCACTCATTATTCTGGACGAATGCGACCAGATGACTGGCCCAGCACAGACCGCGCTTCGCCGCATCATGGAAGTCGGCAGCCGCACATCCAGATTCATACTTATCTGCAACCAGTCAAGCAAAATTATTGAGCCGATCCAGAGTCGATGCGCGATTTTCCGTTTTAGCCGCGTAGAAAAACAGGCGATGAAGCAGCACCTAATCGACATCGCAGAGAAAGAGAAGTACACGCTTTTGCCCGAAGCAGCAGATCGCATTGTGGATTTCTCGGAAGGCGACCTGCGCCACGCGATCAACGCATTGCAGACTGCATCCGCTTACAAGGACGGAGTAATTGACGAGAAAACCGTTGCACTCGTGATTGGCGAAGCAAGCCCTATGCAGGTTCAGAAGATGATCAGAAAAGCACTCTACGGCGACTTTATGGAAGCTCGAAAAACCATGTATGACATCATGGGCAACTTCGGCTTCAGCGGCACAGAAATCATCCGCCAAGTCCAGCGGGAAATCTTCAAAATGAGCGATTTAACCCCGCAGCAAAAAGCGGACCTCTCAGGAGTTATCGGGGAGTATGATTTCCGCTTAACAGAAGGCGCCAACAGCGACATCCAACTCAGCGCGCTCCTCGCCCAGTTCGCAAAATTCGGTAAAAATATAGAGGACAGTTATGCAGACGCAAAGTAAGATGCAGCTCCTCTGGGTTGAGAAGTACCGACCCAGAAAAATCGAGGACGTCACCGGCAACGACGAAGCTAAAGCGCTGTTTATTGAGTGGCTAAAGAACAAGAGGCACACAAAGAAAGCTGTTCTGCTTTATGGTCCGCCGGGCGTCGGCAAAACCACGCTGGTTATGGCTGCAGCACGCGAATTCGGCTTCGGCGTGGTCGAAATGAACGCAAGCGACACCCGTAGCGAAAAAGCCATTAACGCAGTTGCTAAGCCTGCTACGTCTTATACTTCTCTGGATAGCTTCGCGGAGGGTGCTAAAAGCCTCGGTAACGTATTGTTCCTCGACGAGGTTGACGGCATCGCAGGCAACGAGGACAGAGGCGGCGTGAACGCGATAATAAAAATCGTGGAGCAGTCGCTTGTGCCGGTGATTATGGCTGCTAACGATCCCGACATAGACAAACTGCGTCCACTCAAAAAGGTCTGTTTGCTTGTGCGTTTCCAGCAGGTCCGCATCCCACTCATAATTGCGCTTCTGCAGAAAATCTGCCTGCTGGAGCATGTTAAAGCCGAATTCGAAGCGTTGGAGCGTATAGCGCAGAACAGCAGAGGCGATGTACGAAGTGCAATCAATGACTTGCAGAGCTTAAGCGAAGAAAACAACTCCTTGACCCTGCAGGATACCATGATGCTATCTAGCCGCAACAAGGATGTTAGCATGGATGAGACGCTTCGGCGTTACTTCTCGGCTCAGTCAATCGTGGAGACGTCGAGTTTGCTCTTGTTCTCCAGCGTGGACTATGATGATCTTTTGCTTTCGGTTGCGGATAACCTACCGAAGCGCTACACTGACGCGACGGAGCTTGCTAAAGCCTTTGATTATGTGTCGCGGGCGGACCTTTTCCGCGGCAGAATCGGCACGGAAAACTGGCATCTGCTCAAGTACTTCAACAACGCACTCGCGGAAGCCTCAGCAGTTAACCCTGAATCCTACAAGCCTTTCACTTTGATCACGCCGCCGATTCGCATCATGACGTTGTTCTGGACTAAACCCAAACGCAGCCTGCTTCAAGCGATATGTGCTAAAATTGGCGCCAAGTGCCATGTATCCGTTGAGAGGGCAAGAGAAGCCTATGTTCCCTATATACGCCTGATGCTGATCAAGAAGCCCAGGAACCCGCTTGCTGCATACTTCGAGTTTACACCCGAAGAAGTCGATTATTTAACTAAGATGGGAAGGTACTAGGGCTATGACGATTGTTTTGAACAGTAAGGGCTTCAAGCTGCCGCGGCTGGAACGCGAGAAATTCGTTAACCTGATGCATCTTGGCTTGGATTACAGCCGGGACACGATGCTGTTCTCGATTAAGAGCTACAACAACATCGAGCAGGTCATAGACACCGTAAGCAGCATTTTAGGTGACGAAGTTGTGTTTCTGCAGAACTGTATCCGCTGCGGTAAAGCGTTCCCATGTAAGGGTTGCAGTTATATTGAAATGTGTACGACTAAGAATCTGCCGTTTAGCTGTGTCTGTCCACAGTGTCTTCGTGACCGTAAGAACTTTGAGGAGTACCTTACAAAGTTCTAAACTTGTCCAGTAATTTCGGGCTGTGCATCTGTCTGCTTGAGTATATGCTTGGCTGTGCATTTATTACATTTATTTCACTAGCACCGCAGTTTTTTCGTATAATTGCTGTAACATAGGAATAAATACTGAACAAACGCACTGATTTTCAAATTAGCATATATTACGCTGGAGACTTGGACATTTGACCGAGAGAGTACATGATAACGGCTCCTACCTAAACGGCAAATCCACCGTCGGAACCAACACAAGACTCAAAGATGCAAGCGCAATCAGCGGCATGTGCTCCATATGCATCCGCGACTGCCCCGTCATGTGCGAAATAAGCCTATCCGCATTCCGTGGACACGAAGCACTCTACCCTGAACCAGCACAGTTCGGCACCAGCACCGCGGGAGCGCTCAAAAACTTCGGTTTAGACTGGTCGCACTTTAGCATACAAGCAGGCCTGTTTGAAGCACAAGGAATAGAGGAAAACAGTGAAGCAGCGATTTTTACTAACGCCAAAACTGAAACAGTAGTCGGCGGCATGAAGCTAAAGCTTCCGATTCTCACAGGAGCGTTTGGTTCAACAGAGGTCGCACGCGTTAACTGGGATGGATTAGCAATCGGGGCTGCCCTTGCAGGTGTCTCCATCACCGTCGGCCAAAACATCGCAGGTATGGATGTCCAGTCAGAATTAACCAGTGGCAAAGTCACTCATTCTCCTGAATTGAAACGCAGAGTAGACAGCTTCCGCAAGTTTTGGGATGGAAAATACGGCGATGTTATAATACAGACAAACGTTGAGGACCAGCGTCTTGGCGTAGACTCATATGTCCTCTCTAAACTGGAAGTGAACATTATCGAGCGCAACTGGGGGCAAGGCGCTAAAGCCATCGGCGGCGAAGTACGCCTAAAAGATATTCAGAAGGCAATTCTGCTAAAGAAACGCGGCTACATCATCATCCCCGACCCAGAAGACCCAGTTGTACAGGAAGCCTTCAAACAGGGCGTGTTCAACACTTTTGAGCGCCACAGCAGAGTTAGCATTCCAAAAGAGAAAAGCTTCTTAGAGGATGTCGAGTCGCTTCGCAAGCAGGGCGCCAAGAAGGTCTTCTTAAAAACAGGCGCGTACCGCCCATCGGCAGTAGCTTATACTATGAAGTGGGCTTCTGAAGCAAAAATCGACGCACTCAGCTTCGACGGTGCAGGCGGCGGAACAGGCATGAGCCCAGTGCCAATGATGGATGAAATGAGTACCCCAACACTCTACTTGCAGGCGCTGGTACTGCAATGCGCACAGATTCTAAAGGGTAAAGGAAAATACGTCCCTGACCTCGTCATGGCTGGCGGATTTATAGAGGAAACTAGCATATTCAAAACTATAGCATTAAGCAACTTCGGCGGCGGTCCTCTTGTTAAGGCAGTGCTGATGGGTCGCTCACCAATCACTGCAGCTATGAAGGCGGGCTACTTCAAGCAGTTAGCGGCTGAAGGCAGACTGCCCAAGAGCTTCACTGTCAAATTTGGCGCGTCACCTGACAAGTTCTTCATTTCAACTCCAGAGCTTAAAGCAAAATACGGCGACCGCTTCGGCGAGATTCCGCTGGAGAGCGTTGGCGTCTACACGTACCTGATGGACCGTGTCGGCGTGGGTTTGAAGCAGTTGATGGCGGGTAATCGCAAATGGAACCTAAACCTGCTCAACAGAGGCGATCTCATGAGCCTTAGCACAATTGCCACTCAGGTGACAGGTATTCCGTTGGCGCATGAAGTGGAAAACGACGTGGTCAAAAAAATCCTTGACTTCTAAAATCCTCTCTGCTTTTCTTTCTTTTGCAGTCAGGAAGAGAACGATATACGGTCGGGTAAGTTGATATGGGTATTGATAAAAGGTAAATGTGATAAAACTATTGGTTTTCAGTCCTAATCAACCATTGTTATATTCATAAAGTTCTTAAGCAAACCGTATCAAATACAACAAATTAATATGCGTCAACATTATTACCGTAATTTCAAACTTCCGGATAAAAAACAAATTATCTTTTCGCCACACACAATCGATAAAATTGGCAGATTAAAGCAAAATGGCATTACTCAACAAAAAGCGATTGATACTATTCAGAAACCCGACCATGTTACTTCAGGTTATTTAGGACGAAAAATCGCCCAATCGATCCTTTCAGATGATCTTCTACTCCGAGTTATCAATGAAGAAACTGATAATAGCATCTTGATAGTAACGTTATATCCAGCAAAGAGGAAGCGATATGAGTAAAGTAACTTATGACGGTGTAAGCGATACGCTCAGTATACTTTTTAGCAAGAAGCAGATAGCGTATGCAGAGGATCATGGCGCAGTCATAGTTAACTTTGACGAAAAAGGGAAACCAGCTGAAATTGAAATCTTAAACGCTAGCAAGTTTATGGGGGACATTTTCGCTGCCATCGTTAAGGCTAAAACAGGCGAAACGCAACTAGAAATAACAGCCTGAAGCAGGCAGCAGGGTCCTTAAGTTTCTTGATATTTCCGCATAACCAGTTATTGTTCGCCTTAAAGGCTGATGAGGAGTCCGCCATATAGATACTCGAGGTATTGAGAGTTAACGCGTTAGATATTTTTTAAAAATACCGTAAAATATGAAAAGGTAGCTATTTACCACATAAGAATCTTCGAGTTCTACATCTCTTTTAGCAGACTTTCGCTAGCAAAGCCTTTTTACATCACCGACACCATATCTGTGAATCCCACAGTGGGCAAGTAGAGAAGGGAATTAGCGATGACAGCAAAAAAAATCTGTACTTTAGACTTCTGTTATGAGAATTCTATGGTAAAGATTGTCGCTAACCGAAACTGCCCCGAAATAAAGTTGGCGGGATTAACTGTTGGACCATTCGACGAAGGCAACGAATACGAGGTTTATCTTTGGGTAGCAAAGGAACTCGCAGCAACCGCAATGGTTCACTTCCGCGAAGACGACCTCTTAGATAACACAAAAATTTACCGCATCAACTTTAAGGAAGGCAAAAAGGCACCTGACCAAATCACTGACATACCAAGCGACTTCTACCCCAAGCTTCGCAGGTATTTAGTGGAGTTAAAGGATCAGGCAACCCAGACTCAGCAATCAGAGAAATTCCAGGAATACGACCGAACAAAGCAGCTCTCACGCGACATTGTAAATTCACGGCTAAGAAAAATAGTATCTTTAGCTGCTACCCCAGCACTGAGCGATCAAGTTACTAAGAACTTAACGGCTGAAGAAAGAATCGTTTACGATCAGATTTGTAGAATAATCACGGAATGGAAGGCTAAGATTTTAGAGCAGAACGGAGCGGACAAACGTGACTCTTGAGGCTATAGACCCGACTCAGCGCTTCCAAGAATTCTTCAAGAAAGAAAAATACAGACAACGCATCGCGCAGCTAGCGATCAGCGGCAAGAACTCGTTAACAATCGAGTTTGAGGAACTCTACGGCTTTGACCAGACACTATCAGAACTAGTTTTAGCGAAGCCCGAGGAGTACCTGCAGCACGCCAGCAAAGGCGCCTATGAGCAGCTACGGATCGAAGACGCTGAGTACGCTGAGAAAATAGAGAAGATTATTGTCCGCGTCGTTAAACTTCTTGCTAAAGAGCAGCTTCGTAAGCTCGGCTCAAAGAACATGAGCAAGATGGTGATGGTTGAAGGCATCATTGTCCGCGCCACGCCAGTACGTCCGATGGTGCAGATTGCCGCGTTTAAATGCAAACGTTGTGGAACCATGAATTATCTTGACCAGAACGGGCAGTTTCTTAAGGCACCCTCAATTTGTATGGCACCAGACTGCGGCAGAGACGGACCATTCGAGTTTACACAGGAAGATTCACAGTTCATCGACTCACAGGACCTCAGGTTACAGGAAAAACCTGAGGATTTGCCGCCTGGACAGCTTCCCCGTGTGCTCGCGGTGAAGTTGATCGGCGACGAAATAGTTGACTTAGCCCGTCCCGGAGATCACGTTTCAATCGTTGGCATCGTCCGTGCGTTCGCGCCTTCGCTTCAGGGTATGGGAAAGCTTCGCACGTTTATTCTTCAACTTGATGCTAATTCTGTTGAAGTTCTCGGTAAGGAACCTGAAAGTTCTCCGCCGACTCCTGAAGAAGAAGCCGAAATCGTCGAGTTATCAAAAGACCCTCAAGTGCATAGGAAAATTATGACTTCTATTGCACCCTCTATCTTCGGTAACGAGCACCTCAAAGAGGCAGTCATGTACCTGCTCTTCGGCGGAGTATCACGGCAACTGCCAGACGTCAACATCAGAGGCGAAATTAACGCGCTTATTATCGGTGACCCCGGTACCGCCAAGTCACAGTTGCTTCAGTACATCTCACGTTTAGCACCCAGAGGGCTCTATACTTCAGGTAGAGGTACCACCGCGGCGGGTTTAACAGCAGCAGTCGTCCGCGAAAAAGGCGGAAGCATGAGTCTTGAAGCAGGCGCACTCGTCTTGGCCGATAAGGGTATTGCATGCATCGACGAAATGGACAAAATGCGCCCCGAAGACCGCGTTGCCATCCACGAAGCCATGGAGCAGCACACCGTTTCAGTTGCTAAAGGAGGCATCGTCGCTACCCTTAACGCGCGAACAGCCGTGCTCGCGGCAGCCAACCCCTCATTAGGCAGGTATGAGCCGAACCGTACGGTTGCCGAGAACATTTCACTGCCAGTCACTATCCTGTCGCGTTTCGACCTCATATTTGTGCTGCGTGACATACCTAACAAGGAGTCCGATGGTAAGATGTCTCGGCACATTTTGGAGATGCACCGTTTCGGCAGAACTCCAGTTGAAGCCCAGATTAACGCTGAATTACTCCGCAAATACGTCAGCTACGCCAAGAACATAAAGCCGGAGTTGAGCGAGGATGCGTTGAAGCGGCTTAGTGACTTCTATTTGGCTATGCGTAGCGCAAGCGAAACCGAAGGCTCACCCGTCGCAATCACGGCCCGTCAGCTTGAATCGCTTGTCCGAGTAGCCGAAGCCAGAGCAAAAGTCGCACTGCGTCCAACTGTTACGCCTGAGGATGCAGAAGCAGCTATCGCGATTATGAAACGCTCACTCGAAGAAGTGGGCATTGATATGTCCAGCTACAAAGTGGACATTGACTTAATCATGACTGGCAGGCCCAAGAGCATCCGCGACCGCTTAGGAATCGTTATTTCGACGATTGTTGAGATGGAGAAGGTTACAGGTATGGTTGAACGTGACGCTTTGGTTAACGAGTTGGAGACTAAGCATAAGATTGCCAAGGGCGAGATTGAGCGTATGCTTAGCCAGTTGCTGCGTGAGGGAACGGTTTATGAGCCTCGTGAGGGCTGCTTGAAGAAGACCTAAGCAGATACACCTTGAGCCAACAGTTGCAATATTATCATTTGCAAGTCCTATTTCATTCAATCGATTCTTTATTGCTTGTTTTTAGCAAAAGCTTAAAACTAAATACGCTGACCCAGCATCATTGGGGCGGTTGGGATGTTGGCAAGCAGGAAACCCGTGAATGGTAAGCAGAAACCGGTTTTGGTGATTACTGGAACTCGGCCGGAGATCATCAAGATGGCACCCATCATCCGCGCGCTAAAAGCCGAAGGGTTGCCCTACATTTTTGTGCACTGTGGCCAGCACTATGACTATAACATGGCACAGCAGTTCATCGAGAACCTTGAGCTTGCAAAGCCCGGTTACTGGCTCAAGATTGAGTCCACGTCGTCGGGTGCGCAGACGGCTGAGATCATGATGAAGATGGATGAGTTACTCGGCAAAGTTGAGCCATCCGTTGTGCTGGTTGAGGGTGATACGAATTCGGTTTTGTCGGCTGCTTTGGCGGCTAATAAGCGTGTTGTGCCGCTCGGCCACGTGGAGGCGGGGCTGCGCAGCTATGATCTACGTATGCCTGAGGAGCATAACAGGCGCTTAACCGATCACATATCGCAGTTCCTGTTTGCCCCGACACAGCATGCGGTGGTTAACTTGAAGGCTGAGAATGTGTGGGGGAAAGTGTTTTTGACGGGTAACACCTCGATTGACGCTGTAAAGGAGCATTTGCCGATTGCGGAGAGGTCATCGCGTGTCATGGAGCAGGTGCCTTTTGAGGAATACGCGTTGGTGACGGCGCATCGGGCAGAGAACGTGGACGACCCCACTGTGCTGGGCTCGTTCCTTGAGGTTTTTGAGCGCTCGCCGCTGCCGCTTGTTTACCCAATGCATCCACGCACACTCAGGAGGCTAGCGGAGAATGGGTTGATTGGCAAGGTTGAGGGTATGAAGAATGTGCATGTTTTGCCGCCCACGGGTTACCTTGACTTTCTTGTGCTTATGCGCAACTGTAAGCTGATTATTACGGATTCGGGCGGGGTTCAGGAGGAGGCGACTGCGCCAGCTATTCGCAAGCGGGTGCTAGTGATAAGGCTGTCTACTGAGCGGCAGGAAGCGGTTGAAGCGGGTTTCGCCACAGTGGTGGGTACGGATTCGAGGTGGATACTGTCGGCTATGAATGAAGCTTTGAATGCAGAGAAAGTGTTGCCGGCTGAGTCGCCCTTCGGGGATGGCTCAGCAGCGCAGAGGACTGTGGCGGTAATAAAAGAAAGCTTTGTTTAGGATATGTAGGTTGTCTTCTTATCCTCTTGCTTTCGGGTCTCTTCAGCTTGCAGGACGCGTTTCTGCTCGATGGCCTGTAGCTTGGATACCATGGTTTCGGCTTTCTGGATTTCTTCGTCGAGGCCTTTTAGGTCGAGTTCGAAGTTGAATGTGCCGCTTAGGACTTCAAGCACGGATTTGGCTGCTTGGGGGTCTGGGAGGTAGCCGCGTGTTTCGCCGAGTAGGCAGATGGCTTCGATGTTCTTGAATTTGCTGAGTCCGAGGATGAGTCCGGCTGTGCCGACGATTGGGCTGCCTGATGTTGAGAGTGTTGCGCCTGCTTCGAGTGCTTTGTGGAGGATAGTTTGGTCGGTGGCTGCTATGTAGACTTTGGGTTTCTCTTTGGGTTCCATGCGGTAGCCGCCGATGGTTGCGATGGTTTTGACGCCGTGTTTCTCTGAGAAGTCTAGCATGCGGTCGGCGATTTCGTATTGTCCCTCAATCGTCTGCGATTGTGAGTCGCCTGTGAATAGGATGATATCTGAGCCTTTGGGGTTCTGGTAGTAGTAAAAGGCGCCTCTGAGTAGTCGTACGTTGCCTTTTTTGTTGACGAGTACGAAGTATGGGAAGTGCGGGCTGTATAGGTAAGCGAATTTTTTGGGTTTAAGCTGCTTTATGAGGTAGCGCAGCGCGATTTTGCCTACGAGGCCCAAGCCGGGGAGGCCTTCGATGAGAACCGGGTTGTTAGGTGTGATTTCTGTGAATTCTTTAATGTATGTTTCCTTCAATCTCTTATTGCTCCTGTTCTTGGGTTTGAGCCATCTTTGCGGCCATGCGGTACTTTAGGTATTTGTCATCTGGCGAAAACTTTGCTGGATGAGGAAGCTTTACTGCTCCGCCGCATACGGGGCATTTATCTGTGTGCAGCGTGTAGCGGCTGCATTTAGTGCATTTACGAAGTTGCCAAACCAATTATTTTTCCCTTCTGAAGCTGCCTTCTCCGCCGGCTTTATTGACGTAGCTGGTGATGTTGTCAGCGGTTTTCTGCATAACGTCTTCGGCCCTTTTATAGTTCTCCGCCTGAACCTCGATTTGGTATTTGGGTGCGGCGACAACGTAGAAGGTGATTTTTGCGTCTTTTACTTTTTCGGGTTTAGCTTTGTGAAATGCTTCTTTGATTACTTTTACGCCGTTTTCTGAGGGTGCTTTGATTTCTAGTACTCCGCGGACTTTGACTAGTTTTACGTGGATGCGTTCCTGTGCCTCAGTTGCGAAGGCCTCCGCGATGGCTGCGTCTATGCCTAGGTCGGTTAGGACTTCAGCGCCTTCGATTGCAGCTTTCTCAAACGCTTCATATAAATCGTATTTCTGGGTGATGGCTGGGATGGTTTTAGCTATGACTTCTTCCAAGGTTACGCCGGTTTTTTCTGCGACTCCGCGGATGAGTGCGTCGGCTTTGCGTTCCTTCTTCCAGCTCTTGACTTTCTCTATGCGTTCACGCTTGGTTACGCGGCGCAGGGAGAGGTCTATGTGACCTTTTTCGCGGTCAACTCTTAGAACTTTAAGGGTTACTTTCTGGTTTTCGCGTACAAAATCGCGGATGTTTCGGATCCATGAAGAAGAAATTTCCGAGACGTGGAGTAATCCACGTTTGTCGAATTCGTCTAGTTTAGCGTAAGCGCCGTAGTCTGTTACGGTTTCGATTGTGGCGATGACGAGGTCGCCGGTTTCGGGGTACTGCGGCTTACGCTCAGCCATCAAGTCGCGCTCCGTTTACTCTAATACGGATTGGACTTCGCCGTTGATTTCTGCTCTTCCGCCTGTTGGTGTTGCGAGTGTTTCGCCGCAGACGTTGCAGGTGATTTTGTTAACGCTGTTGCTGAAGAGTAGTTGCTCGTTGCCGCATTTTTGGCATTTTACGCGTAGGAAGACGCTGCGTGGTTTTGGGATGAGTTTATTCCATTCTGACATAGTTTTTTCTCCTGTTAATTTAAATGGTTTAGACGAGCGCCAGCTTTCGTAGGCGGATGCCGTCTTTGTGGTACATGTAGCTACATGTCTTGCATTTCAAGCGCAAAGTCTGCTTCTTTGTAGTCTTTGCGAAGGTGTGCTGTAGAGCATATTTTTGTCCACCGTAGCCTTCTTTTTCGCGTGCGTGTGCGCGTTCGCCGACTGCGAGTGCGCGGCGTTTGCCAGCTTTGTAGAGGGATACAGTGTGGACTGTGTGATGCTTACATTTAGGACAGTAAGTGTTTACTTCTTTAGGAACGTTCACGTTATTCACTACCAGCTTCCCAATAAGGAAACACACTTCTTCTTATACTTTATGACTTATAAGGCTAAAAACACTTTCAACTGAATGTATATCCAGCATTAAGATATCGATTATTCTTATGGTATGATTAAGTCCTCAGGTGTATTAGCGTTGTGTATAGAACCGATTTAGATTCTGTTCATTGTCATCTAATAGCAAGTCAAGTTGTTTGGGATACCTTAAATGTGCAAATTCTAAAATGCTAAGATGCATTTTTATCTCATAAAAATCAACTTTCAAACGAATCGAGTTGAATGAGCCATGCCAGTGCCTGACTGCATTTTGCTATTCATTGCCAATCATTGCTTTACGCAATTACGGGTTGAACCTGCCTTTCACTGTTTTATATAAGGGGAGGGAGGTAGCTTGAGAGCAACAGAAGGTCGCCTTATACAGAAGCATCAACCAAACATAGCCAGCGCCTAAAAACAGCTGCAGATAAAATCAGCACAGAACACAGCAACCGCATAGCCACCATGACCGCAATCCAGCTAACGCACACCTCAGCGCCGCTTCATTGAGCAAACGTTGACTCTATAAATAAGGGGGGTTAGAATTCTGCCAAGCTACTCAGCTAAGCCGAAGAAGCTTGTTTTCAGCATGCTATCAAAGTGCGAAGTCAACAGCGCTGGGTTGAAGCCGCTTCCGCCATACGAGAGCACCACAACCATAAAGATCAGCCAGATCAAAGTCGCCGTCAACTCGTTCTTCCGCTGAGGAATCAACACATACACAAACAGGTAAGGAAGATACCAGTTCTGGAAGTACGGCAGCATAAACGAGGGCAGCAGCAGGAAAACGGCGGAAAGCGACATCAGCTTGTTTTTGTTTAGCATGTAAGCGGCGTAAACCAGGGTTCCCGCAAGCGTTAACAGCACCGCAGCAGCCTGCACAGACCAGTTGATCTGCGCGTTAGGCGAAAACGCGTTTACCCCGTTCATTATCAGTTCGGCACGTGTACCCAGCAGATACGGCAAACTCAGATACGCCGTAAACCCACTCAGAGCCGCCAGCGCCACCGCAGAAACCACAAATTTGTTCCGCAGCAAACCAAAAACACCTCTCTGCTGAAGCAACAACACTCCAGCAATTAAGACAATGGGAAATAGGAAAATCGCCGACTGATACTTAAACAGCACAGAAATCCCAACCAGTAAAAGCGAAACGTCATAGCGTCCACCCAAAAAAGCGAGCACCGCCAAAAGTCCAAACAGGAAAGGCACCGAGTCAAACATTCCGTTCGCCGCGAAAACCACAAGCGACATGTAAATGATGTAGACGCCAACCATCAGTAGCGCAAAATCGAAGTACTCGCGCAACAGTGGCATCTGCTCACGCCTGCTACCCTCACGCAATAGCCGAATATTCTCGGACGCACTTTTTAGTTCAAAGAGCGGAAAACGTCGCTGACTAAAATAACGCATAAAAAAGTAATACAGGCACACGTGGCTAAACACCAGAAACAGCGCCAACTCCAACTTGAACACCACAGCCGCCCCAACGCCGGCTTCAACCAGCAGGCTAAACGGCAGAAACAGCAGCACACTACCAATAGGGTAAAGATGCGGCATCTCAGGCCAAGTAACAAACATAAAAGCCGACCGATCCGCCGAAGCTAACACATCCATCGGCTCACTAAACACAGCTAAACCATCCTTCAAAAACAGGTTCGCAGTGTATGTGTGCCGCGCATGGTCAGTGTACCAGTCATCAAACGTCGCCAGCGGACTAGAATTAAACGCTAACAGGGCAAGCCACAACACAAGCGACAAAGCCAGCAGCAGAAGCAGAAGCCGTCTACCACCATCACCCAACGCCGTCACAGTCAACTTGTCCGAAACATGCGGCTTCTCACAGACAACCCAGTACAGCAAAGCCAGCAGCACCACAGAAACAGCCGCCAGAAACAGCAGCTTCGCAATCTCAGAAAGCCAAACATAAGGGTAACTGAACTCAGCCTGATCCACAACCACCCTAAAACGCAACTCACCTGAATTGGAGCCGTCAACCCAAAAAACCGCTTCATAGTAGTCTGCGCCGCTCTGAAAAGAGTAAGAGACATTCCCCGAACCCAAATAGCTGTAGACGCTGTGCCCATAAGTGATAACCGAAAAGTTCCAGACGAAATCACCCGAAGCATCCACCAGCACAGTTAACGACTCGTTGCCTAAACTGGTGTTCCCATGAAAGTTCCCAAGACCCTGACGCCGCTCCTCATTTGGGCTCAACCGAAAAGTGGTGTCAATTATGGTTCTGGAGGTGGCTTCACCGGTAAAGTCGGCGTAGATGCTAAAGAGCGCTAAAACAACACTTAACACCATCAACAAAGCGCCTACTAAAAGGAAAAATCGTGTTCTGCCCAGCTTCACCGTATCGCCGCTACTCCAAATAAGAGTTAACCTGACTGTACACAAAAAGCTTTGTCATAAAGCTACGAACGCCAAACCGCCCGAATCGTGTACGTCAAAAAGCTTTTGATTTCTCCCCAAGCAAGCTTAGATTTCCCCTGCTTACGATTCACAAACAAAACAGGAGTCTCCTTAACCACAAAATTCCGCAGCGAAGCCTGCCTAACCGTCTCAATCTGAATCTCATAAGTCGTACTATGCAAACTACTTATAGCTTCACGCAGAAAAGTCGTCGAGTAACAACGGAAACCTGCGGTGCAATCCTGCAGTTTCAATCCCAAAAGAGCTCTTGCAATGGTGTTTGCTGTTTTGCTGATGATTTTTCTTGTAAGCGGCCAACCCTGGATTTTTCCGCCTTTGCTGTAGCGGCTGCCGATGACTATTGCGCAGTCTGATTCATGCATTACTGCGAGGAGTTTTGGGATATCCTGTGGGTTGTGTGAATAGTCTGCATCCATTGTGAATACATATTTGGGCGGATTCTGGGCTGAGAGGTAGATTTTAAATCCGTCGGTTATCGCTGTGCCCAACCCGGTTTTTTTTGGTCTGCTGTATAGTAGGAGGTTGGGGTATTTCTTCTGTTTTTCTTGAACAACGGTTGCGGTTCCGTCTGGGCTTGAGTCGTCGATGACTAGAATCTGGGTGTTTAAGCCGAGGTTTTCTATGTCCTCAATTAGGTTAGCGATGTTTTCTGCTTCGCCGTAGGTTGGGAGAATAACCCCGATTTCGGTGTTCTGGGGAGTTCCTGTGATCTGGTAGGCCATATGTGATAATCAATTGTCAATAGCAGTGTGAGTTTGTTAATAAACTTTTTATGGTGAGTTAGCTTTCGGTTTTGCGCTCTCTATCTTTTTCTTGTAGTATTTCAGCGGGTGGTAGCTGTATCGGCAGAGTTCATCGCGGTTCCTGCAAACGCCGTGTGTTTGAAGTATGCTGCATTGCGGTGGCGTGTATTTGGTGGCTGAGCCTCGCTCGCCTGCGATGTGCTCGATTTGGTATCGGGTTAAGCGTTCGTTATAGTCGCTAAACGTTTTATAGAGTTCGTTTACGGCTTCTGCGGTCATGCCGATGTTTAGCAGGAAGCTGGTGAGTGTGAATCTTCCGATGTGTGAGAGGTGATGTGCCTGTTTAGCTTCCATCATCAGGGCGTTTATGCAGGGTGGGAACGCAGTCATTGTGACTTCTTTTGGCATTTCCTCGGTTTCTTGTCCGATGATGTCTTGCGCGAGCACGTTTAGTTTGTTGGTGATGAGGTTGATGTCTTCAGGTAGGTTTTTGATTTCGTCAATATCGAGGCGCTTTTCTACGCGGCTTTTGATTTCTTCTTGGAGAAGTCGTGCGGCTTTTTCTTTGTTTATGTAGATGTATCCGTTGCTGATGATTTGGTTGACGAGTTTCCATTCGGGTTTATGCATGTGGGCGGCGTTTTTGAGGTAGTTTGCGAAGTGGACGCCGAAGTCTTTTCCGACGCTTTGTCCAGCGATTTTTTGGCCGTCAATTATGTTCCAGCCGAAGTCGCGGGCGATTGTGTATATTTTTGTTTTTGCCTGTTTCTCGTTGGCGTTTTTGTATTTTAGCATGTCTGAGTAAGCTGTTTTGGCTACTGCGAGCGCGTAGCGTTTTTTTATCCAGGGTTTTTTGGTGGCAATAGCGATTATTAGTGAGGCTGCATATGCGGTGATTTCGTTGCGCTCGTCTTTATCTGGTTCGCCTGTTGTGAGGTCAAGTATTGCTGCTTCGATGCGTTTTTCTGCCCGTTTTAAGATAGATGGGTCTTCGGCTATGCTTTGAATGGTAAAATCTAGATTCTGGATTTTAGAAGAAGCCTGTTTTAGAAAAGGGTATTTGGCGTAATCCTCAATAGTAATTACAGCCAATTCCATTGTTGGATTCCGCTTATTCGGTTTCGATTCTTGGAGCCAGGAAGAAGGTTAGTTTGCCCTCTTTTGTTTGCTGGAAGTCGATTCTTACTGGCATGTCTGTCGAGAATTCGAGTGTTGCGATGTCTGCTGTCGCGGTTGCGGCTTTGATGATTTCTGAGAGGTAGCTTAGACTGAATGTTGCTTTAGCGTTTTCTTTTACGTCGAGTTCGAGTAGTGCGTCGTTGCCTTTCTGGAGTATAATGGTTGCGCCCATGAGGTCGCCGGATGCGCTTAGGGTTAGTTTTTCTGGTTCTGCTTCAATTCTGACGTGGTCGCTTACTAGTTGTGCGTCTTCTATTGCTTGGCTGAGGCCTGATGTTGTGGTTTTTGCTTTAACGTTGAAGCTGATTTTTGGTGTTGGTACTTCTTCGTCGCTTGCTTCGAGTGTTGGCATGTTGAAGTTGCGGGCGTATTTGCCTTGGATTGTTACTAGGAGTCTGCCGGTTTTGTCATCTAAGCTTAGTTCGACGGATTCTTCTTTGCCGGCTCGTTTGAGTAGTTTGAGGAGTTCGGATATGTTGAGGCACATCTTTGTGGGTTCGCTGCAGACGTATTCTTGGAAGATGGTTTTTGGCCATTCGAAGTCGATCATGGCGACACGTGATGGGTCCATTGCGCGTAGTTTTAGTCCATCTGGTTCGATTTTGAAGGTTGCTTCATCGACTAGAATCGAGATGGCGGTGCACATATCCCGTAGCATTTTGGCGTCTGAAACTTTAAGCTTGAACATGTTTGATCCTCTCTCACTCAAGTAATATCTGTTATAATAGGGTATGATTACACTCTGAGTTTATAAATTTAGTCCAGAGCTTACGTGAAAGCCGTATTGTAATCACCGATGACTGCTCGGGTGGTGGCTGAGATGGCTTTTTTGGGGTTGCGGGGCACATGGTGCAATGAGTTGGGCTTTAACTGCTATTTTTCGCTAGACCCCCTTATTTAAAGGATAAATCGGGAACTTCTGTTGTTTTAAAGCTACCTCCCTCCCCTTATATAAGCGGCTCCGAGTAGTCAACCGACAGTTAAACCAGGTCTTGGGCTTTTTTGGGTAGTCGCCTGAATTTTTCGGTGACTTAGCCGAAGGCCTTATACGTTCCCTCGTTGCCTCAAAAAATTAGTTGGAAGGGAGAGAAAATAGAGTGATTAATCAGATTACAGACCAGCTTTTTTTAAGCCAAGTACTTGACGTGCTCGGGCCTGAACCCAATCAGGCACTGGGCAATCTTAAGAGCCTCGGCATTACGCATGTCGTCAGCGTCTGCCCCGAACCAGAGCTCATAAGAAAAGAGGCAGAACTCTTCGCATTATCAAACAACGGCTTCCACTTCCACAGCCAACCCGTACCAACCAGCACAGCCTACCCAAACGAGGACCCATGGGTAAAAGGCCTCAATCAAGCAATAGACACCGTCAACGCCATCCTGCAGCAAACCCCAACAGCGAGGATACTTGTCCACTGTATCGAGGGCGTAGATCGTAGCCCGTTTATTATAGCGTCGATTATTGCGAGGCAGTATGGAATGCAGCTAAACGAAGCGTACCACATAGTAAAAAATGCGAGACCGATTATACGGGAACATTACGAGTGGCTAAACAACTGAGCGGAGTGGCTGCTAGCTGCTATATCCAACGGTCTAGATTTTGTTGCAGTTCGGAGCAGCGATCTTTATCATCGTTGGCAGGTTTTTTAGCATCTTTAGCGGCGTCTGAAGCGAACCCGCAAAGCAGCCGCAATTCGAGCAGTCTGCATTATTAGTGAAACACCTTCGCCGTTTCCACAGCACATCCAGATGCAACGTTTCAGTGCCCCAAGCGCAGGAGGCAGCGTGGTTCGGCTGCTCGTACCATCGTATCATTCTTTGAGTCATCAAGAAGCTTTTTTTATGCAGCGCCTTCACCCGTCGCATCTCAGCTATTATCTGCGTCCTATCGGTAACCTTCATGTTGGAGTCGCAGTCGATGTTTCCCGAGCAAATATTGCATACGACTCCATCGAAACCGTTGGCTTCGGAGATTTCCACAACTTGCTCTAACTCTTGGTAGTTACTTGCGGTTAGCGTCATGTTGATTATAGCACGGCTGTCGCCTGAGTAGTTGTCCATAAGGCGCTTAAACGAGTTTTTTCCCCGGATGGCGTCGTTGGTTTCTGGACTGCCGTCTACTGAGAGGAATAGTCTGTGCTTGAATGCGTCGGGTACTTTAATTGTTCCGTTGGTGATAACATAGACTATTGGGAAGGTTTTGTCGGCGAGCATCAGTACGTCGGGTCGCAATGCGGGTTCACCGCCTACCAGAAGGACAGCTCTGACGCCTAACTTGTGCAGGTCGCTGAAGCGTTTCTTCCAGACCGTGAATGGGAGTTCCTGTATTTTGAAGCTGGTTTTTCCGTGGAAGTGGTAGCAGTGTCGGCATCTGAGGTTGCAGTTGTCGGTTACGTCGATTTCCGCGAAGTACTTCAATCCGTAAGTGACTCTTTTTGCTTCAAGCCATAAGAACCGCGACAGTAAACGTGCATAATTCATACGGGTCCATTAAAAGCATGTTAATTAAATGATTCCGCCTGTGAAGCGGATTTTTCAGGTGGACAATGCTTTGTTGATCTCTCAAACCTTCCGCCTCCTAAAAAAGTGCTGAAGACTAGACCTACCCGTCTCAGAAGCACCTCCCCCTCCCTACTAAGCGGTTCAGGTACCCCCTCTATAGGTGCAGTGCATACATTGAATATTAGGCTCCAAATAGGTTGAGACCCCCTATAGGTTTCTGCAATGAGTTTCTAATAGAGCAGTTAGGTAGACAGCTATATATTAAAAAAACCAGCAGGTGGCAGTTTTTTCTTCCATTTGGAAGCAATATTTCCAGTGGTTCTCGTAAGTATTTTATTTACGAAACACCAAACGTTAGATGACCTATTATGAGTAAATCTGGATACATGGTTTTCCAATCTGATTCCCCTGAAATCGCAGGGGCATTCAACAAGCTAATTGAGGCAATAGCTAAGCCGTCTGCGTTGGATGGTAAAACCAAGCAACTGCTCTACATCGCGATGAAGATAGTCACCGACGACTTGGGCGCTGCGCTAGCGCATGTCATGTTTGCCAAGAAAGCCGGTGCAAGCCGCGAGGAAATTCGGGAAACAGTGCTCTTGACCCTCACAGTAGTTGGATTGAAGGGCGTTAACACCGCGCTTGTGCCGCTGATAGAAGCCTACGACAAAGCTTAGGCTTAGTATACGGATACTTTTGCTACGCCTGGAATCTTTAGCAGCTCAGTTATGAGTTCACCGGGGATTTTTTTCTCCACAATTAACGTGCACTTTGGCTCAGGTGAGAGCTCGGGGTCGTCTACTATGGCTTGCCGTATGCCTAGCCCCGCTTTGAAAAGGACTTGTGCGGAGTTGGCTAGTATGCCTCGGATTTGGGCGCTGGCGGGGGTGATTTCGATGACGCCGAGGTTGAGGTGCTTGGCGATTTCTTTTAGGCTGTGTCCTGCTGGGCGTATTTCTTCAAATATTATGCGGAGCTGTGGGTTTTCATGGATGCTGGTGAGGGTTTCGTTGACGGTTCTGCGGTCGACGCCTGCGACTCTTGCGATGCGGACTGGCGGGATTTCTATTTCGTTTAGGTAGATTTGGCCTTCTTTTGCCGATAAGCCATTCTCTATTAGGACGCGTGCGACTTTGAGGCGTTCTGGGTATGCTTCAAGTTCAGATTTAATTTGGCTCCACATTTCGGTTCGCTTATGCATAGTTCTGTTCTTTTAGGTATAAATGTGTTGTTTACTCTTGTGCTAAATATTCAATGCTAAGGCTCAATGCGCCAAAAAGTTGAGCACCTCACGCAGAAACAGTTCAGGAGCAGTAACTACGGCTTCATGCCCCTGCCCATGCAGAACCGCAACTTGACTGTTTGGCAACGCTCTATGCACCGCCTCAGTCGCCGCCTTGTAAAACGGCGTCGTTTTACTCCCAACCAAAAGCAACGTAGGCGTCTCCATGTTTCTGAACCTGTTGGGGCTAAAATTGTAACCTCTGGCGCCAAATGCCTCTCGAGCAAGCGTCGGCGTCGCGGCGAGTCTAGCTTGCCAGTTAGGCTGCGCCTTCTGTAAGTCCAACTCGGAGACTGGTGCATCGCCAATCTTGTAGAGTAGTAATAGCGCTTTCTCATAGTTGCCATTTTTGATGTATGTGTTGAATAGTACGGGTGCATCAGCGGGGTAGGGGATATCTATGGTCGTGTAAATCGGCGGCTCATATAACACCAGCCTGCGAATGTTTCTGGTAAGCAGGGCGGCTTCAAGAGAGCAGAGCGCACCATAGGAATGCCCGATGACGTCCACCGGTCCAGAAATGTTACCGATTAAGGCGGCTATGTCTTCGAATTCCCTTTGTATTGCGTAAGACCTGCTATCACCGCTTTGTCCTCTCCCCCGTCGATCAATAGCACAAACCGTAAAGTGGCGCTCAAGTTGGGGAGTTACTGTTTCCCAGTAAGTGTGATCTATTCCACTACCATGGACCAGCAGTAGTGGTGGACCATTGCCCCTTTTCTCATATGCGAGGGGAGTGTTATCTTTAGAGACCATATGTTTCAAAAAGAGCGCCAGAAAATAATGGGAACTTGGGGAAAATATGGTTTACTATCCGCACCTATTTCGGGTTAACTTTTGTCTCCTAATGTACATAAGTGTACTCCAAAGCTTTAAATAAAGCTTCAAAGAACATTTCTCCACCCAAAGGCGAATATCATTGCACGATAAAAAAATCCTACTCAAAGAATCCGACATACCAAAACAATGGTACAACATCGTACCAGACCTGCCACACCCGCTACCGCCATTCATAGAAGCGGAAACAGGCAAACCAGGCGTCGGCATCGTCCCAAAAATTTTCCCAAAAGCAATCATCGGCCAAGAAATCAGCCAAGAACGCTGGATAGACATCCCAGACGAAGTCCGCGAGGTCTACAAAATCTGGAGACCAACCCCACTCTACCGTGCATACGGACTCGAGAAGGCACTCAAAACTCCAGCAAAAATCTACTACAAATACGAAGGCACCTCCCCAGCGGGCAGCCACAAAACCAATAGCGCCGTACCTCAGGCCTACTACAACATGAAAGAAGGCATCACCCGCGTCACCACCGAAACCGGCGCAGGCCAATGGGGAAGTGCATTAAGCTTCGCAGCAGGCGTCTTCGGATTGGAAGCAACAGTCTACATGGTCCGCGCATCCTTCGAACAGAAGCCCTACCGCAAAGCCATGATGAACGCGTTCGGCGCAACCGTCTACGCCAGCCCATCAATGCACACTGAATCCGGACGAAAAATGCTAGCCGAAGACCCAGACAACAGAGGATCCCTAGGCATCGCCATCGGCGAAGCAGTCGAAGATTCACTTACAAGCGAGAAAACAGGCAAAAAAGCCAACTATACCATCGGCAGCGTCTTTAACCATGTCTGCATGCATCAAACAGTCGCTGGATTAGAGGCACAGAGGCAACTTGCCATGGTAGACGATTACCCCGATGCAGTGTACGGCTGTGTAGGCGGCGGAAGCAGCTTCAGTGGCTTGTTCTGGCCATTCTACTACGATAAAGTATCAAAGAAGGCACCTAAAGAAACAAGCTTTGTTGCATGTGAACCAACAGCGTGCCCTAAAGTCACCCGCGGATACTACACCTACGACCACGGCGACACCGCTAAACTCACCCCACTCGTCCCCATGCACACCTTGGGCCACGACTTTATGCCTGCACCCATCCACGCAGGCGGATTACGCTACCACGGCATCGCCCCAACAATTAGTGTACTTGCACAGGAAAACAAAATCAGCACATTAGCAATCAACCAAGTAGACGCTTTCGACGCAGCAAAAATATTCATCCGAAGCGAAGGCATCATCCCCTCACCTGAATCCACACACGCCATCAAAGCCGTCTGCGATGAAGCACGCAAATGCACACAAACAAACACCTCAAAAACGTTACTGTTCGCGTTGACCGGTCACGGCTTCTTCGATATGACCGCGTATGACGAGTACTTCAACGGCAAGCTACAGCCATACGAGTACCCCGCTGAGAAAGTCGCGGAATCCATGGATAAACTGCGCAAGCTGTACCCGTGGCTAAACGACGTTACAAAGCAGTACATAACACCCTGCAAGCAGTAAACCTGCAGCCAACTTTTTCTTTTCTTTGTTTTTATTTTAGTTCTTTTATCAGCGCCTTAGCTTCTTCGGATAGTTTTGGTTTGGTTTTTTTGCCTACCAGAAGAAAGTTTGCGCCCACTAAAATTAGGATGGCGCCGAACGCGAAAGCGCTCTCAACTGGCACAAACTCGAAGCGCAGTCCCACTGTGAAGACGACTATGGCGATGCCGATCACTATCATGATCCAGTTGTTCATCGACTGAGTACTGTATAGGGCGAACTCTTTTTTGCCTGTGTCGGTGACTTGGTAATAGCCTGCTTTCTCCTCGATCATGTTTGCGCCTAGGAGGTAGTTCCAGTCGTAGTGGAAGTGTCCGTCAGACTTATAGCCTAAGACATGGGCGATGTTTGATTTTGTTCCGGGTGCGGCTTTGATGCGGCTATTAGGTGCGGAGTAGATGAGGTAAAGTAGTCGTGTTCTCGGAGATTGAATATCGGAACTGATTCCTCTGGTCTTAGCTGTAGCCAATGCCCTTACCCTTGCAGTGATATTTGCTGAGGGTACAAATAAATTAAACCCCAAAATCCCTAAAAATCGTCTATTTTATCGCTAACTTGGCTTTTGCTTATGACTCTAACCCTTAGAGTCACGCATCTAAAGCCCAGAAGCATGGTTCTAAATGTTAGGGCTATATCGCGAAGGCCATATAGAGTGATTCACCGAACAAAAAAGTCGGAGGAAAACAAAATGAACGTAAACTTCCAATACAGTAAAACATTGGCCATCGAAGGATCAATCCTCCTATTACTTGGCCCGCTTCCAACCATTGGCTGGGTACTCGCCATAGTCGGTTTAGTCTTATTACTAAGAGCCGCAAAAGAACTCTCGTACTACTACCAAGACGAGAGCATCCACAAAAACGCGTGGACCGGCCTCAAATACTACATAGTTGCCTTAATTGCACTTGCCGTCGGTACAGGCATAGGTCTAGGTAGCTTCGCAACAGCCGGATTATTCACTGGCTCTCCATTCGCTTTCACTGCAGGCATTGTAAGCGGAATACTAGCAATCCTTGGAGGGTTGGTAGTTGCATTCGTCTTCTACCTACTTGCAGCATTAAACCTGCGAAAAGCATACGATACTCTCGCTCAGAAAACAGGCGAGCAATCATTCAACACTGCAAGCACTCTACTCTTCATCGGCGCAATCCTAACCGTAATCGGCATCGGTGTAATCCTCATAGTTATCTCATGGATATTCATCATATACAGCTTCTCCGTAATGAAGCCAAAAGAATACCAATCATACAACGGATACACCCAACCACCAACCAACCCCTCACCTCAAGCCACCCAAACACAAACCGCATAAGAGGAAATAACAATGACCGAACAACCACAAACCCCAATACAACCCACAACAGAGGCAAACTGGCGCAGCTTCATCAAGCGGCACTCTGCAGTGTTCGCGGTGTTAACGGCGGGAGCCATTGCAGCGGCAGCCGCAGCCGTCTACCTCTTTGTCTGGTTCACTGGCAACGCTCAAACCACCGGCCTTGTGCCGTCGACGCTGAACCTGTGGTCGATGAACAGCGCAGTTATCTTCATGATCTACGCGATCATTTGGGAACTCGCGGTCGTCGGTATACCCGTAGCGTTGGCAGCTATAGCGGCGTGGCAATGGTGGAAGCGCATACCTGAATCAGAGAAAGCAGGGCTCAACACTGGCAAACGCCATAAAAGTAGAGACGCAGGAGGAGCCATTTCGCCTCTGTTATTCATTGCGTTCGCAATTAAAGTCTACTTCGACGGCAACTGGACTCAACCCATTGCAAACTGGACACTGGACTACGTCGTGGGCTCAATGGTAACTATACTGCTCTGGGCAGCTGCAATCTTTGCGATTCCAGCAGTAATCGGGGTCATCTGGTGGCTAAGCCGCAGATAAACACCCCCACCACCCCTTCCCCATTAAGAGGCCCAAGCCATGAACCCAAATAATCCATACAGCCCCGAAGCGAAATTCCTCTTTTTATTAAACCCCTACGCATATCTACTACACAGGTTAACACACCTTGACAGCACCAAAACCGCAGATTCCAACAAAAAAACTGGGCTTAATAGTGAACCCAGTCGCGGGCATGGGAGGAGCCGTCGGATTAAAAGGAACAGACGGCAAAGCAATCCTCCAGCAAGCAATCCAGCTCGGCGCTAAACCCATCGCGGCACAGAGAGCAGAAACCTTCCTCTCTGAACTCGCCCCTGCTAAAGACCACCTGAAGCTGGTTGTGGGCGCTGGCCAGATGGGCGAGGAGGAAGCAAAAAAGCAGGGCTACAGCTACACAGTCGTCGGTGAAGCCAAAACCGAAACCTCTCCGCAGGATACACAAGCCATCGCGAAAGGCATCCTTGAGGCAGGCGTGGATCTGCTGGTTTACTGCGGCGGAGACGGCACAACCCGCGACCTCGAAAAAATCGTCGATAAGAAGGTGCCTGTGCTGGGTGTTCCAACGGGCGTTAAGATGCATAGCGCCCTCTTCGCAGTTTCTCCCTCGGCAGCAGCAAGGGTTACAATCATCTATCTGTGGCAGGGTCTACCGCTGCGGGAAGCTGAAGTCATGGACATCGACGAGCAAGCCTTCCGCGAAGGGCACCTCTCAGCCGAACTCTATGGCTACATGCTTAGCCCCTTCGAACCGCACCTCATTCAGGGCAACAAGCTTGAAAGCCCAATGACGCAGAACGAGCTTGAAAACCAAGCGGCGGTAGCGGTTTACATTATCGAAGAGATGAAACCATACGTAACCTACATTGTTGGGCCGGGAACGACCACCCGCACCGTCGCGGACTTGCTGGATCAGAAAAAGACCCTCTTAGGCGTCGACTTGATTGTGAACAAGCAGATAGTCGCCAAAGACGTTAACGAGAAACAGATACTCGACGCAATCAGCGGCAAAAAAGCCCAAATAATAGTGACACCTATCGGCGGTCAAGGCTTCATCTTCGGCAGAGGCAACCAGCAGATCAGCAGCAGAGTCATCCGCCAAGTCGGCTTAGAAAACATTACAGTCATCGCTACCAAAAGCAAACTTGACCGATTAAAAAGCCTAAGAGTAGACACCGGCGACGTGGAATTAGACTGTAAATTCAAAAGGCAGGGCGTAACAGTAACTGCCGACTACAAAACGACTGTGGAAATGACGATTGAGTAGCTACTTCCACATCCAGATTTTACCTGTCCAGTTATCGCCCATATCGGTCAGGTACTCATGCAACAGAACTGCTTTGTTTAGCGTCGTAAACTTGTCCGAAGTAGTCATCTGGGTTGAGCCGGCCCTGCTTACTCCGCCGTTACCGTTGGGAGCCGGGTAGCCTACCGCATAAGCCTGCATAGTAATCGTGTCCCCAGCCATAGTAGTTATAGACGCATTTACTTCGCCGCTGAACACGCCGTTCTCCATGATTCCGATGCTTGTCGTCGCTAGAAAGGCGTCTACGCCCATGATTTTGCCGTTTCCCTGCCCAGAAACCTCCATAACCCCATCGGGAAGCACGCGATAAACCGTATTTTTACCCTTAAATTCACCGATTAATTCGTTTTCCATACCATTTTCCTTCAAGGACGCTTACTCAGGGAGCCGTAATTAGTCTATGTGGCTGTCAAAAGTCAATCACTACTGTGCTATCCGTTATGAAAAGAAGCCTAATCCCCTTTAATACAGGGAATAATCTTTATGACAAGTACCATCTTACGGTGCTAGAGGCTATCGATACAGAGAGCGGTACCAGTAATGAGTAATTTTATCGGCGATTGAACGATAGCATATGCCCTTTATGTTGAACCATCCTGTGACTTCTTAGTTCCTCAGGACTATGAAAAGCGGTATTGCAAATTCGGCATTTAAACAGTTCACCAGTATATTCTAGCAATTAAAATATCACGCTTCCAGAAATTAATTTGATAATACCTACGAGAATATTATCACACTTTATAAGCAAGGCATCTATATTCTGCAGAATCAATGTATCGCTTGTAGTTTATTCATTGAATGCATATTTTCCATATGTTAAGTGAACACTAATTCTAGCAGTAAGTGCTCGCTTTATACATGCAATCTTGACACTCTACCCGGTCAAAGCGCTTCTGACTATGTTTGCTCACAGAAAGCACCTAAAAAAGGAAGGAAGTACTATGCTTCTTTCTTCTTGACATTATTTGCAAAGATTTTCTTGGTTGTTTTCTTTCTAAATTCGCAATGGGGCCGTACGGATGATTTACATCTGCGGCAGTTTTTAATTAGCCCAACTCTAAGTTGACACATGTCTATTTACCTATGTTGTTGTTTTTAGAAAAGGATCAATTATTCAATCAGACGATTCCAAGAGGATAACAGAGACTCTTCAGTCAACAATACCATTGTATCAGACTAATAAAGGTTAGAATATTTGGCTTTTTTTCAATTAAAACTGTTTTTTCGGTTTTTTTAAAAAAAAAGCTAATAGAATGCCTTTTCGTCGTTTTTAAGCAAGAAAACTCCTTTTTTTAGCGATACCCTAATGTACTTGATGAAGCCCATGTATGTGCTATTAGAATTTTTAAAGGAAGAGTCAACCCAAAATTTGGGCGCTTTTTCTTTTGATCATTCTGATTATAACGTGGTTTAAACACCACACTGGACAACATAAAATGGGTAAACGAAAAGTAACAAATGAAGGCAACACAGACGGTATGGTTCTACCTTCGCCAAACGACGTTTTAGGCATAGCAGTGAAAATGCTGGGTGCCGAAAGAATTATGGTTAAATGCCAAGATGGAAATGAACGCCTCTGCCGGATCAGAGGTAAACTGAAGAAGCGTGTCTGGATACGCGAAGGCGACATAGTACTGGTTTCACCATGGGAGTTCCAGACCGAAACTCGGGGTGACATTTTTTGGCGGTACCGAAAGAATCAGTCAGATTGGCTTAGAAAAAACAACTACCTGACAATGTAATTGAAAGTGTTTAAAATTAGTCTTAAATGCAGAGTGTGGAAGCACTTTCCAAAAGGATAAATCGTCAACGAAAACACTGGTGAATCGATTACTTTCGCCCAACTATCAAGTTAGTCTCGTGGATTTCAATCCCGGTATGAGTGTAGAACTTTTGAAAATCACTAGTTGGGTTCGCATATCAGCGCGGCATCAACGCGAATACGCCCCATCCAAGGTATTGACGTGTATACGCAGCATAGCGTTTTGGGTCCAAAGTCAGTTTTTCTCGAACTTCCTTCGCTAAGTCATCGTTTGGATTTGCTTCAAGCCATCGATGCATGGTGAGCCACTTGGCCGCCTCGTACCTATCCCAGCCTTCTTGGTCGGCCAGAACCATTTCCACAACATCGTAGCCTAGGTCGCCGAAAGACGCAACAAGGTCTGGAAGCATAAGAAAATCGGAGATAGAATGAGCTAAGCATCCCTTGGCAATGTCCTCAGTAGATGGTAACTGCAGCCAGTAGGGCTCGCCAATGAGGATTATTCCTCCCGGAAGAAGACTCTTCACCAAAAGCTCGATGGTGCCGGCTACTCCCCCGCCAATCCACGTGGCACCGAGACAGGCTGCTACACCGACCTTTTCTTTTGCGATGTAACCGGCAGCGTCGTTGTGAATGAACTGGACTCGGTCGGCTACTGCGAGTTCTTGAGCGCGATGTTTTGCTTGCTCAGTGAACAGCTGGCTCATGTCGATGCCCACGCCGGTGATTCCGTAGTCGCGTGCCCAGGTGCACAGCATCTCGCCTGAACCGCTGCCGAGGTCGAGTACTCGAGTTCCCGGTCGGAGTCGCAATACGGCGCCGAGGGTGGCGAGTTTTTCTGGTGTGAACGGGTTATGGATACGGTGTGCACTTTCGGATATGTTGAAGATTCGAGGGATGTCCAATGCGGTATAACTCCTTTGACTCAAAATGAAGTAACTAGGATATACCCTTAGTGGTAGCTGGTGCTAATCCAACTGCTTAGGTAGCGAGCTTATCCAGTAATTCAAGGGTTTTGTATCCTAAATTTGGTTGCCTATCTGCGCCATTAGACTATACAAAACCAAAGGGTATATCTAGTCTATGTGGCTGTCAAAAGCCTACACTATCGTAACTTTCCAACTGTTTTTCCATTTGTTTTTTCCGGCGAGCAGGTTAATTCAACCCCTACGATCCCGACTATGATGAGGGCTGCGAACGTCAGTCTCATGATATCAAGTGACTCGGAAAACAGGATTAGCCCCATTATGATGCTGCCGACAGCTCCGATACCAACCCACACGGCGTAACCCCCACCTACTGGGACGCCTCTTCTCATGCCCCCATTAAGCAGGTAAATGCTACAGCATAAGAAGGCTAACGTGATTACAGTCCAGAAGATTTGGGTAAATCCCTCGGAGTACTTCATGGTAACCGCCCATGCGGTTTCAAATATACCTCCGATCAGAATCCAAGTCCAAGCACCGACCTTCATTAAGACGCACCCAACCCTAGACCCACAGCTCCGATTATTATGAGTGAAATGAAGAGGATTCCGCGCCAATTGACCTTCTCTTTATAAAGCGTTACTCCGAGCACAACTGTGCCTACTGCACCTATTCCGGTCCATACGGCATATGCAGTTCCTACAGGGATCTCCTTCATAGCCAGTGCTAGACATGCTGGGCTTGCGACTATGAGGATGATAGCCAGGGCTGCCCAGAGGCGGTTCTTGAAGTTATCAGATTTCTTCATAGCCAGAACCCACAGGGGTTCTAGTACGCCGCCCAGTATCAACCAGAAATAGGCTTCTACGCCAAACAATTCGCTAATTCTCCCCTTTCTAGTTCCTAAGAGATGTGTTAGTATGCACTTTGGCTTCCTTGAAAACTGAAGACTTTCTTATTAATCATTTTGAGTAAACCTTCAGATAGACGGGTTAAATGTACTGATGGGATTTGCGCCTTGACAAACTCTCGGTTTTCGGCTGCTTTATATAAGGGGAGGGGGTCTGCAGAGAGCAACGTAAACCCTCTATGTTGCCGTTTAAACCAAACTTGTATTGACGCCACAACCAAAAAGCAACACTTCCCAACTGCAGATTTAAAAAAGCAATATTTTGCAAAAAGTTAGAGAAGATGAAGTAGCAGGGCCATACTCTCTTCTTCTACTGATTTAAAAAATAAACCACAATATAACCAGTTTATCCAGTTTAATGGTTTACGGACAACTGGGTTTTGGATGTGTTTCTGGAAAAACGAAATATAGCGGCACCGCTTAAACTATGCAGCGAGGCTCAAAAGTCTTGATACCAATTAACAAGCCGTCAACAGACGAAGCTGAAATCCAAGCAGTCATGGAAGTCATGCGTAAGGGTCCTGTAACTAACGCTTTAGGCATGGGCCCAAAGGTTTTAGAGTTCGAAAAATTATTCGCTGAATTTGCCGGAGTCAAACATGCGGTCGCCGTAAACACTGGCACAGCGGCGCTCCAAGCGGCAGTTATGGCTGCAGGAGTAAAACGGGACGAGGAAGTCATCGTGCCCAGCTTCACATTCGTAGCCACCGCAGAAGCAGTCGTACTGGCAGGCGCTAAACCAGTATTTGCAGACATCGACCCAAAAACCTACACGCTCTCACCGGAAGCTGTCGAGAAAACAATCACCAAAAAAACCAGAGCCATGCTCCCAGTTGACCTGTACGGCTTCTCCGCAGACATGAAGCCGCTGCGGGAAATCGCCGACAAATACGGTTTAGCCCTAATCTCTGACGATGCACAAGCACACGGCGCAACCTACGCCGGAAAGCCAGCAGGTAAATATGCTGACTCTGCATGCTGGAGTCTCTACGCCAGCAAAAATATTATGACAGGCGAAGGCGGCGTAGTCACCACAGACAGCGACGAATTAGACGATAAACTACGCATGATCAGAAACCACGGCGAAAAAATCAAGTATGCATCAGAAATGCTTGGCAGCAACCTGCGCATGCCGGAGCTCGAAGCAGCCATCGGCATTGTACAACTCAAAAAGCTACCTGGCTTCGTCGCTAAACGCCGCGAGAACGCTGAGCAATTAACCAAAATCCTCTCAGAATCAAAAAAACTCATCCTACCCTACGAAACACCTGAACGCAAGCACAGCTGGTACCTCTACACAGCCAGACAAGTCGACGCAACAGAAGCCAAACGCAACAAGCTACTAGACGACCTCAAAGCCAAAGGCATAGGCGCAGAAGCCTACTACGTTCACCCCATAAACACCATGCCATACTACCGCAGCAACTTCGGAGCCAAGTTACTGCCGGAAACCGAAAAAGCCGCAGAACAAGTCTTCTCACTGCCAGTTCATCCGGGCGTAACAAAAGACGAAGCCGCCCTTATCGGCGAAACAGTGCTTGGTCTACTGTAAACCAATCAAAAGTGGAGTGTAATAGTTAAATTACACATTCACATTATATTTTTTGATTTACCCGATTTTCGGGTATTTTTAAGGAGAATGAGAACCAATTGAGCATCGAAGGCGACGTCTCTCGCATCAAAGTTAAATTTATCATTGAAAACCTTGGCGAAGCCGAAGGTGAATTAGTACGATTCCTCGCACCTAGAAGCATCGACACAATCGTCCGCAAATTACCAATCGAAGGCAGAGCCGCCTTATACAAAGAAGAAGTCTACTTCGAAACCTCACTCAAAATGGGCGAAGAAAAAGCAAAAGCCACAGTTGAACAGGGCACAATCGCATTCTGGCCCATGGGCAGCGCAATATGTGTCTTTTACGGTAAAAGCCAACCCTACAGCCCGGTCAGCATTCTAGGTAAAATAACCTCTAACCTTGACTTGTTCAAGCAGATTAAAAGTGGCACAAAAATTAGAGTTGCATTAGCAACACAATAAAACAAGGCTTTAGAGGGAGCTATCGTTCCATAGACCGAGCAGCCGGTCACATTCCTCTTTTACGCTGCGATCACTAGTTTTCTCTTTTAGCACCTGCAGAAACTCTATGCGTTTATTGATTGAACGCTTCTCTGCTGCGCCGCCATAGTAGAGTTTACCATTCAAGTACTCCTGCATACTGAAAGCTTTCTGTATAAAGAGACTTGCAGCATCCACAGGGTTATCGACAGCGAACTTGTTAGCCCAAATCGCGACTTCAGTTTGCCGTAGCTGCGTCATGCCGTCGATTTCAGTAATACTACGTATAAAAGTCTGCAAGTAATCAAGATAGCCTGCGGTTTCGATATACTCTAGTGCTTCCTTTACTTTGCGTGTAAAATCCGGTTTACCTTCGACCATTAACTTATGCTTGTAGCCTTGGTCAACAAGCGCTTTAGCAGATTTTACTTCTTTGCCAGTATAGACTTTTTCTGGGAAACTCAAGCGATTAAACTCCTAAATATGAAAGGGTTTGGTTGAATAAAAGATGTTAGGGAGCAGTTTTATGCTTCTGCTTTGTAGATTTTAAGGTTATGACTACCTGATACTTGTGTAATTGCGCCGTTGGCTTCAAGCTGCTCGAGGAAGTCTTTTGCTGCACTGATGCGTATGCTGTAACGTGATGCAACTGCGTATGGTGTTAGGACACCGAGTTTTTTGACTTCAGCGACGACTTTGGGGTCTTTTGCGTCTGGTGCAATGATGCTAATGTTCGCTTTCCTGGTTGGCGGTCCCTTTTTATCTGCTTTCTTGTCTGACTTCTTCTCTTCTGCCGCTTTATCATCCTGCTGCTTTTCCATCTGCTTTATGCCAAGCTTCTTTTTTCCACCCATGTTTTCACCTTACCGAATAATTTAATTTTCGCTCATCTAGACGGTTTCGCTTATTTCAACCTTATGTTTGCTTTGCCATTCTTTAATAGGCATGCCGAGTTTCTTTTCGACTTCAGCGCGGTGGATAGAGTTCATTGTGCAGAAAGGAATGATTCTGCCGTCGGGTACTGCGTAGTGGATGACACAGCGGGAGACACGTTCAAGGTCAAAGTTATAGGGATCCATAAAGTGCATTGAAGATATGAGCATTGCAGAACGGGCGAAGTCTCCTAGGGATTTGTAGTCGCCGTTAACCAGCACTTTAAGCACATATTTGCGGAGGAAGCCAAACTTGATGTGGCGGCCTGCACCGACTAAACGGAGTTTAGCTTTACTCTTACTGCCCTTTTCAGCATCGTTGTAAACGCTTTGGAGAGTAGCAACGAATTTCTCGATGTTGCCGTAGCGGGTTATAGGTGTGATTTTGCCGTTTTCTATGAATACGAAGGTTGCCATGCCACAGTGTGGGTGCGCGGTAAATTCGACGTAGCGTTTGTCTTTGATGGCGCCGACTGCTTTGGAGACTGGGACAACGACTGGGACAGGGTAGAAGTCGCTTTGTTTAATTACGCCCTCGGTTTGTGTTTCGACTTCTCGCATAAAGTCCGGGATGGTTATACGCATTTTTTCGCGTTCGTCCGCTGGTAGGCGTCCGCAGAGGCTGACTGGTTGCACGTTTATGCATCGGACGACGTCGCTGTTTTTAGCTGCGAATTGGATTATGTCGCCGAGTTGTTTGTCGTTAACGCCTTTAACGAGGGTGACGACGAGGACAACGCTGTTCCAGCCGGCTGCGCGGAGGTTCTCAATCGCCTTCATTTTTATGTCGAGTAAGTCGACTCCGCGGATATACTTGTAGACGTCTGCGGTTAAGCCGTCGAACTGCAGATAGATTGTGCTTACGCCTGCTGCTCTTAGTTCCTTGGCGAATTCAACGTCTTGGCTTAAGCGTAAACCGTTAGTGTTAACTTCAACATGGTTGAAGCCGAGTTCCTTGGCTTTCCTAACCATGGCGGGGAGTTCTTTTCGGATTGTTGGTTCTCCGCCGCTGAACTGTAGCGCCTGAGCTGGGACCGGTTTAGTTGCACGCAGGTTCTCCAGCATGCCGGTAACCTGCTCCATGGTGGGTTCGTAGACGTAGCCTGCGTAGTTTGCGTTTGCAAAGCATACGGGACATTTTAGGTTGCAGCGGTTGGTGATGTCTATGATTGCCAGTGCGGTGTGGGAGTGGTGTTCTGGGCATAGGCCGCAGTCGTTTGGGCAGCCCTTGTTTTTTTGTGTTCGAGGGTTCTCGACGCCTGTTCCTTCGTTGCGGAATTTTTCGGCGCGGACGTATTGGTCGTAGTCTGACCAGTAAAGTTCAGTGCAGGCTCCGTGTTCGGGGCATGTTTTTTTGATGAAAACTTTTCCTTGATCCTCGTAGATGGTTGCGTCTAGAGGTTTGAGGCATTCGGGACAGATGCTTTTAGTCTGTTTAATATCTTTCATTGTGAATTTGCCTTCTAGCGTGTAAGCGTTACTTTCGAAGAGCTTAAGAGCACTAGACCGGATAATAATCTTTCCAACTGTTTCCCACGGTGAATGAGGGGATTACTATGGCTATTGATGATGAAACCCGGGCGGCGCTACGTGAAATGGGCTTAAACGCCTACGAAATAGACACCTACCTTGTACTGGTAAGCGGCGGACAATTAACCGCCATGGACATCAGCGAACGAGCAAACGTACCCTACAGCAAAATGTACGAAGTCCTAAACAGCCTGAAAGAGAAGGGCTGGATTAAAAGCACAGAGAGCCGACCATTCAAGTATTACCCTGTGCCGCCGCTGGAAGCTACAAGACTCACTAGGCTGCGAATAGAAGACAAGTACGTTAACCTGGAAAACGCCGTTGTTGAATCTCTGCAGCCACTCTACGAGCAGAGGGAACTCGTTGAGCGGCCCGAAATGATTATTCTCAGAGGTCAACAGCAGGTGCTATCAAAACTAGAGGACGTATTAAAGAAGGCCTCTGTGGAAATCGTTGTTGCAGCACCAGAGTTCGCTAAGCCGGTGATTGCGTTGGCAGAGCCGTTGCTTGGCGGTAGCGCTATCAAGAAGAGCGTTACGATCAAGTTTATGGCGGCTGGCAGAAAAGGTGATTGGGCCTTTATCAAGAAATTCGGCGGTTTAGGAGAACTCCGCATACGTGACCACATGTTCGGCGGCGGCATAATCGCTGACGGCAAGGAGGCTATGCTGTTTTTGGGTGAGGATAAGCCGACGCTGGTTATTTGGAGTAACCATGTGGGTTTGGTTGGGTTTGCGCGCGAGTACTTCCAGTTCCTGTGGGATTCGTCGGTGAATTTTTAGGTCTCAACTGACCAGAAATTTTCAAATTAGAAGAAGAAGGCAGCAGCCCCCTTGCTCTTCTTCTACCAACGAAGTTGGCAGAAACAACTGTTTTGTTATCAGCATATCGCTAGGGTTGCTTGTTGGTTGTGGGCTATTCTACAAGCAGTTATAGCGATTGCCGATGCCCGAGTTGGACTTTAGGAGAATATATATGGTATACCATCCAAGTGGTCTCAGGTACACAAGCGTATGGAGAAACATGACTGGCTAACAATCGGCCTACTTATGCTATTTCTCTCATCATTAACTCCAATATCGTGTGCAGCCTCAGGCAGTGATGATTGGCCAATGTTTCGCGGTAACCCAGAACGCAGTGGCTCCACACCCAGTAACGCCACAGCTAACTCGGCGCAGCTTATCTGGAAATATCCAACCAGCGCCTCAGTCATATCTTCGCCGGCCATAGCGGATGGTGTACTGGTGTTTGGTTGTAAAGACTGCTACATCTACTGCGTCAACGCCTCAAGTGGTAAACTTATTTGGGAGTTCAAGGTAGCGCATGAAGTTAACTCCTCCCCAGCCATCTGCAAGGGAAAAGTGTATGTTGGCTCATACGACGGCTGGGTATACTGCTTGAACCTGTCAAGTGGTGTTCCTGTATGGGGCAAATACCTCGGTGGCCAAGTGCTATCTTCACCACTAGTTGCCGACGACAGAGTCTACATCGGTTCACCACTGCACGATGTTTTATGTTTTAATGCTTCAACCGGCGACACCCTTTGGACTTACCAAACCAAGTACCGAGTGAACTCTTCCCCAGCAATAGCAAACGGCACGATCTATTTTTGCTGCGATGACTACTACCTCTATGCCCTAAACGCTTCCACAGGCGAGGAGATATGGCGTAGCTTTAACGGCAGCAACTTTAGCACTCCAGCCATCAGCGACTGCTTCATCTATACTGGCGCATACATGGGTTGGGTAACATGTACAAATGCTACTTCAGGCGCAAGAACATGGATTTATCAGACTGATGACACCACCGCTTCCTCGGCTGCAGTTGCCTATGGTCGAGTCTACATTGGCTCGGAAGATGGCAGCGTATACTGCTTTAACGCGTCTGATGGATCAAAGTTGTGGCAAACCAAAACGGATTACTGGGTATGGTCATCCCCCGCCGTAGCTAACGACTGCGTCTTTGTAGGCTCCCAGGACTATCACCTATACTGCCTCGACGCGTACACGGGTGCCCTGAAATGGAGCATAGAGACAGGATGCATCATCGATTCATCCCCCGCAGTCGTTGAGGACATGCTCTATTTTGGCTCCAGCGACTATCATCTGTACGCGTTTCAGCTAAGTGACGCCTTAACTAAAGTAGCCGAGGCTTCAACACCTATTTTTTGGAGCACCGTCGTCTTTGACTTACTGTTCTGTCTTGCATGGGGCACAGTTATTTTTCTGGTTGCTCGACACCTCTATTTTTCTTTGAGAAAAAAGCAAGCCACCCAAATCCCCACCGACAACACACCCAAAGCCTGGTTTACACAACATATTAACCTATTAGCCGCTGCGTTAATTCTGGTTTTCACCGCAGTTTACCTGCTAAACCTCAACCAGCCACCGATGTGGGCTGCTGACGAGAAAACCTACAGCCAAATCACCTATCACTTCTTAACAAGCGGGGACTACTGGACGCCTTGGGTTACTGGCGATCCTGCTTGGTGGGTGGGTAAACCGCCGCTTCTCATGTGGTTAACTTCTGTTTCCTATCAGGTTTTTGGAATATCTAATTTTTCGGCTAGAATCTGGGTGGTTCTATTCGGAGCATTATCTCTGCTTATGGTGTATTTGTTGGGTAAGAAACTCTACAACGCATGGGTAGGTTTGGTTTCCATCGTCGTCTTGGGGTCGTTTGTGACATTCTATCAGTACTCTACCCATATGATGACGGATGTTCCGTTGATTTTCTTTATGCTCGCCAGCATCTACTACCTGCTGCATTGCACAGAGGACAAGGGGGCACCCTTGAAGTATGCCTTATTGAGCGGAGCCTTTTTTGGTTTGGCGCTGATGACAAAGCAGCTTGAAGCGCTTCTCATACCTGCAATACTACTGGTTTATCTACTCTTTACAAGACGCATCCGCTTTGCTGTAACTAAATCCTTCGCAGTTTTTGTCGGCGTCGCCGCAGCCATCTTTATCCCGTATATCGCCTACAACATATGGCTTTCGAAGGACTTTTGGGATTGTTTTTTTGTTTATTCAAACGTTTCTCGCATCACTACTCCGCTTGAGGGTCACAGTGGAGACTTTTTCTTCTACTTCCAGCAGCTATTCGTTAACGAGATATTCTGGGCTGTAATGTTGCCCTTTGCCTTTGCGTTTGGCATCTACAATATTGCTTCTAAGCGGAGCAGAGCAGATGTTTTGGTCCTTGGTTGGATTGTTGCTGTGTTAGGGTTGTTTTCTATTGCCCAGACCAAGCTTTTCTGGTACATACTACCGGCTATGCCAGCGTTTGCCCTATCGATAGCTAATCTACTCTACCAATTGGCACATTACCTTCGTTTAAGAATTAAGGGTAAGTCGATGATTAAGAATTAAAAAAGGGAAAGAAAGGGTTGGTTGTGGCTTAATCTTCACGCCACTTAAACGCTTTAACCGCCAACACGAAAACAACTATTGTGATGACGGCAAGCACGGCTATGTCGATTAATGCGCCACCCAAATTGTCGTAGACCATAACGTTGTTGAGTCCTTCCGTCACATAGAACAATGGCAGAACATGCGCTGCAGTCTGGAGGTACTCGGGCATTTGGCTGATTGGGAAGAATGTGCCTGCAAGGAACATCATTGGGAAGGTGATGATGTTGCCGACGATGCCTGCTGTTTCAGGGTTCTTCGCGACTGTGCCGACTAGCATGCCTAGCGATGCAAAGAGCATGGGACCAAGGACTAGGAAGGGTATGAGCATCGGTGAGAGGGTGATGTGAGCGTTGAATGCGAGTGTGCCGACGAGGTACATTAGGAAGAAGCCTGCGATTGTCAGCACGATGTACCAGAGGATTTTTGATGTTAGCCACTCCATTTTTGTGAGCGGGGTTAAGCTGAGCTGTTTGAAGAGCTTGTTCTTTTTGTAGTCACTCGATATGTTGACTAGCGAGAACATGGGGCTGGTCAGGATAGAGAAGCCGATTAAGCCTGGAATCAGGTAGTCGATGTACTGGTTCTGTTGGGTGTTTACTGAAGCGGTCTGTATACCGATGATTGCTTTAGCTGGTTCACTGCCATTGCTATAATATTGTAAGTTAAAGTAGTTGGCGTAGCCGTTAACGTAGCCTGTGATTATGCCACTGCTGCTTGACGCTGGGTTGCCGTAAACTGTTACGTTTACCTGCTGCCCAGTTATGTAGCTCTGGCTAAAGTCTGCGGGGATAGCTATACCGTCAGACTGCGACTTATCCGCCAAGTATTCTCCGAAGTCACCTGTAATGTTAACCGTTACCACTTGAAATGTCCCTGACTCATTCATTGCTGCCAGGAATGCATTGCCTAAGTTTTGGCCGCCGAAACCTGTGTCGAGGTTTTGGGCATAAACAGTGGTTGTTCCTGACCCGCCACCTGAGAATATGGCGCCGAAAATAACGATTAATACTACTGGGAAGATTAAGCCGAAGAACAAGCCGAACTTATTACGTAGGAAGCCCCGGCTGAACACTTTAAAGTCTGAGTAGATTCTTTTTCCACTGATCATAATTTAGCGCCTCCGCTTTTTACCGCTATCTATAGCGGTTTCGCCTTGTTCCCCTAATGGTTCACTGACGAGTTTGATGAAGACATCATCTAAGCTGTCTTCGCGTGTTTGTATCTCTCCCCATTCCATACCTGACTGTTCTGCGGCTGCTAACGCGGCTAACGCGTCGATTCTCTTTTTGAGGGGTATAGTGATTGTGCGTCTGGTGTGATCGTAGCTGACTTCTAATTCTGTGTTTGCTTTGATGTACTCGGCTAGTTTTTCTGTTCCCTGAATTTCTAATCGTTCGCCTGAGCCGTACTGATGTATGATTTCATCGACGGTTCCTATTGCGACTATGCGGCCGTGATCCATGATGGCGACGTGATCGCTTAATTGTTGAGCTTCGTCAAGGTAGTGGGTGGTTAAGATGATGGTTTTGCCTTTGGCTTTGAGGTTGCGGATGACTTCCCATATAGCGCGGCGCGCGTTGGGGTCTAAGCCAGTTGTGGGTTCGTCGAGGAACAGTATTTCCGGGTTGTTAACCAGTGAGAGGGCTAAGCCTGTTTTTCGTTTCTGTCCGCCTGAGAGGTCTTCGAAGTAGGTTTTTGTTTTCTCGTCAAGCAACACGTCTTTTAGGATTTGGTCGGGGTCGCATTTGACGTTGAAGAGGTCGGCGTAGTAGAGTATCGCTTCCCGGGGGGTTGTTTTCTCTATGAACGTAAATTCCTGGGGGATAACGCCGATTTTCTTGTGAACGTCATAACCGTTCTTCCAAGGATCAAGTCCCAGGATTTTAACGTCTCCGCCGTCGCGTTCTCGGAGGCCTTCCATGATTTCGATGGTGGTGGTTTTTCCTGCACCGTTAGGGCCCAAGAGTCCGAAGACTTCTCCCTGCTTGACGCTAAAGGAGATGCCGTCAACGGCTTTTAGGCTGCCATAGTTCTTTTTGAGGTCTGATACTTCAATAGGTAACATTTTTTGCCTGTCTTCCTAGTTTAGCTGAAAGTGATACTGTCACTGTCTACCAGTTTGAAGATATAACTTTCGAAACTAAAGTACATAACTTTGTTCTGTAGTAATCGGCGGGGATTTAAGAATTTGTTTCACGCAGAATCGTTTTTTTCGATTCGCCATTTACGTTCTTTACAATAAAATTAGCTAAATCCTCCGGAAAAAGATATCGGGGGCCTCTTTCATGAAAAACACGCATTTCAAGGGTGCCTTTCCGGAAAACAGTTCGAAGCATGAAGTAATCAAATTTTAATGCAGTACGCTTTGCGCCATTATCTTTATAGTAGCGTATCGAGCAGAAGAAATCAAGAGTACCAACATGTTCCGCCTCTATGGTATCCAGCGCCCGCTGTGTTTCTTCAGCGCTGAGGTAGTTGAAACCCGCGTCCTCGGCTAATCCAAACTCAAAAATCACTATACTATCAGGTATGGTGGGTATTGAAATCTGCTCAAAAATGAGTTCTTTACGGTTAATATCCCCAATGAATTGGAGAATTCTCATCTGAAGCGCTCGGATAGAAACAAAGGATTGATAGTTAGAAAGGTAGTGGATGTTTTCGGGAAAAGCGGCGTAGTATCCAAGCGTCAATTACTGAGTCAAGCCTTCACGCGTTTAACTTTCTCGACGCTGTTGAGTAACTCGCTGAGTGCAACAGTGAGTTTCTGGAGTTCATCAATGTCCTCTGTTTTCTCTATCTTGACTTGAACGTCATCGATTTTCTTCAAAAGCGTTGCTTCCAGTTTATCATACGCTGAATTCGTTGACTTCGCCGCTTGAGGTTGCATTGTCTTGGGTGGCTCTTCGCCTTCTTTGACGACGATGACCTTCTGCTCGTCCTTAGCACACCATAGTGTGGCGTCTCTTAAGCGGAATAGTGGCGAATTACAGTTTGGGCATGAGAGGTCAGTTAATGTGGCGCCCTGCCGCAGTAGTTCAGCCATCCGTTTGATGCTTTCCTTGTCTTGTTGCATGTAAAACCCCAAAGTAAATACATATCAATAAATATATAACTTGATTACTGCTCCTTGCAGTAAAAGGGGAACTGATTTATGGTTCGCAAAAAGAAAACTGAAGAGTATGAAGCTAAAATTAAGCAAGCGTTACAGGTGCTCGGCGAGGTTTCTGAAGACAGTACAACCCCAAGGAACATTCGACGCTCCGCAAAAGATGCAATGAACGCACTGCAGAGCTCCGATTATACCCCTGCTGTTAGAGCCTCTAACGCAGTGTCGATGCTCGATGAGATACTGCAGGACCCCAACATGCCGCCCTATACCAGAGTAAAACTCTGGAACGTTATGAGCTTCATTGAAGCTATAAAAGACTAAATTTCTAGTCTTATTTTTTGTAATTTAAGCCTCAACCTGCTTTTGGTTTCAACGCACATCTTTTACCTATCGGCATCGGCTTTCTTTGTAGGACGCCGCGCAGTGCATGCAGCAGAACGCCATCTCTTTGCCGTCGATAACTTCTTTGTAGGCGCCCTCGTAGACTTTACAGCCGCAGTGAGCACAAACCGAGAGGCTCGGCTCAATCGCGATGGACACTAACCCAGCGAAACGTTTGAAGAGGCAGGTGCAGAGCTCTCGTCCCTCGTCGGTTAGGACGAAGACTTTCTTAATTTTATCGCCGACTGGCTGCAGAGTATGCTTTACGTAGCCTTTGTTCTCTAGCTGCTCTAGAAATGGGTAGACTAGGCTGGGGCTGATTTCTTTTTTTACACGTTTTTTGAATTGACTCATGATTTGGTAGCCGTGGGCTGGGCCTTCGTAGAGTATAGTGAGTATGTAGAAGCGGCTGAAGTCGCTTAGCAGTTCGTCGAGGCCCTGTTTTTGGTTAGTTTCTGGCATTTTGGTCAGGTCTGTTCAAATGCTTAATTGTGTTGCATGCTATTTAGATATATCTCAATCAAACACATAATTTAGTGAGGCAACTGCATGAAACTCTATAGCAAGAAGCAACTGGAAGAAAACAACGAGTACTGCTGCAAAAACACTCAAATCAGGGAATTAACCGCCAAAATAGGCGATGGCAAGGAGCTTACCATAAAATTCTTTGAAATGAACCCCGACGGCTACAGCTCCCTCCACAGCCACACTCCCCAGCATATTCTCGTCATTACAGGAGGCAGCGGAGTAGTATTTGACGGCGAAAAAGCGACGGCGATCCAGACAGACGATATAGTCCACATAACGTCAAACGAGCCCCACCAGCTAAGAGCAACGAGTAGCGAACCGCTTAGATTCATATGCTTAACAATGGACGCCTAAGATTGGCTATTTGCCTCTTTGAAGCGTTCGGGCACTAACAAATATATGCTACCCTTAGCATGTAATAAGGGGTTTCCAGAGGGATTTATCCTTTGAAATACGACGTAATCATCGTGGGCGCAGGCCCCGCAGGCATCTTCTCAGCGTTAGAGCTAACTGAAAAATCCAACTTAAACGTACTAGTTATCGACCGGGGAGTAGATATAGAGAAACGTAAATGCCCCTCACAACGCGGCTTTGACTGTGTACACTGCGAACCATGCAACGTTCTAAACGGCTGGGGTGGAGCAGGCGCTTTTTCTGATGGCAAACTTACTTTATCAACAGAAGTAGGCGGCTGGCTAAACCAGTACGTCTCAACCAAAGAACTCGAAGCCCTCGTCAAGTACTGCGACGAATTCTACATCAGATTTGGCGCCAGCAAAGAGGTCTTCGGAGGCGACAACGAAGAAATCGACGAAATCGCCCGTAAAGCCTCCCTTGCAGGACTCAAACTCATTAAACAAGAAGTCCGCCACATGGGCACCGACAGATGCCTCGAAGTCCTAAAAGAGATGCGCAACTACCTTGACAGCAAAATCACCTTCATGCCTAAAACAGAAGTCAAGGGCTTAATCGTTGACAACCATATGATACAGGGCGTCGAAACCGTCAGCGGCGAAAAAATCATGGCCAAATACGTCATCATCGCCCCGGGCAGAGGCGGCGCAGAATGGCTCCAAACCGAAGCACAGGTCCGCGGATTAAAAACAGTCAACAACCCCGTTGACATCGGTGTCCGCGTTGAACTCTTGGCGGCTGTTACAGAGAAACTTACTAAAGTCCTCTACGAGCCCAAACTAATCTACTTCTCACGCTCATTCGACGACCAAGTCCGAACCTTCTGCGTTTCGCCACACGGCGAAGTCACCACGGAATCCTACGACGGCGTCTTAACCGTCAACGGAGGCAGCCACGCAGAAACAAAAACGCTCAACACCAACTTCGCCATATTGGTTAGCACACAGTTCACTGAACCATTCAAGGAACCAATCGCGTACGGCAAATACATTGCTCGGCTCAGCAACCTGCTCAGCGGCGGGGTCATGGTTCAGCGTCTAGGTGACTTAACTCACGGACGACGCAGCACGCCTGAGCGAATCGCACATAGCGTCTTGGTGCCATCATTGAAAAATGCGACTCCAGGCGACCTCAGCTTCGTGCTTCCATACCGTTACCTAACTGACATCAAAGAAATGCTTGAAGCCCTCGACAAGATCGCGCCGGGCGTTGCTTCACCTGAAACACTGCTCTACGGCGTCGAAGTGAAATTCTACAGCAGCCACCTACAGCTAAACAACAGCTTAGAAACCAAGATCCAGAACATGTTCACCATCGGCGACGGCGCAGGTGTAACCCGAGGACTCATCCAAGCTTCAGCAAGCGGAGTTATAGTGGCACGGGAAATCCTAAAGAGAGAAAAAGCACCGAAGGCATAATCTAAACTATGGCAGTAGCGGAGAACATACGGTGTTCGCATTGTGGCGCCCCAGTTGATTTTAAACCCGGCGAAATCATAGCTACCTGTAAGTACTGCGGCTTCACTACCGTCATCCAAACTGGCCAAGCCTTCGTCTTTGAGCACTCTATTCTTTTTAACAGTTATAGCCCCGACGCTATGGATAACCTTATACGGGACTGGATGCGCAGCGGCTTCATGAAGCCCTCGGATTTAGCGAAGAAGGCTAAAATCACACAGAAAGAGCTTACTTATCTGCCATTCTGGGTTATCAGCTGCGAAGCCTCAACCAAATACAAGGGCATTTTTGAACGCATATCCCCCGCCATCGTTAAAGAAGGCGAAATAAAAAAGAAATACAACTGGCTCGTTCTGGCTAGGCAAGCCTCGGATTTTCCCACACAGGCGTATGATGTTCCGCTTGAGGGTAAGGTGCCCTACGACTTCCGTAAGATAGAGGGCTACGCTAAAGTGCTTAACAGCGAAGTGGAGAAAGATCAAGCGGTAGATATGGCGCGGCAGCAGATCGATACGCACCACCGATTCCTACTGCAGGAAGACGTTGACCGCATAGTTGAAGCATCAACAGCTATAACGCCGAAGCAGATGCTGTACTTGCATGCGCCGGTGTGGTTCATACGATATGAGTACAAGGGTAACAGCTACCAGATGCTGATTGATGGCGCAAAAGGCATGGTTTTAAAGGGCGATATCCCCAGCACCAGATTTTAGCTGATTTGGATAATCCTTAAAAGCAAGCGTCTTTTTAATAACGGAATGCAAATAATCGAGGAATCGTGAAATGAGCGAAAATAAAGATGTTTATGCCCAAGCGAAAAGCCAAATGAGGCTTTCCGAGCGCATTGCGGCTGCGCTGCCCGGTTTCCGCGGTTACAAGGAGAAGGAACTACGCCGCGAATCAGACAAGTTAATCCGAAACCACCTTACCCTCAAACTATCCAAAGGCAAAGATAACGTCAGGAATATTGCTCAGCGGATAGCAGACAAACGCTACATAGACGTGATGCCAGATATCGACCGATTAGTAGCAAAGATGGATCGCATCACAGAAAAAATCAACCATGCATCCTACGGTTACTCAGGCTTCTTTGACACAGTAAAGATCAAGGAAGATAACCTTGACCGCATGATCGCCTACGATAATCAACTCCTCGACGGCGTCAACACCCTAACAGACGCAATCGACCAACTTAAAACACAGCTGGTAGGCGGCGACTACACAGCCTTAAAGGACAAAATCCAAGGCGTCACAGACAAATTCGACATGCTGGAAGACGCTTTTGATAAGAGACAAGAAGTAATCATGGGAGTGAATGCATAATGCCACAAGTAATAGAATGGACAAACGTTGGAGCAGAAGACATAGTTTGGCGCTACCCAGTCGAGGACATCACATGGGGCGCCCAATTAATAGTACACGAATACGAGATGGCAGTGTTCTTCCGAGACGGAAAAGCCTACGACGTATTCCAAGCTGGCAGACACACATTAACCACCCTAAACCTGCCGCTGATCACAAGCTTACTGACAAGACTTGCAGGGTTTGGCGGCAACAAACCATTCAAAGCAACAGTCCTATTCGTCAGCACAAAAATCTTCGCAGGCAAATGGGGCACACGCGCACAAACCACCGAACTCGCCCCGCTCCAGGCATACGGCCAGTACTGGTTCAAAGTAGGCGACGCATCCCTATTCGTCAACGAAGTCGTCGGCGGACAAAAAGCCTACACAACACAAGCCGTAAACGACTTTCTACGCGGCTTCCTAAACGAGAAAATCATCGATGAACTCAGCCACTACGACCTCATCAGCGTATTCACTAAACTCGACGAAACAAGCATCATCGTCAAAAACACCATCATTGACTATTTCAAACGCGTCGGCGTCGAATTAACCGACCTACGCTTCGAAGGCATCGACACCACACCAGAGTACCGTGAACGCCTCTTCTGGCTTAAAACAGGCCAAACCGCACCAGGCGACGTACTACGCATGGAAACCGTCAAATCCGCAGCAGCAAGCCTAGGCCAAGGTGGCGGCGGAGCAGGAGCACTCGGCGCAGGCATGGTCCTCATCCCACAGATAATGAACCAGCAGGGCGCGCCACAGGCAGCTCCAGCAGCAGCATTGGTCATCTGTCCCAAATGCGGAGAAAAAGTGCCGGCGACAAGCAAATTCTGCCCCAACTGCGGAACAAACCTGACACCGCCAAGCCAGCAGGCGATCCCATGTCCCAAATGCGGTAAATCTATCCCGGCTAACAGCAAGTTCTGCCCCGAATGTGGACAAAAAATCGAGTAGGAGCTAGTAGATATGAGTGAAAGCAATAGGGAACTGTTGACGATCGCTGCAGTCATAGTCTCCGTCGTAGTAGCTATAGTGCTCTACGTCGCCGGAGTGATTGATTGGACGCTGATTGTGCCGGTAGTTCTTCTGCTTTCCGGCCTCTGGCTACTGGCGCTTGGCGTTATGCGTATGAATAACCCTGTTAAGTATGAACGCAGCGGATTCAGCACGATGGCGCTAGGGCTTGTAGCTATCGGAGTCGGCGGCGCATGGGCGCTGTTCGGCATCAACTGGCTCTATTCGCTGATAGTGATCTTGGTGGTTGTTGCCGGTTTGGCAATCGCAGCTGCACTAAGACACAAGTAGCTTTTTCTTTCTTTTTCTCTTTTATTGCAATTATAGCTTAATCCTTTACAGCTGGCAGTATGAAATCCTCAAAGAGCATCCATGGGTCATATGGCTTTCCAGTAACCTTAGATGCAATTGCCACCACCAGGTCCTTTTGCGGTATGCAGCAGATAACGTTGCCTCCTGAACCCAGCGCTGAAAACGCTGCAATGCCGTTTTCGTCTCTGAGCCACCATAGGTACCCGTACTTGTTCTGGTTCAACGCGGTCGATTCATCAATCCACGCTTTTAAAACAACCTGCTTCTCCTCCCAAACGCCGCCGTTAAGGTAGAGATACCCGAAGCGCGCCATATCCCGAGGTGTAATAGTGAGCCCCCATCCGCCAACCGTGTAACCTTGAGGATCATGAATCCAACCTTTTACCTTTAAAAATACATCCTCTAAGCCACATGCCTGCATAGGGTTATCCACAATTTCCTGCATACCCAGGGGACCGAATAAATGCTGGTTGGCGAATTCACGAGCAGATAGCTTTGTTGTTTTAGTCAAGATTGCGGAAAGCAGATGCGGCGCTGCAGTGCAGTACTGAAATCTGCCAAGCGGTCCGCCTTGGCCCATAATGTTTAGAGTATAAGTCACCCAGTCCCGTTGCCTGCGCAGCCTATCAAGCGGTTCAAAGCGAAGTTTGCTGTTGGTTTTCCACGCAAACGGCGCAGTCATTGTCAACAGGTGCTTAATGGTTATTGAACGCTTTACGAAATCGTTGGCTCCGGCACTGTATTCAGGGAAGAAATCCAGAACTTTCTGGTCGACGCTTTTGATGTATCCTTTGTCTATGGCTACTCCAATTAACGCGGAGATGACGCTTTTTGTCACTGAAGCCACATGATGCGTGTCGTTTGGACCAAAGCCGTTGCTGTACTTTTCAAACGATATGTACCCATTTCTGAGTATGACTAAGCCGTTTATGTTTCGGTACTGCGTTTCCAACTCTTGGGTTAAATCGGAGAGTTTGTCTGGTGACATGCCGACGGATTCCGGCGCTGCGGTTTGCCATTCTTTTGTTGGCCAGTAATCCCTTTTGATTGGTGCCTTATCTTGGATGTAGATACGCTCCTGTTACTGACTGCGGATTGTTTTTTAGTTCACGTGGGGTTCCCTCGGCGATGACTCGTCCGCCTTCGGCGCCGCCTTTTGGCCCAAGCTCTACAATCCAGTCACATACAGATAAAACCTGAGGGTCATGCTCGATTACTAGTACCGAATTGCCTTTAGCTACAAGCTCATCCAGCAGCTGGATCAACTTGGCAGTGTCATATAGGCTGAGCCCCGTGGTGGGTTCATCGAGCATATAGAGGATGTTGCCTTTTCGGCGTCTCCCAATCTCCTTGGCAAGTTTGACACGCTGTGATTCCCCGCCGCTAAGCGTAGGCGTAGGTTGCCCCAGCTCAATGTAGCCCATGCCAATCCTATCCAGTATCTTCAACATAGCAGCTATGGCCGGCTGATCCTCAAAGAAGCCTACCGCTTCTGAAACACTCATTTCAAGAACATCAAAGATGCTTTTGCCTTTGTACTTTACCGACAATGCTTCGTCGTTGTATCTTTCACCGTGGCATCGGCTGCAGACTTTATCGATGAAGGTGTCGCCGCCCAGCCAGATTTTCTCGTTGCCACTACCTTTGCATACTGCGCAGGCTCCATCTGAGTTAAAGGAGAAGTGCCCGGCAGTCAAGCCCAGTTTCAATGCGTCTGGTTGGCTAGCGAATAGTTTGCGTATCTTGTCCCAGATGCCAATATAGGAGGCTGGGTTGGAGGTGATGTTTCTTCCGATGGGTGCTTGTGAGACTTCGGCGTATCCTGAGAGGTGCTCTGTGCCTTCCAGTTTTTCTGCGACCGTTTCAATAACGGTGTCTGTTTCATCCCCGTTCTCAGCAGGGTTTTCTACATTGTTGGGCGGTTCGTCATGGAAGTAATTTTTCAGTAGGGGCACAAGGGTATCGGAGACAAGTGAGCTTTTACCGCTTCCAGAAACGCCTGCAACTCCCACGAGGCAACCCAAGGGGAAAGCCACTGTGACGTCTTTGAGGTTGTTTGTTTTTGCATGGTTTATCGTCAGTGATTTCGCCGTTTGTTGGTTTAACCTACTGGTTCTGCTGGGCATGGCTGCTTTGCCCGAGAGGTACTGGCCAGTAATCGAGGCTTCGCATTCAAGCAATCCCTTGTAGTCGCCTTGATAGATAACTTGGCCGCCCTCCACACCTGCTTTAGGTCCAATATCGATAACATGCTCAGCCATTGCTATGGTGTTCTCGTCATGTTCCACCACGATAACTGTGTTGCCTAATTCTTTAAGCGCCTTAATGGATGTTAATAGTTCGGCTTTTTCGGATTCATGCAAGCCCACGGTTGGCTCATCGAGTATGTAGATTAGGGAATCCATCTTTGAATCCAGATGCGCGTTGAGGAATAGCCGCTGGATTTCTCCGCCGGAAAGCGTTGGCATTTCCCTGTAGAGCGATAAGTGGCCTAAGCGGGCTTTAACCAGCCGGTCCGTTTTGTCTTTAATTTCTTTAATGAGATTCTTACCAAATCCCGTAAAGCTACCCTGCGCCAAGTCTTCGACGTAGCCTTGGAGTTCATTTATTATCAGTTTACCGAGTTCCCCAATGTGTTTCCCATTCAGGCGTACGCTCTGAGCTTCCTCGCCGACACGGAAACCATGGCATGAAGAGCAAACAGTCATAGCGTAAACATCATCAACCTCGTGGTTTCGGTAGAGCCCGCCCTGCAGGATTCTTGTCAGGCAATAACTCCGTTTATCATAGTTGCTCTCTACAAAGTGGCCGTAGAGAACGTCTGCTTTGACTTCGTCGGGTAATTCTGAAAAGCGCATTTTCAGGTGCTCTTTGAAGCGCTTCTGCAGCAAATTAGCGTAACCGGGCGTCGGGTTAACCCTGTTAAACACGTCTTGGAGGGTCATTTGGTTGTCGGGAACGAGTTTTTCCATGTTGATTTCGAATGTGGCGCCTCTGCCTGAGCATTTGGGGCACATACCGTTGGGCGCGTTATAGGAGAAGTAACTGGCCGGCAACCGTTCCTCTTTACTGCCGCATTTAGGGCATGTTAGGCGGCTATCTACGGGTGTTTTGCAGGCTATGCAGGTCGGTTGGCCTTCTACAGCATAGAGTACGGCGAGTATGTTTAGGATGCCTGTTCGGGTGCCTACGGTTGAGCGTGGGTTGCTTTGGCGGATGACGCTTTGCTGGACGGCTATTGTGGGGCCTATGCCGGATATGCTGTCGAATTTTGCTTCATCTTCGATGCCTGCGAGTATGCCTAGGGAGCGGAGGTATTGTCTGCGTCCCTCCTCAAAGATGATGTCGAAGACTAGGCTGGATTTGCCTGAGCCGCTGACGCCTGTGGCTACTGTTAGTGTGTTTTTGGGGATGGTGACGTTGATGTTTTTGAGGTTGTGGATGTGTGCGCCTTTGATTGTGATATTCTTCATTTTATCGCCTGAAAAATGTTGTTTATCGCTAATAATTTTAAAATAATTTTTAACTGAATCAAATAATTTTTAATTAATTTTATTGCTTTTTGCATTATTATTGGCTCAAACATTTGCGATTACTGCAGTATTTCCCTTTCTTCCCTATAAAGCCTCTCTTTTAATTACAACCAAGCACTCTAAACACGCCAAGAATAAGCATTAGCCTATAGCAAAGCTTTTGGCTCTAAACATTTTTCTATACCCCCGCACAGAACAATTGACAGAAGGCAAAAGTATGTCTGAAGAAATCGTCGGTCACGGTACATGGTACGACATGATGGCTAAGAAAGTCATCGAACGAGAACAATCACTAAAACGCGACATGAGTAGAGTCCGCACAGAAATGGGCCTCGGCGCATCCGGTTTTCCGCACATCGGCAGCTTAGGAGACGCCAGCCGCAGCTACGCAGTCACCCTTGCACTTAAAGACATGGAGTGTAACTCGGAGCTTGTTGCCTTCTGCGACGACAAAGACGGCCTCAGAAAGGTTCCAGCGGGCCTACCAGCAGACATGGCTGAAAAGCTCGAGAAATACCTCGGTTATTCCGTTTCAACTATTCCCGACCCATATGGATGCCACGAGAGCTACGGCAAACACATGAGCAACCTCCTACTCGAAGCACTCGACAAATGCGGCATCGAGTACAAGTATTACAGCGCGAACGAGGTTTACAAGAAAGGCCTGCTACTAAATGAAATCAGAGACATCCTGACAAACGCTGACCAAGTCGGCAAAATCGTTAAAGAAGAAGTAGGGCAAGAAACCTACACTGAAGTTCTCCCATTCTTTGCTGTCTGCGAAAAATGCGGACATCTCTACACCACCCGAGCATATAAGTTCGATCCTAAAACCGATAAAGTCACCTACAAATGTGAGGGGCTTGAAATCCGGGGCAAAATGATCGCTGGCTGCGGACATGAGGGTGAAGTTGACATTAAAAGCGGACAGGGCAAACTCACTTGGAAAAGCGAATTCGCCGCACGCTGGCGTGCGCTTGATATCCGCTTCGAAGCGTATGGTAAAGACATTGCTGACTCCGTGCGCATCAACGACCGCATCTGCCGCGAAGTCCTCAAATTTGAGCCGCCGAGCCACGCAGCGTACGAGATGTTTCTTGATAAGGGCGGCAAGAAAATCAGCAAGTCAGCGGGTAACGTGTTTACTCCGCAGGTATGGTTCAACTATGGCTCGCCCCAGTCGCTTTTACTGCTCATGCTTAAGCGCTTCGTGGGTACACGCAGCCTCGATGTATCTGACATTCCATCATACATGAATGAACTCGACTACCTCGAAGACGTCTACTTTGGCAAGAAGCAGGTCGGCGAGAAAGAAGCCATGCGGCTCAAGGGCCTCTTCCAGTACTGCTATGTCATGAAGCCCCCAGCCAAGCCAAGCATACATGTCCCCTACAACCTGATGGCATTCCTAGTCAAGATGGCGCCCAAGGACAATGTAAACGAGTACGTCGCTGAGAAACTTCAGAGCTACGGCTACCTGCAGAAGGGCCAAGCAATCGATGCGAACCTGCAGCAGCGCATCCAATATGCATTGAACTGGTCTGCGGACTTCAACGAAATCAAAGAAACCACTGTCGAGTTATCAGTCACCGAACGCAAAGCAGTTGTCGAATTTATAGAGAAGCTGAAGACCGAAACCGAACCGGACGCAATCCAGAACGCCATATTCAACGCAGCCAAAGATAACGGGATAAAACCTGCAGCGCTCTTCAAAGTCTTCTACCAGATACTGATGGGTGCACCTCAAGGCCCAAGGCTTGGCCCCTATGTGCTTGCTATGGGTAAAGAGAACGTTTTAGCCGCGCTGGAACGGGTGCTTAGCGGCAAAAAAGAGGAAGCATAAAGCGCTTCCCCATTTTCTGTTTTTGTTATGACATAATCCTTAACTTTTTCCTGTACCAAGTAATTAATGGAGACAATTTTTAGTTAAGGAGGAATCTTGATGGTGGAGATAATGGATGCTGCCACCGGAAAACCTGACCCGTTTAGGAAAAAAAAAGAAAAGAAAACCAGCGGTTCCTCCTGCGGCAACTCACTGGATAAATCCCGCCTGCAAGACATCTTGGAAAATATCCCTTCTGCAGTCGTCGTATTTGAACCGAATGGCAAAGTTATCTATGCTAACAAACGCGCCATCGAATTACACGGCAAAGACCCCTGTGGTATACCTATTGAGAAACAATCATCTGACCTCAAAATTTATTCCATAACTGGCGAATTGTGCCCTACAGAAGAACTCCACATTTACAAAGCCATCTTCCATGGCGAAACCTTCCGTGACGCCCCCATAATACTAGAACGAACCGACGGAGAAAGGTTCCTCGTCAACGTAAACGCCAAACCCTTATACAACGCAGACGGCAAAGCAATCGGCGCTATTGCCATCTTTGACGACGTAACAGAACGAATGCAAACTCAAGAAGCATTAATGGATAGCGAAGAGCGTCTTAACATGGCTCAAAGGATCGCTCACATGGGTAGCTGGGAATACATAATTAAGGAAGACCAAGCGGTGTGGTCAGAGGAGCTTTTCCGCATATTTGGATTAACCCCTCAAAAATTTGGGCCCAACATAAAAAACTACCTTGCACTCATCCATCCAGATGACAGGCCGATGATGGAGAAGCATATGCTTTCCGGCCGCTTAACGGGCTCCGAAAGTTTTGATTATCGCATAGTTTTACCCAGTCGCACGGTTCGAACGATCCATACCGAGCGGATAGTACGTCAGCGAGATGAGCAGGGGCGCCCATCCCGCATTATGGGCGTCGAACAGGACATTACAGAACGTAAACAAACCGAGAATACACTTAAGGAAAGTGAGGAACGCCTAAAGATGGCGCAGCAGATTGCGCATATGGGCAGCTGGGAATACCACGTTAAAGAGGATAAGGCACTTTGGTCAGACGAGTTATTCCGCATTTTTGGTCTCCCAATCCAGAAGTATGGACCAAACATCAAAGAGTATTTTTCAATAATTCACCCAGACAGCATGGAAGCCATAAACAAAGCGATGGCGCTACAAACAACCGGCCACTTATACTCTAAAGCAAGTTTCGATTACCATATCCAGCGGCCTGACGGCACCGTCCGCGCCATACACTCGGAACGGATGATAAGCGAAGTAGATGAAGAAGAGAAAGCCAAAGTTATTGCTGGAATAGAGCAGGACATTACCGAACGCAAGCAGATTGAGCAGAAACTTGAGGAGTACGCCAAAAACCTTGAGCGGCTAGTTGAGGAGCGGACGCGGCAGTTAAAAGATGCTGAGCGGCTGGCGGCGATTGGTCAAACCGCAGGCATGATTGGCCATGATATTCGAAACCCGCTGCAGGCCATCGCAGGCGACTTATATTTGATAACAGAGGATGTAGAAGCGTCACCTGACACGGAGTGTAAACGAAGTGTAAAGGAGAGCTTAGTTGAAATTCAAGAGCAAATAGACTACATGAACAAGATAATCGCTGACCTACAGGATTACGCTAGACCGCTTAAGCCTGAACAGGTGGAAGTTGACTTATGCATAGTCATCCCCCAGCTAGTTGCTACTGTCAAGATACCGCAGAATGTGGTGTCAGTTACAGAATGTGATCGGGCGCTGCCAAGAATCAAAATAGACCGTACTTTCCTTAAACGTGTTCTAGTAAATTTGACTATGAACGCAGTTCAAGCGATGCCAAACGGCGGCAAACTAACCATAAAAGCCACCGCCAAAGGCGGTAATGCCGTAATAACTGTCGCTGACACAGGCACCGGTATACCAGAAGAGTTTAAACCCAAAATCTTCCAGCCTCTTATGACAACTAAATCCAAGGGGCAGGGCTTCGGGTTGGCGGTTGTGAAACGGCTGGTGGAAGCGCAGGGTGGCACCATCTCGTTTGAGAGTAAAGCCGGCGCCGGCACCACTTTCACCTTAACTTTCCCCAATAAATGATAGCCGCTGCCTGTTTTAGAACCACTATTTTTAAGTTCAAGTAGAGTATTTACTACTTTCTGCCCTGAAATTTTGGGGTGCAAATCCGGGTGGGTTCGTCGTCTAGTACGGATTATGACACCAGCCTGCGGAGCTGGAGGTCCTGGGTTCAAATCCCAGCGGACCCGCCATCAACCTTCTAATCAAATCATTTTTGGATGCGCTTGCCGCCGAATGCGTGTATGGTTCTTGTTCCTGCGGTGCGTCTGCAAGCATGTTCGATGCCTTTGGCGATAACGAATTCGTCGCCGGATTCCAGCACGATTGCTTTGCCGCCGATTAAAACGACATATTGGCCTTCTACGCAGACCACGTATTCGTCGAAGGGGTGTGTGTGGGTGGCGCTTACTCCTGCGGTGTGGGCGGTCCAGAACGCCATCTGCTGCCCATCAAGGGCGGTGTAGTAGTAGCCCTCTATGTCCCTGCTGTATTGGTCTTTGTTTTCCACTCGGTTTTTGGGGTTCTTCATGAAAGCTGGAAAGTCATCCATAGGGTAAAGCCTTCAGAAAGGGTTTGTGGGTTCTTCGCTAAATCGTTTCTGCTTTAACAATAGATCAAAATTGTTGAGAATCCTTTTTTCTCTGTGGGTCGGTAGAAATAACCACAAAGAATTCTTTCCAGCGTTGTTGTTCTTTAAACAGGTAGATTAAAATCATAGAATGTTAAACCTCATTCTACCATTTTGATTCGAAAAAGCGCTTGTTTAAGAAGAAGAAAAAATCGTCTTTTTCGGGGGAACCAAAGTTTTTTCTTTCACAGACAATTTTTAGATCAAACATCTTCTGCTTGATTGAATCAAACGTTTTAACCATTATTTT
>JAAYYI010000121.1 GCA_012515445.1 Candidatus Bathyarchaeota archaeon | reverse complement strand
GGTTTGGGTTGTTTTTTGGTTTGTGTTGGGATGGGGTGAGTGGTTTTTTGTCCCATGGTGCATGTTGGGGGTATGTTGGGTGGGATGGGATGAGGATGAGTGGATACATTGTAAGCTGATGTTTTTTGTATGATATTTTGTTGGTTTATAAAATGTCAACAGAAAATTTTTGATCTACTGCTAAATAAGGGAGGGGAGGCACTCTGAGAGAGGTAGGTCCAAGAATAGCGGGGTTTACTGTTTCTGGTTTAGCCAGTCTGCGAGTACGACTTGGTTGGTGTTGCCTGTCTTTTCCAAGCTTACTATGCCTCTGTCTGCGAGTCGTGCAAGGATGCGGTGGGTTTGCAGGCGATTTAGGCCTGTTTCGGCTTTAATATACTTCTGCAGGTACTTGCCTTGATGTGCTTGTAAAACGTTTATGACTTTGCGTTCGTCGCCTGTTAGGGTTTTGGAGACTGATTCATATGCTGAAACGCCTGCAGAACCAGTGCTGGTGGATTGCTGGGTTATAGCGATAGGTGGCTGCACTTGGCCCATGCGTATCTGAGGGTAAACCAGGTAGTAGGAGACGCCGACTACGCCGATGATGGCTACTGCGATTAGGACTGCGAAGAGCACGCCGTAGTAGGGCAGCATCGAGCTTGTGGTTGTGATAGGCGTGGGGGTTTGGGTCATCATGCCGCCGTGTCCGCCGTTGTGAGTGCTGCCGCTGTTTCCCCACATTTGGCCCATCCAGCCGTATGGGTCTTGGTTGGTGGACGAGAAGAGTGCGAAGCCGATGACAGTTGCAGCGATAAGTGCGGCTACTGCGGTGACCAGTAAGATGAGAAAGAGGTTAACTCTTTTCATACTATATCTAAATTAGACTTATTCCCCGTGGATTTAAGGATTCCCACAAAAACACTACTTTTCATGCGCAAAAACTGTTTCACAGGACTGTTTCAGGATCGTTTCAGCCAACTATCAAACCACACGTAGCCCAATAGAGTTGTGAGGAACAAAAAAACAAAATTAGTCCTTGCAATATTGGGAGTCGCCCTCGTCACGGCAGCGTTAGTCGGCGTTACAGCGGCTCAATTCGCAGGCACCCAAAACCCAGCAGTCAACCCGACGGCTACACAGACCGTTCCACCATGTGCAGACGTCAACGGCACAGTTCCGCCTTACTGCATCAACAGCACAACAGGCGAGCCATACTGCTACACTAACGGCACCTATGCAGGCTACTGCTGGAACACAACAAACGCAGGCATTTGCCAAGGCGGCGGCTGCTACGGTTACGGGTATGCAGCACAAAACCAGAACCAGTACTGTAACGGATACGGCTATAACTACACAGAACAGAACCAAAATGCTTACGGCTACGGCGCTGGCATGATGGGAAGAAACAGTGGTTATGGACGAGGCTGCCACCCATAAAAGGGATGGTTAACCCAGTCCATCTCTATTTTTCTGTTTTACTCGATCGGCGTCGGCTTGTAACGGGATAGTATGCCCTTGCTGATCTTTGGCGGACGTGGTTTCCAAGCGGCTAAGCGGGTTTTTAGTTCTTCATAGCTTAATTCCACTTTAAGCACACGGTTAGGTATGTCGATGGTGATTACGTCGCCATTCTGGATGACCGCAATTGGTCCACCGTCAAATGCTTCAGGAGCAACGTGACCGATGCTGCCGCCTCTTGTGGCGCCGCTGAAGCGTCCGTCAGTAATCAGGGCAACGGATTCAGCGAGTCCCATACCTGCGATTGTAGCTGTTGGGAAAAGCATCTCGGGCATTCCAGGTCCGCCTCTTGGTCCTTCATAGCGGATAACCACAACGTCGCCTGGCACGATTTGTTTGCCGCGGATAGCGGTTAGAGCTTCGTTTTCGGAATCGTAGACTTTCGCTGGGCCGGTGTGCTTCATCATCTTCTCGGATACGCCTGCGGATTTGATGACTGCGCCTTTAGGAGCGAGGTTGCCGGTTAAGATGGCGATGCCGCCTTCTTTGTGTACTGGGTCGCTGAGTGGGCGGATGACGTTGCGGTCTTGGACTTCAGCGTTCTGGATGTTTTCGCCGACGGTTCTGCCGCTAACTGTCAGCTGGTTAAGGTTCAGGTGATCTCTGAGTTCTTTTTCAACCGCGGGGATTCCGCCTGCCAGATCGAGGTCTTCCATGGCGTGGACGCCGCTTGGGATCATACTGCAAATGTGAGGAACTTTCCTGCCGACTTCGTCGAATGTAGATAAGGGCAATGTTACACCTGCTTCTTTAGCTATTGCCGGCAGATGCAGGGTAGTGTTTGTTGAGCCCCCAAGTGCAAGGTCAACGGTGATTGCGTTCTGGAATGCTGCTTTGGTTAGGATCTGTGATGGTTTAAGATCGTCCTTGACTAATCGTACGATTTGTTTTCCGCTTGCTCTGGCGAGGCGCATTTTGAATGCGCTGTTGGCAAGTGAAGTTGCACAGTAAGGCAGTGACATGCCCAAAGCTTCAGTCATGCAGGCCATTGTGTTTGCGGTGAACATGCCGCTGCAGCTTCCACATCCGGGGCACGCATCTGATTCAAGCTCGAGCAATTCAGCTTCGGATAGTTTGCCTGCGGCTACTTGCCCGACTGCTTCAGGCATGCTTGCGTAACTGACTTTTCTGCCATGATGCTTTCCAGCAGCCATTGGGCCTCCTGTAACAACGATGGAGGGTATGTCGACTCTTGCGGCTGCAATGAGCATACCAGGAGTGATCTTGTCGCAGTTAGTAACCATAACCACTCCGTCAAGGCTGTGTGCACGAAGCATGATTTCAACGCTGTCAGCAACGATTTCTCGGCTTGGCAGACTATAGCGCATGCCTATGTGTCCCATTGCGATGCCGTCGCAGACTGCGATCGTGCTGAATTCGAAGGGTATGCCGCCTGCTGCTAGGATACCCTCTTTTACTGATTCGGCGATGTCGCGTAAGTGGATGTGGCCGGGGACGATGTTTGTGTAACTGTTTGCTACGCCGATGAACGGCTTTGTCATGTCGTCGTCCTGTAAGCCTAAGGATTTGAGGAGTGCGCGGTGAGGCGCTTTTTCGGTTCCGGTTTTAATTTCGTCGCTTCTCAAGTTCATTTTACCTTCTACTAATAAGCGGTTCTTGTTGATTATTGTGGTAATGGGTAGCAGTTAAGTTTTATGCGCCATAAAGAGCCATTTGTGTTTATGTGTTTTGCAGATAGGTCCTATCCCCTATTTAAGCTGACTTGGGCTTGAAATGGCAGTTTGTTGCGCTTTAGATGTTATTTTTGATTGGCTGTGGCGCTATAGTGCCAAAATTTGACCAAGCGCTCTAACCACGTTGGTGTCAATAATTTTTAAATATCGAGAAGGCGGATGGAAGGCTAAAGTGATAGTTGCCTATCGCGGGGCAAGCCTTCCGGGCGGAGACAAGAGGCTCAAGTGACTCCAAGGAGCCATTTATGCCGAATTTATCCCTCATTGCCTCTGTAGGCAACCATCTAGTTTCATTTCTATGTTAAACTATAAATAGTTACCGTTATAAAGTGATAAGATAGACAGCGCTTGTTTAAATTTCAATCAATTCAGTTCATACCAGCTTAGCATTTTCCCTAATATCGAGAACTTTTTAGGTTAATTTCAAGCAAATCTTAAAGACAGAATAAGTAAATCCCTTAGCTTTCAGGGGGCAACTCTAAATTGCCGACACCGCTAATAATTACATATGAAAACCGCTAAAGTTGAAGAGACTAAACCATTCAAGAATGCTCATATGGTTGACGCAAGAAAAATTCTCGAATGCCCCGGCGCAGAAGTCATCCACATGGCTCTAATACCAGGGCAAGCACTAAAAAGACACACGACACCCGTAGACGTATTCTTCTATATACTCGAAGGCACCGGCGAAGTAGAAATCGGAGAAGAAACCCAGAAAGTACAGAAAGACGCAGTAATAGATAGCCCAAAAGGTATCCCGCATTTGCTCCGCAACACAAGCGACGGCGTATTCAGGTTTCTTGTGGTAAAGCTTCCAAAAACAGCCTAACCAACAACTATAAAGCTTCAGAGAATGTGCGCTTACTGCACACAACCATAATTCTTATATCCCCCTTTAACACTGAAACAAGACACGTGATTTAAATGGGGTATTGCTTTATTCAACCGCTTCCCTAAGTCTATAAAGTTTTTAGACACCACCCTAAGAGATGGTGAACAAACACCCGGAGTATCATTAATTCCCGAAAACAAGCTGCGTATAGCCAGGAGGCTAGACGAACTCGGCGTCGACGTTATCGAGGCTGGGTTCGCCGCGGTTTCTGAAGGCGAATTGGAGGCTGTAAGCATGATCGCACATGCAGGATTGCGAGCTGAAGTCAGCAGCGCAGGCAGAGGCACCCGTGGCGACATCGACGCCGTCATCAAAAGCGGCGCCTCAACCATGAGCATGATTATACCTACCAGTGACTTGCATATCGAGTGTAAACTCCGCAAAACCCGTGAGCAGGTACTCAAAGCAACCGAGGACTGTGTAACCTACGCTAAAGCCCACGGATTAACTGTTGATCTCTTAGCGGAGGATTCAACTCGAAGCGATTTTGAGTACCTCGTAAAGGTGTTCCAGACGGCCGTCGACTGTAAAGTTGATCGGGTAACCGCATGCGACACTGTCGGTATCCTATCGCCTGATCGCAGCTTCGAGTTTTACGGCAATTTGGTCAGTAGGCTAAAAGTGCCAGTAGGTGTACACTGCCACAACGACTTCGGCATGGCAGTAGCCAACACGATAGCAGCATTAGGAGCAGGCGTAACCGAAGCCCACGGGACCATAAATGGCTTAGGTGAACGTGCAGGCAACGCTGCACTTGAAGAAATCGTGGTTTCACTACGCAGTCTGTACAAACTTGACCTAAACATCAAAACTGAACTCATATACAGCACAAGCCAACTAGTCAGCCGCCTAACAGGCATACACACTCAGCCTAACAAGGCAGTCGTAGGAGAAAACGCCTTCACACACGAGTCAGGAATCCACACTCAAGGCGTCCTAGCAAATCCGCTCACCTATGAACCCATCACGCCAGAACTCGTAGGATGCAAACGACGCATCGCACCCGGCAAACACAGCGGAACAAACGCTATCAAAAATGACTTAGCAAATATGGGGCTTAACCCCACCGAGGAGCAATTCAAAGACATATTCCAACGCATTAAAGAACTCGGCGACAAAGGAAAAGCAGTCATGGACGCAGACGTGCTCGCAATCGCAGAAACCGTCATGGGATTAAGCAGCGAAAAATCCATCGAGCTTGAAGAGATCACTTACGTCGGCGGCAACAAAGTCACAGCCACAGCATCTTCCAAGCTTAAGCTACACGGAAAAAACGTCTGGGGCAGCGCCATCGGAGTTGGCCCAGTAGATGCAGCCATCAACGCAGTCAAAGCAGCCATAGGCGAGAAAGAACACATTACACTAGAACAGTATAACGTTAAAGCCATCACAGGTGGAACAGACGCAATGGTTGAAGTCGTTGTGCACCTGCGCAGGGGTGAACGAACTGTCACCGCCATGGGCGTCCGCGAAGACATCGTTAAAGCATCCATCGAAGCAGTCATAACAGGCTTAAACGTGCTAAAGACGGACTACAACGGCAAAAACGGCCACCAATAATTTTTTCCTTTATTCCTTTTTAACTGTTTTACACACACCAATGTATCCAATCTTTTTACCATTCACAACCACTGGACCAACTGAGACTGAAACGTTAATTGAAGAGCCATTTTTGTGTCGCCGCTCTGAGTTAAAGCTGTTTGCTTGATCAGTAAGCCGCTCAAAAGCTGCTATTGCTTGATTGCCTAATTCTTTGGGAATCATTGTATCGATGAGGTTTTTACCTATTAACTCATGTGGTTTGTACCCGAAAAGTTCAGTAAAGCGGGGGTTTACCTCTAAGAATCTGTATTGGTCATCGATGAAGTAGACCGCCTCAGGGTTTGCGTCAAAGAGCGCCTTGAATTTTTCTTGATTCTCAATGAGGAGACGATGCTGACGGTTCTGCTCTGTAACATCACGGAAGATGCCTTGAAGCAACGTTTTACCTTTAATGGTTATGAGCGATGCTTTAATGACTACATCCAGTACTTTGCCATGCTTAGTAACTACTTGACGTTCAACGGGGGCATTTGGGTCCTTTATGTGGTTTTTAAAGAGCGTATTGCCTGTTCCTCTGGGATGAAGCATCTCTTGCTTTTCCCCAATCAACTCATTTTTCTGGTATCCAATTAATCTTAACGCAGCTTGGTTACAATCCACTAGTATGCCTGTGTCCACGTCTGCTAGAAATACAGGGTCGCTAGCTTCGTTGAACTGCAGTCGGAATCTGGCTTCGGATTCAGCTAAAGCCTCATTTGAAAGCCTTAGTTTTTCTTCAGCCTCCTTGCGTTCTGTAACGTCATGTACCATACCGATAGAATGAGTAAACTGACCACTTTCGTCGCGGATGTTTTCCCATTTTTGGAAGGCAAATCTAGTGCTGCCGTCCGATTTTCGGATTATACGGTGCTCTATTTGGTAGCTATCTTTACCTTCTCGTAGCGAAAGTGAATAAGCTGCATCAAAGGCTTCTCTGTCATCGGGGTGAACTGCCCAAAGGAATGCTTCATAATTTGCTTCAAACTCCTGCGGAGTTATCCCGAAAATGCGGTAGACCTCATCTGTCCAGTACAGTCTATCAGTAGTTAAATCCAGTTCCCAACTGCCCAGATGAGCAATTTCTTGACTTTTAACCAGCCGCAATTCGCTTTTTGCCAGTGCCAAGCGGGTTAACTCAAGCTTCTTCTGATCTGTTACATTCTTGAGTGCACAGCGAATAGTTTCCACGGTACCTTTTTTACCCTTAATCGGTAGCCAAGAGACTGACCACCAGAAAATGTCTCCGTCCTTCTGGATGGTTCGGAATATGCTCTTGCCGGAGTTGCCCTCAAATGCCGACTGCCAATTTAGACCAATCTTTTTTCGATCTTCAGGGTAGGAATACGCAGCAGATTTTCCTTCATCTAACCAGTCAGTGTATACTTGCAAGGCTCTTGAAAGGTTCTCGTTAACGTTGTGTGAAATGTAGGTTATTTTTCCTCGGGGCTCAACCATAAAGATTACTGAAGAATCTTCTTCGTGGCAACCATAGTCAGCTAAAAGTGGATCTGCAGTCTGTGCTGGCATATTGCCTTCGACTTCTCTGATTCGAGCGTAGAGTTCAGTTGATAACCTCCAGTGAGCATCGAACATCTCCGCCTGTAAAGCTGAAAACTGTGTATTATTAAGCCACAAGCCTATATCGTCAGAGAAGCTGTCATCCTCTGAAGCTGAGTAGACGAGCATGCTTTCCTTTCTATCTACAATGATAATTCTGCTACGGCTCATGCTCATATGGCGGATATCAGCATACTTTGACAGCGATTTGACATCCTCCAAGTTAGCCTCATTTATGGGAATCATCACTCGGAAATTTACTCCCCGACGCTGAAGCTGCATAAAACTCTCCTTCAATCCAAACAGCAGTCGCGTAGCGCATTTCTCAGTAGCGGAAAACAGTATCTCTTTATTGCACCGTTGCGGCGCAAACATTTCAGCCATGCGCTCAAAAACGTACCTTCTGGACTCTATAACTTCAAACTTGTTAGCTTCCGCCTGAGGCGCATTCTTTCCCACAGCTTCAAGAGCTTGAGCGGAATCCTCAATTCTGCCCTCGAGTGTTGAGAGGCTGTTGCGTTTTTCTTCGAGGCTTCTTTTAAAAGCCTTCCCAGGTGGCGCTACAGCATACTGCACTGGTTTTTCCAAAATTTTGGTAACAAATCCCTTGGAAACTAGGCTGTCGAGTATCCGGTAGGTATCTGACCTTTCGGTGCTTGTTGTTTTACTTAATTCTGCAGGTGATGCTTTGCCCTTCTTTAGTAGAGCTATGTAGATGGCTGTTTCTCGCGCGTTGAACCCGAAATCTTTGAGAAAGGCTTCTATCTGAACAATATCGGATTGAATTGGTCTGTTGCCTATGTTAGAAGCCACTTAAGTAGCACCCTTAATCGTCAGATGTTGTTTGGCTGTTAAAAGCTTTGTTACAACATCGCGGGGAAGGAATTGCGTTTGTGGTGTAATTTCGCCCTCACAAATCTATAACTCAATTTTTCGATACAGAGTATTCTCAGGAGATGTAAGAATTGGCAAACTTTGAAAAAATTAACGTTTCAACGGCTAAAAAATCCTTAGCCGCAATAGTAACAGTTCTCATGTTTATAGCTATGGTTGTTCCGTTGGTTGGTGCAGCAACAGTTGAAACCACTGTAGTTACAGCAACCCCCGGAAACCCCATAACAGTCACCGCTGGGACCACAACCATCGTCAACTTCCAAATCAGCCTTACCGCTGGCGGAAAACTAGACAGCCGCATAACCGAAAGCACCCCAGCCACTACAAAAGTGCAAACCCAATACTACCTCACAGACGGCACAGCATCCTCAAACACTTGGAGCAATCCTATCCAATTCTATGATAGTGCTAATTCAGTTGCAACCAAAAACAATGTGGTAGCAGCATCCATCACTGTTGATGCAACCACACCTGCAGGCAACTACCAAGTAGACGTAGTCGTTGACACCCCAACAAATCCAACCTTAACACCTCAAGCCAACGCCAATCAACTACTCTCCTTACCTAATACCCCGGGAAAAATCCTTATTCACGTCGTTGAACCATCCGATCCACAAGTCACAACAGACACTACCCCACCAACAATCACTGCTCCAGCAAGCTTCACCTTCGAAGGAAACACTTTGGGAGGCGCTAACATACCTGCAACTCTCAGTTTAGGTGCCGCAACTGCAGTCGACATAATTGACCCCTCTCCAGTGGTCACTAATGACTTTACTGGCGGCTTCGTCGCATTGGGTCAAAGTTTAACGGTAACTTGGACAGCAGCAGACGCCAGTGGAAATAAAGCAACTGCAACCCAAACAATCATAGTCATCGATACAACTGCACCCTTTATCAATGCGCCAGCAACAGCATCAGTCGTTGTGAACGCGCCAAAAACAGCCCTAACTGCAACCGCTTATGACATCGTCTGGGGCACCGTTGAAGTCACAAGCAACGCTCCTGAAGCTTTCCAGCCCGGCGCAACTACCGTAACATGGACCTCAACCGATAGCAGCGGTAACACAGCAACAGCAAACGCACAGGTACAAGCCACCTACAACTTCATCGGCTTCTATAGCCCTGTGGGCAGCGGCTTAACCTCTAAAGCAGGAAGTACTATCCCAATCAAATTTGCACTAACCGACTACTACGGCAACTACGTCACAACCGCAACAGCAACCATCACGTTTGCAAAAGTTACCGCTACAGGCCTAGGCGTAGCACAGGGAGCAGCAGCACAAGGCGCAACAGGATTCCGCTATGACACATCAAGCAACCAGTACATATTCAACTGGGCTACACCGAAAACAGCCGGAACCTACCAGCTACAGGTTGCATTAAACGACGGCACATTACACACTGTAAACGTTACTCTCAAGTAAGCAGGTCTTCTGCTTCTTTTTTTGTGCCATAACAATAACCAACAAGGTAGTTTGTTTTAAAAGTTTAAATGACAGGATTTAGACTAAAGAGACACGACACGCAAAAATCCGCGTCGTTTGCCGGGGTAGCCTAGCCTGGCTAGGGCGCCAGACTCATAATCTGGAGACAAAATAGGGCCACACGCCCATTGCCAGAAGTCGCGGGCTCGAATCCCGCCCCCGGCACCAATATTTTGGTCAGCCTTTTTGTTTGAGCTCTTGTGCGAATTCTTCCGCTGCCTTTAGGTCTTGTTCGTTGGGGTGACCTTTATTCATGCCGCCGAAGACTTTAAGGAAACTATTTGTGTTGTAGCCTTTGCAGCTGAATTCGCCGATAATCTGATATCCTTTGACCTGCAATTTCTGTCTTAGTTCAGTATGGTCTTTGGCGATTTTTTCTTCGCCCTGGATTGCGCTGGTTGAGAAAATGAACGCTTTTTTCTCTGTGACCTGAGGTAGGTTATCGGCTAAATCAAGTAAGGGTTTGTAGTGTTTTCCGCTATCTATCCCTGCGCCAAAACCTACCAAATCATACTCTTGCAGCTTATCTGGGATGATCTGTTGGGGTGTAATTATCTCGGCGCCGAAAAACTTAGCGAAGACTTCAGCGACTTTTTGCGTGTTATGATGATATGAATAAACAACCAAAAGAGTGTTCAACATAAACCCTCTAACCACAGTACTCTTTCAGTGCAGTGAGTGCTTTTAGGGTTACCCATTTGCTGTCTTCACCCTTGCGTTCGATGTTGGTTTGGTATCTGCCGTTGCATGTGTTTTCCAGTTTCCATCGCCCAAGTGTGTTCTGCTTAGAAATGGTAAGCTCTATTGCATCTTGCATACGTTCATCCTTATAGCCTAAACCCGCAAGAATACCCAGAATTTCTAAGGCATCCGTCTGGTACATGAGTGGAAAACCGAACTTCATCCAACCGGGTTTTGATACCTTGGTTAGTTCGTGGCTTTTCTTGTAGATGTGATGCTTAAGAAAGTATTCAGCGCCAGCCTTTATGGTGGCCTCTGTTTTACTATTTCTATTTTCTGCGGGGACTTCTGATAGTGCCTTGAGAGCTTTTGCTGCGCCCATGTGGCAGCTATGTTTCCCAAAACAACTCACAAACTTGTCGTAGGGCCAGCCCTTGGGTGCTCCTTCGCCGTCGGCGTCGTCGAAGCGCTGGTAAGTGTTAATCCATTCTATGCCTGCTTGGACTCGGGGTCGTCGAGGTAGCCCAGCCTGATTAAGCTGTAAACCATGTTACCTGTTAGACAGGGAACTACGCCGCTTTGTCTGCCTCCGCCAGCCGTCACGGCGTGCGCCATCGAGAAGCCGTGGCTCTCAATATTCTGACTATTTTGGAGGATAAATTCGCAGGCGGCTTTTACTTTAGGGTCAGCAGGGTCGACACCCAACTCCGCAAGAGTGATGAGTTGCCATACAGTGCCCTTGTATTTGGCGGTGTAGAAGCTGTCGGGGGTTTCCCAGTAGCCGCCGCTGTTCATTTTGCCCAATATTTTAGGGACAACACCTTTGGTCATGATTGCGTTTTTTGTTTCTATGACTTGGGAATCAGTCAAGGATTTTTCTAGAATGCCTGTTAAGGTGAAGTAGCGGACAGAGGGGTTTTCCCCTTCTAGAAGCCACTCAGTTGGGTCCGCTTTTAAAACTGTTTTCCAGTTAGTCACAGACATCACTTGGTAGAGTAGATTTGTTTGGGCACTTAACTTTTTGCATTAAGCCCTTTGCTCACTTGCACTGGGATTGCTGATAACATGTTTTTTAAGCAACCCAGTTCATACAAAACAAGGTATACCCTATGAATTGCCCCCGATGTGGTAATCTAGCAACTGAAGGCTCAGCGTTCTGCACAAAATGCGGCGCCCAACTTAAAGAGCAAACAAGCCAGTTCCTGATGGTAACCACCCCAACTGTTGCAGGTTTTAAAATCAAACGGGTTCTCGGCATAGTAACGGGTTTAACTCCGCGCACCAGAGGTATTTTCGGCCAATTTGTGGCAGGCTGGGAATCCATGGTAGGCGGAGAAGTCACCGCGTTCACCTCCGAGGTTGAGAAGGCTCGCTGGGAAGCTATTGACCGAGCAAAAACCCGCGCCATCTCTCTGGGTGCAAATGCCATCGTGGGGTTGGATGTAGAAACCTCAGATATGGGAACGCAGAATGGGATTATGCTGTTCTCGGCAACCGGCACTGCTGTAGTGATTGAGCCAGAAAGCAATTCCGATACAGTCTAGTTGATGTCTGTGTCTGATTTGAGCAGTCCACCAATCCACGCTACTGAATCTCTGCATGGGCTTCTTAAAAAAGCAGCAAAAACCAATCCAGATAAGACTGCGCTGGTTAGTGCCACTTTAGAGGTTACTTATGGAGAGCTGGATGCGTTTGCTAATCAGTTCGGTAATGAATTGGTAAAGCGTGGTGTTGTTAAAGGCGACCGTGTAGCGCTCTTGCTGCCGAATTCGCCGCAGTTCGTAGCGTCATTCTTTGGCGCGCTAAAGGCAGGCGCAACCGTGACGGCGATTAATCCGCTGCACCGCGAACGCGAAGTCACCTATCAGCTGCTAGATTCAGGTGCTAAAGCCATAGTAACGCTGGAAAGCCACAAACCATTAGTCGACAAAGCCAAAGAAAACACCCCGCTTGAACACATTATAGTAACCGCAACCGACGAAGACACATTTTTTGGGTTAACCAAAGAAGCATCCTCAAACAAACCAGACGTATACATCAACCCTGATGAAGATTTAGCTGCACTCCAGTACACCGGCGGCACAACCGGCACCCCAAAAGCGGCCATGCTAACCCACCGCAACCTCACCGCAAACGCAGCCCAATTCGCCCAAGCCATCAAAGGCACAAGTAGCGACGTTTTCCTGACGGCGCTGCCTCTTTTCCACATCTACGGCTTAACCACCAGCCTAACCACGCCAGTCAGCCTAGGTGCAAAAATGATGTTGCTGCCCAAGTTTGAGCCAGCCAAAGCGCTTGAAGCTATCCAGCGGCATAAAGTCACTGTTTTCTGCGGTGTCCCAACCATGTACCAGTACCTGCTCGCCAGCCCCGATCTAGAGCGGTATGATTTGCGTTCGATCCGCGTCTGCATCTCTGGCGCTGCGCCGTTGCCGCCTCAGGTTCAGAAGTGCTTTATGGAGGTTACGGGTGGGGTGCTGGCTGAGGGTTATGGTTTGTCTGAGGCGTCTCCTGTTACTCACTGTAGCCCAGTCGAGCGAGTGCGGGTTCGTGTGGGTTCAGTTGGGTTGCCGTTGCCAGAGACGGAAGTGCGTATTGTTGACGCTGAAACAGGTACTCGTACACTGCAGGTTGGCGAAGTGGGTGAATTGGCAGTTAAGGGTCTTCAAGTGATGGCGGGCTACTGGAATCGCCCAGCCGAAACCGCATCTGTGCTGCGAGACGGCTGGCTTTTAACCGGCGACATAGCCCGAATCGACAGCGACAGCTATCTCGTCATCGTTGATCGCAAAAAAGACCTAATCAAACATAACGGCTACAGCGTATACCCGCGCGAGCTTGAAGACATCCTCTACGAGCATCCAGCTGTGAAGCAGTGCGCGGTAGTAGGCAAAGCTGACGCCAAAGCAGGCGAGAACCCCGTGGCTTATGTTGTACTAAAAGAGGGCTCAGCAGCTTCAACGGAGGAAATCAAGAGTTATGTTAACGGAAAAGTAGCAGCTTACAAAGCAGTTCGCGAAGTCATTTTTCTTCAGGAGCTACCATTGAACGCCGCTGGGAAAGTGCTAAAGCGTAACCTCAGAGAGCGCATTTAAGCTGGTTTTTGGGCTAAAACCGCGTTCCAAGCCGAATTTTCTTTTCTAAAAATTCCAATATTGGTAAAACCGACTGACTGCAGCATAATCCGTATTTCCTCAAGCGTAAAGAGGTGCACATGCACTTTCTCTATGAGCGCCGCTTTTTCTTTGTCGTAGCAGCCGTCTTTAACCATCTCGTTAATCATCAGCAATTTGCCGCAGGGTTTTAGCACCCGCAGTATTTCCCTGAAGGCGTCGGGCAGGCTGGGCCAGAAATAGTAGGTTTCAACCGCCGTCACCAAATCAAAGATGCCACTCGGAAAGCCAGTTCGGTCAGCTTGGCCCTCGGCGATCTCAACTTTTCCTTGTTCGATGTCTTGCTTGTTGAGCTTGCTGGCGTAGGCAACAATGTCAGGCGAGTAGTCGACGCCGTAAACCTTGCCGTTCGGCGCGAGTTCGACGAGTCGGTTGACGGTTTTGCCGCCCCCACAGCCAACGTCTAAGATTTTGAAGTCTGGGTTGATGGCTACGTGTGTGAGGCCCCAGCTGGTTAGCTCATAGTGCTCCCTGTTCATTCTGGCAGCTATTACTGTGCCTAAATGGCCTGTTGGCCGCTGGAACTGGTCATACAACCCCGTGACAATTCACCCTAATTGAAGGTAATTGGGGAAGCTAATTACTTTGATGTAAAGAAAGCCCGATTGTCAACGTTAAAAGACACACATGGGCTACCTATCTCAGAAGCACTACCTCCTCCCTTATTTAAAGAGGTAAATAGTCAAGAAATCTTGACGAAAAACCTTTTCCTTAACTAACCCTCGCTTTGGTATCAGTGGCAATATTGACAGTAATTCCCTTCAGAAAATGCCTCACAAAAGCATCTACTTGTAGGTTGATATGGGTTGAAGTTTAAGGCCTTACTTTTGGCAGTCATCCTAATAATTTCAAGCGTAGCTTTTCTCTATACCCAGCAAATAAGCAAAGAAGGAGCTGCCATTTCGGACGATTTCTATTTCGGCGTCTCCTTCGGAGGCCAAACCGTCCAGCAGGCAAAGACCCTCATAGACAAAACCCGAAACTACACAAACTTCTTCATAATCAACTCCTACGACCTATCCACAAACGAAACAGCGCTAAACGAAGTCTGCGACTACACAGCCCAAGCAGGCCTAAACTTCATCGTCTACTTCGAGTTCATCTCACGAGTAGCCTATCCGTGGCATCAAACATGGCTGGACACCGCTAAAGAAAGATGGGGCAACAGGTTTCTGGGCATTTATCTTAGGGATGAGTTAGGCGGAAAACAAATTGATCTGCAAGAAACCGTCAAAAACGCCGCCAACTACAGTGATGCCGCAAACCGCTTTGTCAACAATATAACCCTCTCCAACAGCATGACCGATGCCAAGAGTAAGAACCTCAGAACATTTACCGCGGACTATGCGCTTTACTGGTGGGATTACAAGGCTGGCTACGATACGGTTTTTGCAGAGTTAGGCTGGGGCCTAGACTCTACTCAGCAGATTGCGCTCTGCCGGGGAGCCGCTAACATGCAGGGTAAAGATTGGGGTGCCATAATTGTGTGGGAGGATTATGAGCCGCCGTATCTGGGGAGCGCCCAAGAAATTTACGATGAAATGTTACTTGCTTACAGTGGGGGCGCTAAATACATTGTAGTGTTCAATTACCCAACTTTTCCCGAGTCAAACCCATATGGTGTCCTCTTGGAGGAGCACTTTTTAGTTCTAGAACAGTTCTGGAATTACGTAAATGCTAACCCCCGTGGGTACAGTGGCGAGGCGAAAGTTGCGCTGGTGTTACCTGAAGACTATGGTTGGGGCATGAGACGCAACAAGTACATCGGTGTAGATAATATCTGGGGTCTCTGGCCTGAAGACGAGAAATCACCCATCATTTTAGAGAATGCAAAGGCGCTGCTCGGCGAATACGGGTTAGGACTTGATATAATCTACAGCGATGAGACAGTAAGCTTTGAAGGCAAATACGATAAAGTGTTCTTTTGGAATTCTACCATAATTACTTGGTAGCGATGTTGAGTTTAGTCAAGATATCTTGACGAAAACCCTTTTATCAAGTCCTCCGGGACACCCTGTCAGAGCAAAAATGGCTAAAAAGAAACTGGCAGTAGCTGCTGTTCTATTTGCAGTCCTGATTGTAACTTCCGTTGTATGCACATCGGTAATGATACAAAACAGTTGGAACAATAAATGGACCGATGGCTTAATTCTAAAAAGTTTCAGCGCCGTAACCTACGGGGACAACATAACTGGCGGTAAATTGGTAATTTCCAACCCAACACAAAGAGCCTTTGAAAACTTAACCTTAAACCTACGAATTGACGATTCACAACTAATATCACCCTACTTGCGAGTAGTAATGCCGCTAGCAGCAGATCCCCCATTCGCAAATTGTAGCGTACCAATAACCAAAGTAAGTATTGATCCGTACCAGAACATGACCCTCCAAGTTCTTCTATACAATCCCGACGAAAACACGCCAGCGTTCTACAACACAAGCGTAACCGCGCAGACTTACCGTCCTCACGTAATCGCTATCTACCTGACCCGAAGCAGCTTCGGCGACATCATAGACGGCCAAACATTTCCTGTTCCGCAACAGAAAGCGTACCTGCAAATCATCAGATATAGCCCCGTAGAACATAGCCAATATACTTGGCATCGGTTCTTCAACGCCAGCACCCAACGGGACGAATACATAAATGATCAACCTAATTATCTTCAAACATACTCTCAATCGTATTATTCTCTGGATTACTTTTCGTATATCTTCGCAAAAGCATACAACCAGATTGGTGAACATTACTTTAATGTCACAGTCTTCAACAATAGCACTTTCACTGTTAACCGAATTGCAGTCACTATAGATAATCACGGTACTGCTTATGCTCATCTCGATAAGGTGCTAAAACCGAACGAAACCTATAGTTTCCCATTGTCCGTTTCACCAGACGCCGTCGAGAATTATAAACCCGTTGAAAGCTGTGCATCCGGCGACGTATTAGGTTAGTTAAGAAACCTTGACGGTTACTCTTTTATTTTACAAAAAAGCATGCAGTCAATGGCGATGGAATGGCGTTATCACCTCAAGTTGGCACTAAACCAAAGAGGCTTGGCAAGAAATCAACTGCTGCTCTATTACTGATTATCATTGTTGTATCCTCCGTCGCCATGATAGCCTTCACCTCAAGCGCTCCAGAGGCGCCGCCGGATACAATAAACCCTGAACCACAACTAAATGGATTGGAGGCAAAAGGTTTGCAGTTCATAAAAGAAGTCCTCGCAGTTGACACCACAAAATACAACGTGACAGTTCGGACCATGAATAACCCAACGATGAGCACTGCCACCGCCGAGCAGATAGCGCAAGCCGGCAGCAACACCCAGTACAACCTGAACTCCTCGACAAGCACTCTCCAAGTCACAGTTACATTCAAAAAAGGCTACATTACTTGGGCTAACCTTTACTCATACACCGGCGACATATTGTACACGAGGCAGCCTTCAAGTAGCATAGTTGATGCAGTCCAAAGCTTCCTCACGGCATACCAAGAGTTTGGCGGACACAACGTTACGGACATGCTCCAAACCCTCGACGGGCTCAACCCATTAAACGGAACCACCGTAAACTTAGGTAACCTCACGCTTACAGTGACCCATCAGGACCTCACGGGCACCTACTTCGGCGACAACTATTACTTCAGCTGGGTAAATACCTACAGCGGATGCGACTACAAGCACCTCTCTATAACTTTTCAGGATGGACGATTCGGCGGCTTCATCGACAACAGCTTGGTTTACCCAATCGGGGATACAGCAGTCAAAATTTCCCGTCAAGAAGCACTGACCGTCGGGTTGGAAGCGGCCGAAACCTACGCCTATGAAATGCCTGGCGGAGTCTGGATAAGCGACTTCAACATCACGGGAACTGAAGTCCTCCTTGACCCGCAAACCAGAAACGACGTATTATACCCATGCTATACGGTTAACCTGTACTTCAATGGAACCTACCCCGGCAGTGTACATGGATTAATGGTGTTTGTGTGGGCAGACACGGGAGAAATTCAATCAATCAGCAAGATCGCTTATTGTGACCCGACTGACCACACCTAACCGTTCGATAGCTGACTAGTTGTGGTTGTGTCTGCACTACTGCAAAAGCTTTTAGCGCCTGAACCGCTAGTTTTTGTGTGACTAGCCATCAGGCGAGTTAACGACTTTTTAGGCAAAATTAAAGTGATTATAGTGTTATCTGTGGATATTGTCGAAGGCTTACAAGTGCAAGTGGAACATATACCTAGACAGCAACTGACAGAGGCATGGAAGAAGCTCAGCCAAAAGCCCTTCCCAAAAGTCAAGATGCTTCGCTTAAGCGACGAAGACTTCGATCATGCTCTGCAGCACCGCCGATGCCTCGAAGATGACCTTCGGGAAATCGAGGAATGGGGCAGAGTCCTCTCCACAAAGGGCACGGACGCCTGCATCTTTAACGCGGAAGAAACCGACAACGTAGACTACATCATACTGGTTAGACAAAACCCTTACCACAGCTTAGAAGAAATTATCCTACACGAGCTAGGACACATCGCGAGGGGCGACCTCTGATTTCTACGGTAGGTCGCAATTGCCGCGTCACTTTCTTTGGTTCTAAACTACCTGGTACTATCGCCACAACCAACCTACAACCCAAACCAGCTGCTGAACCAAAATCAGCTGTTACTGCATAAAGTTATGGAAGATGAAGTAGCAGGGCTATGTTCTCTTCTCTAAATTAAAAAAAATTAAATTAGATTACCCGAGGATAAGACCCCAGTATCTTCACGAACGCCGCATACTTCTGCAGCGCCTCTAAAGCTTCAATGCAGCGCTTCTCAGTTTTATGACCCTCAAAGTCAAGATAGAAATTGTACTGCCATGCGGTTGTCTTAGTCGGTCGCGATTCGATCCGGGTCAAGTTAATGTTACGTGAAGCGAATTCACCCAATGCATGATAAAGAGCACCCGGCGCATGTTTAGTTTGAAAAATAATTGAGGTTTTATCGTCCCCAGTTGGTGCAGCATCTTCATGTGATAAGACAAGAAAACGGGTGTAATTGTTTAAGTTATCAGCGATGTCTCTTGCGAGAATCTTCATGCCGTACAGCTCAGCGGCTTTCTCGCTAGCGATTGCTGCCGCGTTGAATAATTTGCGCTCCTTGATTATTTTAACGCTACCCGCTGTATCATAGGCAGGTATGATTTCCCATTTGTGCTTCTCAAGGTAACCGCGGCATTGCCCCAGCGCCTGAGGATGCGAATAAACAGATTCAACCTCTTCAATTTTAGTTTGCGGGTTACCGATCAGCACATGAGCAAGTTTCACTGCCACTTCGCCGCAGACTTTCAGGTCATAGGCCAAAAAGAGATCATAGTTTTGGTTTACGCTGCCCTCAATAGAGTTCTCAATCGGAACCACACCGTTGGGCACTATGTCGTTTTTGACGGAGTCGAATACTTCTCTGAAATCCTTACAGGGCACCGGCTCCACTTTTCTACCGAAAAACTTGTAGACAGCCATCTCGCTGTAGGCGCCGGTTTCTCCCTGATAGGTTACCTTCACTTTGTATTTCCCTGCTTGCTATTCTTTAGCAACAGCTTGTTTATACCGTTTATCATTGCCTCAACAGATGCCATAACGATGTCTTCTCTGGCTGCACGTGCACTGACTATTCTGCCGTTTTCGTCCTCGACTTTAATGACTACCTCTGCGACTGCGTTGGATCCACCAGTGATTGCTTCCAGCCGGTATTCGCTTAGTCTGATCTGCTTTAGGTTGCTGGTCAGTTTTGTGATAGCTTTTAGTACTGCATCGACTGGTCCGACGCCAGTTTCTGCGGCCACGTACTCTTTGCCGTCCAGCATTAACCGAACGGAAGCTGTAGGGATGACTTTGATGCCTGTTACAACTGCCATATCGCATAAGTCAACGATTTTTTCTTCACCGACCACTTGACCCATGACTGCGGATGTGATTGCAATCAGGTCTGCGTCTGTCACCATTTTGCCTTTGTCGCCTAATTCCTTGACGCGTTTAACAATGTCAGCTAACTGGGCATCTGTAGGGTGAATACCGATTTCGTTTAATTCAGCTTGTATACCACGGGTTCCAGCCAGCTTGCCAGCGACTAGTTTACGTGTTCTGCCGACTAATTCGGGGCTAATCGGCTCGAACGTTAATGGCTGCTCGGTTACGCCTCGTGTGTGGATGCCTGATTCGTGGGCAAAAGCGTTTTCGCCGACAATTGCTTTGTTGACTTGTACAGAGACACCGCTCAGGGATGAGACCATGCGGCTGGTGCTGTACAGCAGGCGCGTGTTAATGTTTGTCTTGTAGCCGTAAACAACGTGCAGAGTAGTGACTACTTCCTCTAGTGCCGCGTTTCCCGCACGTTCGCCTAACCCGTTGATTGCAGTGTGGACTTGGTCTGCGCCTGCTTCAACTGCAGCTAGGCTGTTGGCGACTGCTAAGCCAAAATCGTTATGGCAGTGAGCGCTGAGCGGGACCTTGATATAGCTTTTCAGTTCCTTAAAGAACTCATAAGTCGTGCGTGGTATCATGCAGCCGACTGTGTCAGGCGTGTTTAAACTGTCCATGCCTGCATCTTGTGCGGCTAGACAGATTTCTTTTAGGAACGGCTTCTCGGTGCGTGTTGCATCCATGGGTGAGAATTCGCAGGCTACGCCATGCTTTTTAACGTACTGTATGGATTCGACCGCTGAGTCCAGTACCTGCTGGGGGGTCATGTTGACGGCGTATTTCATCTGCACAGGCGAGGTCGGAATGAACACGTGGATTATGTCTACGTCGCATTCCAGTGCCGCATCGATGTCTTTTTTGGTGCATCTGGATAAGGCGCAGATTTTAGAGGTTAAACCCTGTTTAGCGATTTCTTTAACGATTTTGCGTTCGCCCTCTGAACTGCTTGGGAACCCTGCTTCGATTATGTCAACTCCGAGTTTGCTAAGTTGTTGTGCTATCTCGATTTTGTCTTCTGCTGTTAGGGAAACTCCGGGGGTTTGTTCCCCGTCTCGTAAGGTTGTATCCAAGATTCTTATAGAGCGCACTTTATCGCTTGTCATGGTTTAATCAACTTTTTACTTTTAAATAGCTGACGCTATGGCTTCAGCCATGCTTTCAGTTGAGGCTTCGCCGCCTAAATCTGGAACCACTGTACCGCTGGCTAATGTCTTGATTGTGGCGGCTTCAATTGCTACCGCTGCCTTGATACAGTTCTGGTCGCCATAGCGTTCACCCAGCCAGTCCAACAGCATCTTCGCTGACAGGATCATACTGATGGGGTTAGCAATGTGTTTACCCGCTATATCTGGCGCGCAGCCATGGATTGGTTCAAACAGTGCAAAGTTGTCGCCGATGTTTGCGCCCGGAGCCATACCTAAACCGCCGATTAGCTGGGCTGCTTCGTCGGATAGTATGTCACCGAACATGTTGCAGGTGCACAGTACGTCGAAGTCTTCTGGTTTGCGGATCAAATGCATTGAGGCTGAGTCAACGTACATGTCGTTGTAGGCGATGTCTGGGTACTGCTTCGCGACTTCAGCGCAGACTTTCTTGAATAAGCCGTCGGTGACGCGCATGACATTTGCTTTATGTATGGCAGTGACTTTTTTCTTGCCGTTTCTTAGGCGAGCGGTTTCAAACGCTTTTTTGGCAATGCGTTCGCAGTTCTGTCGTGTGATAACTCTTAGGCAGACGGTTGTGTCGTTGCCTATTGTGAATTCCTGGCCCTTGTAGACGTCTTCAGTGTTTTCACGTACGAAGATCATGTCTATGTTTGGTGACGCGACTGGAGCGTGCGGGTAGGCTTTCAGGGGACGGATATTTGAGTACAGATCAAATATTAAGCGTAGTTTGACAATAACGTCTGCTGCGGTTTCGCCTACTGGACCTTTCAGGCATGCATGTGAAGATTTTATTGTCTCCAGTGTATCCGCTGGCAGAGCTTGGCCGCTTGCTTTTAGCACAGCATCGCCTGCTTCTGCTGGAACCATAGTTAATTTTACGCCATACTTTTTCTGAGCGGCATCCAGCACTTTCAGCGTTGCCGCTGTTAATTCTGGGCCGATGCCATCGCCTTGCATTAGGGCTATTTTGTATTCAGTCACTTTTTGTTCATCCTCTTGCGTAAGTTCTCGATTAAGCCGCCGTCTGTTAGGATCTCCATGATGGATGGTGGCAACTTTGTTGCTTCAAAGGTGTTTTTGGTTGTTAGGTTTTGGACTTTGCCTGCTTCTAAATCCACTGCTAATTCGTCGCCTTCTTTGACGGCGTCGTGGATACCTTTGCATTCAATTACTGGCAAGCCAATGTTGATTGAGTTGCGGTAGAATATGCGTGCGAATGATTCTGCTATGACGCATTTCACGCCTGAGTACTTCAGCGCCAGAGGGGCTTGTTCGCGGCTTGATCCGCAACCGAAGTTTTTGCCTCCGACGATTATGATGCCGCCTTTAGCTTTGTCAACGAAGTGCTCATCTAAACCCGCCAGTGCATGCTGCGCTAAGTCGTATGGGTCTACCAGTATGAGGTATTTGCCGGGTAAGATTACGTCTGTGTCGATGTTGTTGCCTAGTACTGCGGCTTTTGCTCTGATTTTGGATTCCATTATGCTTTAACCTCCGCTGCAGACACGATTTTGCCGGCTATTGCGCTGGCGGCTACTGTAGCCGGTGAAGCTAAGTAGACTTTGGCTTGGGTGCTACCCATTCTGCCGATAAAGTTGCGGTTGCTTGTAGCAACGCATGACTCGCCCGCTGCTAGCAATCCGATGTGGCCGCCTAGGCAGGGTCCGCATGCGCTTCCGCAGACGATTGCGCCTGCTTCCGTGAATAATTGCAGCAGGCCCTCGTCGTTTGCTTGTTTCCAGACCTCTTGTGAGGCTGGGATGACTAGTGCGCGGACGCCATCTTTGACTTTTTTACCCTTCATCACTTGGGCTGCGATGCGCAGATCTTCTAATCTGCCGTTTGTGCAACTGCCGATGAATGCTTGCTCGATTGGGACGTCGCCGATTTCAGATACCGGTTTTACGTTGTCGACGCTGCTTGGGCACGCTATCTGCGGCTCTAGCTTGGCTACGTCGAATTCTACGGTTCGTTCGTATTGTGCGTCTTTGTCGCTTTGTAGGGCTTTGGTGTCTGGCATTTTGTCAATTCTGCCCGCTAAGAACTCGGTTGTGGTTTCGTCTGGGGCGATTATGCCGTTTTTGGCTCCGAACTCTACAGCCATGTTGCACAACGTCATTCTGCCGGCGGTGGTCATGGCTTTGATTGTTGGGCCTGCAAATTCGGCTGCTTTGTAGATTGCGCCGTCTACGCTTAGGGTACCGATGATGTTTAGGATCAGGTCCTTTGGCGTAATGTACTTTTTAAATTTGCCCTTGACCTCGATTTTGATAGTTGAGGGTACTTTGAACCAGATTTTGCCTGTAGCCATGGCTGCGGCTGCTTCTGTTGAGCCGACGCCTGTGGCGAATGCGCCAAACGCTCCGTAGGTGCAAGTGTGGCTGTCTGCACCGATGATTACGTCGCCTGGTTTAACGTGTCCTTGTTCAGGCATGACTTGGTGGCAGATTCCGCCTCGGCCTACGTCGTAGATTTTGAGGTTCTGTGTTTTTGCGAATTCTCGCATGGTTTTGTGAAGCTCCGCTGCTTTAACGGATTCAGCGGGGACTTGATGGTCTAATATCACTACTACTTTTTTGCTATCCCATACTTTGGGGGTGCCTATTTTTTTGAAGGCTTCAACTGCTAAGGGCCCGGTTAAGTCGTGGATCATTACCATATCCAGGTTTGCGTCGATGATTTCGCCTGGATGCACAACTTTCTTGCCGGAGGCTTTAGCTAAGATTTTTTCGGTAATATTCATTGCAGTTCTCTTTCCTGTAATCAATTTCATTTAGGACTGAGGCAAAGGCATTTTTTAAAGAACGGACAATTAAGCATTTCCGCTATGGATTAGCGGTTTACTCGTCAATTCTTATTGATTTTGCTCCTCGCTGCAGCGCGGTTATTCCTGTCCTTGCTAGTTCCATGATTCCGAAGGTGCGCATCAGGTTTAGGAAGGCATCTATCTTGTCGGGGGCTCCTGTGATTTCAACGGTTATGCTGTCGGTGGAGACGTCGATGATTCTGCCTCTGAAGACGTTTACGAAGTTTATGATGTCACTGCGTTCTTTTGAGTCGTCAACTTTTACTTTGATTAGTGCCAGTTCACGCATAACGTAGTTGCCTTGTTCTAGCTCTGCGACTTTTAGCACGTCGATTTGTTTAGCGACTTGCTTGATGACTTGCTCAACTGTTTTTTCGCCTTCGTTCACGGTAATGGTCATGCGTGCGATGTCTTTCTGTTCTGTTGGTCCAACGGTTATAGATTCGATGTTGAAGTTTCGGCGCCTGAACAGATTTGCAATCATGTGCAGGACACCGGGTTTGTTTTCGACTAAGACAGATATAATTTTAGTTTTTCCTGCTTCCATTTAGTAGTCACCCATCTGTTGTGGTAATCCACAGCCCGGCGGCACAAACGGAACCACGTCGCATTCGCTTGAGATTGGCACGTCGATGACTGTGGTAACTTTACTGGCTAGGGCAGTTTTGACGGCTTTTTGGAATTCCTCTATGCTGTTTGCTCTGAAGCCCTGTGCACCATACGCGTCGGCTAACTTGACGAAGTCTGGTGATTTACCCAATTTAACTGCGTTGTAGCGTCGGTCGTATAGAGTGCGTTGCCACTGTGCCACCATACCTAAGACGCTGTTGTTTAGCACTATGGCTATGACCGGGATGTCCTCTGTAACGCTGCAGGCTAACTCCTGCTCGCTCATAATGAAGCTGCCGTCTCCTGCAATATCAACGACTGGGCGGTCTGGACACGCGACTTTTGCGCCTATGGCTGCTGGGAAACCGAAGCCCATTGTTCCAAGGCCTCCGCTGCTGATGAATGTGCGAGGCTTTAGCGCCTTTAAGTACAGTGCAGACCACATTTGGTTTTGGCCGACTTCGGTGGTTACTATGCCGTTGTCGGGTAGCAACTCACGTAGCGCTGCTAGCAAGTGCTTTGGAACGATGTCGCGTGGTCTGTCCTTTAGTAGCGGGCTTAGCTGTTCTTTAGCTTCCTTAACGCGCTTAGTCCACGCTTTGCCTTCGCCTTTCTGCAGCTTCTCTTTTGTGGCTTGCAGAAGCACTCTCATGGCGATTTTTGCGTCTGCTAAGATTGCGACATCGACTTCGATGTTTTTGTTGATTTCCGCATTATCGATCTCTATTTGAATCTTTTTTGCATGTGAAGCAAACGTATCGAGGTTAGCGGTTGCGCGGTCGCTGAATCTTGTTCCGACTGCCAGCAGCACATCTGCTTCGCCGATTAGGCGGTTAGCTGCCGGGTTACCGTGCATACCGACGCTACCCAGTGACATGGGGTGGGTTTCTGGGAACGCTCCTTTGCCCATAAACGTGGTTGCGACAGGCGCCATTAACAGGTCCGACATCTGGACGATCTCGTGTGATGCCCCTGAAGTGATGGCTCCACCGCCGACCAGAATTATTGGTCTTTCAGCTTTGGCTAGTAAATCGGAGGCTTCGCTGATTTTCTGCGGTTTAGGCTCGGTTATCAGCTTGTAGCCTCTTAGGCTGATTTTGTTTGTGAATTCAACGTCTGCGACGCCGGTTTGGACGTTTTTCGGCATGTCAATTAGGACGGGGCCTGGCCTGCCTGTGCCTGCCAGGTAGAATGCGTTGTTGACCATGCTGGGTATTTCTGAGATGTGTCGTGGCTGGTAGCTGTATTTTGTGACTGCTGTGACTATGCCGATTATGTCTGCTTCTTGGAATGCGTCTCTGCCGATCATGTAGCTGGTGTTGACGCCTGATGATGGGACTTGTCCTGTTAATGCTACGATTGGTACGGAGTCCATGTAGGCATCTGCGATACCTGTGACTAGGTTGGTTGCGCCGGGGCCGGATGTTGCCATGCATACGCCGACGCGTCCGCTGGCTCTTGCGTATCCTTCCGCCTCGTGTGCTGCACACTGCTCGTGGCGTGCTAGTATGTGACGGATTTTTTTATGGTAGTTTAGTTCGTCGTATACTGGAAGGATGGCGCCGCCTAGGATGCCGAAGATTGTGTTAACTTTTTGTCGTTCTAGGGATTCTAAGAGTGCTTGTGCACCGCTCATTTTAGTCAATTCTTTCATGGTCTCCTGTATGTTTATGGGATATACTCTCGTCTGAGCAGAAAATTGTTTGCGAGAATTCCGTGGCTTGCTTAGAGGTGTACCTGGGAGAATGCTTAGAATAATACCCGTCGATCCCAGCTATTGAGGTGACGATCCCTCATATTCATGCCTCTTATGTACTCCACGTAGTTATGAAGGTACGGAGCAAGCGAATAAAAAGATTGTGGTGTGCGCTTTGCTGTCATGTAACGAGGAGTAAACATGCAACCGGGTTTTCGGATGGTTGAATATCATAAATGCCTGTAATGCTGTATTTTGCTGGTTAAATTTTTTCTTTCTTAGAAGATGCTGGGGTACCCTCTTGTTTCAACAACAACCAACAGGCTTGGCAGAGGCGTCTGTTTTGGCGTCAGCTGATAAGGCGGGTTGCAGCTGGTTGCATATTGATTCTGTAAGCAGATAGATTCTTGGCTGTGCAGCGGCAGTTTAGTTTTTAATTTAGAATAAGGGAACTCCGATCCACTACTTCTGCTACCCGTCGCTGGTTGAGGGCGGCTGTGTTTCTGGTGCTGCAGATGGTTTGGGTGGCTGGCTGATTAAGGCGGTTTCTATAAGCAGAACAGACATGGCAGCTTATAACACAAATCGAGTATAGTCAAGAATTATGGACTAACCTTGGTCAAGGAACCTGTACAAGAAGCCTTTAATGCAAAACCCCAAACCAAACCTTTAGTGGTGGCAGATATGAAAACAGCAGTCGGCATAGCACTCATACTAATCCTCGCAGCAGCGTCAAGTCTAGTTATGGTCAAGACGGCATCTGCCTCAATACCTAAACCGTCAGTACCAGAATTCACTGCAAGCTACGTTGATTACTCATACGACATACCATCAACTTACCGTATAGATGAATTCTCTGGGCGAAACATGAGTAACAATAACGGCTACCATGTAGACCAACAATCTGTACTCTTCAAAATCAGAAACCAGCCCTTCACCTCATATAATGATTCAAACGGTAACGTCATCAACCGGTACTTTAACTTCCGCTATAGAGGACACTTTGGAACTGATTGGCGCTATTACCCCTTCTCGGAAGCGGGCGGCGGCACCGTAAGATACGGCAGTACATTCTACAGTTTCACAGATGAAAGACCACAGATTTCCCAATCCACCTCAGATTACACGGAAAAATAGTTCACGCTAGCCTTTCTGTTCAGCGAAAATAAGCCCACTATTGGTAGCCCAGTTGACTTTCAAATGCAGGCTATAGAGGGTCACATAGACTACGCTGGAGACGGCTACTACAGCTTTGTAGGGACAGCAGGTGACTGGAGTCCCATGGAGACCTTGACTATCGGAACCAACGAATTGACAATCACAACTTCGCCAAATCCGATACCGCATGACTCGAATGACACAATCCAGCCTACGCTTACACCTGCTCCGACATTAAACCCTACTACAGCCGAGCCCATAATAGACCCCACAGAGACACCCAGCCAACCAGATACACAAGCAAACGTCTTCTCGGGGGTCTACTGGAAAGACATCGCCTTAGCTGCGGCTTGCGGTATAATTGCTGTCCTAGCAGTTGCGCTTGTACTGTCACGGAGAAAAAGAGCATGACAGTGAAAGAAGCTTTCGCAGTATTGATAATCATATTACTAGCTTCAACTCTAATGGCGTTCCAGCCGGTTGAGGCCACCTTCACCCCAGCCATCCCCCAATTCACGTTAGCTATAGTAAACCACGCATACGATGAACCAACTACCTACACAACCAACCAGTTCACTGGAGTAACAACATCTCACGGCGGCACACACTACGAATGGAAAACACTCGACATTACCATCACAAACCAGCCAGTCACAACAGACGGACAAAACTCCCTTCGATACAACATCCGCTTTAAAGGCCAATACACTGAGCAGTGGACAGAAAACAACGGCGAAGGAGCATTCTACCCCCAAAATTCTAGCTCATCAACCACATTATTCAGTTACTTCCTTGGAGGGAGTTACCCTGGCGCCCCGGGGGCTACATCACAAATCGCTGGTCTGCCCGATGGAACTAAAGTGTCCTTTCAAGTTCGAGCCCTATGGGGTTATGACGACTACGATTTCACTTATGGTCTTCGTTCATATCGCTTTTACACTGTCAGTAGCAGCTATAGTGATATACAGACAATAACGTTGGGCAGCGGCGAAGTCACAGTCGAACAGGGAACAGCTTCAGTTACAACACCAGCGCCCATAATCACTGCTGAACCGACTAACAACCCAACGACTAAGCCAACAATAGACCCAACCATGCCGCAGGTAACACCGCAAGATCATCAAAATACACCACAGGGAAATTGGCCAACACTTAGCTGGGAGCAAATCGTTATTGCAGTTATGGCTATGGCGATTGCTGTTTTAGCGGTGGGATTAGCAGTATTGTGGCGTAGGCTGCCCAGAAAGTAGGTTTTCACAAAGCCTTGGGCATTTGCCTATTTTGCCTTTATCAGTGGATCAAAAAATTGTGTTGTTTGTAGTTGGGCTTTTTTTGTTTTGTGGGTGTGGTTTTTTCTGTTGTGTACTATCCCAGTTTTGGGTTGTGGAAAAGGTTGGTTTTTTGTTTTGGGTTGTTTTTTAAGTTGTATACGATGGTTTTCTTGTCTTTTTGGT
>JAAYYI010000022.1 GCA_012515445.1 Candidatus Bathyarchaeota archaeon | reverse complement strand
TATTTTGTACACTAGGTTAATGAAACTTTCTATCGCTTAACAGGCGAGCATGGAAGAGTAAACATGGAAATCGAGAAAAAGCATAGTGTATAAAATAGAGGTAAAATTCAGGTATATAAGGGGAGGGAGGTAGCTTGAGAGCAACAGAAACTCCCAAGACACCAAAACAAGCAAGCCCGCGGCACAAACGCATAGAAGCACCGAAAACCTGCCTACAACCACACAACCCCCAAACGCAACAGACCATCAGATGCAGCTTCAGACGATTAATCAGTCAGCGTTTATTGAGAGTATAAATAAGGGGATATAGAGAAAAAATCACGCGTTAGCTATCGCCTTCAAGGCCTTTCTCGGATGCATGAGCATAAACTGTTGCGAATTTCTTGACAAGATCCTTCGGTGTATAGATAGAGGAATGCAAATGGAAAAAGTTGCCCATACGCTCGGTTTCCACGCCGATACCGATAACGATAACGTTTTTGCGTACCAAGTTGTCCACTGACTCTTTCAGCGCCAGAGGCATGTTAGCGTAACCATAAGGCCAGCCATCAGAAATTACGACAAGCACCCTTTGCTCTTCGAAGCGTTTAGCAAGCATTTTACCAGCTATCGCAATCGCGTCAGGAATGTAGGTTAAGCCGTCGAATTTCAAGCCGCCGATCCGCGATCTTGTGCGTTTGGAGTAGGATTCGGTGCTGTCTTTTAAGATGTAGAATCGGTCGCTGAAAGCAAAGAAAGTCCAAGATGTCGGATCAATCATTAACTCCCTAGCAGCTTCAGCCACGGCAATCGCTAAACCTCGCCCAAACTCACCCTTAACCTGCATACTGCGACTAACATCAAGAATAAGCGACCACGCAAAACTCGGCTGCAGATACTGATCCAAGTTGAAAACGTCTGTCGCAGGTTTATTCGCCGCCAACGACTGAATAACCGCAGCCAAATCAAGCATACCCATCTCCTGACGTGGCTCCTCATCCAGATAATTGTACACTGAACGCAGGATATCGAGCACACGGCGACTTGTACCCTGAACATGAGTTTTAGCCCTCAAATACTGAGTGTAGTCTTCCTCCGGAATAGAAATCGATTTGAACCGTGTTAAACTAAGATATGGCTGTATCTTTGAAAGGATCTTTTTATCACGTTCTTTCTGGTAATAGTCAGAGTTGAAAGCCTGCAGCGCCTCAGCTTCCTGCTCAATACGCCATAACTGCTCGATATGATCAACCGTGGGAACATCGCCGCCCATAGCCATCAAAGACTGCACGAATAAGCCCTCAAAGTCCTCGACGCTCATCGGTTCACCTTCTAATTCGCTGTATATACTGCAGCGTCCAATGCTCTCAGTATGCTTAAAGGAAGGAGACTCCAAAAACGGACCGAACGGTTCAAGCGACTCCTTGATGAGCTTAACGTTTTCATCAAAAACTTCGTTAACATTGATTTCATCCCCCGCAATAGTACCCATAAACTTCTCCTTCAGCGCCATCAAATCCCCATGAAGCTTAGTAACCACCTTCTCTTCTTCAACGCCAGGGGAATTCTTCATCGCACCCACATAGAACTGAGTTAACAGTGCAGCCATAAGCTTAGTTGAAGTGGTAAAAATGTGGTCGGATGGCTTGATTCTCTGGTAAGCTAACGCGTTGGCGTATGCAATATCGAACAAACGATCAGGGTACCATGCTTGAATGTACGCGTTTAGGTACACATCGTTTACCAGAGACTTTGCGTAAGCAGTAACTATTCCGTCACTGGGGCTAATGACGATTCGGTCTTTCGAAAAAGGCGCTAATGTGTGCGTTGTTAAATGCATCACTGAAGCACGGAAAACACGACCAACCTTCGATTTGCCGGCGTTATCGCCGCTGAACTTGACCCCTAGAAAAGATATGGATTTATCTTTCTGTATGCGCACCGTGGGCAGTTTAATGGTGAAACCGAAATTATCGCTTAGCAATAACGGCTGATCTATCGTTTCATCCTGTAAGATTTTAACTTTGGTATTATCCTTCTGCAGGGAAGCAGCCCAAGCGTAATCGATAAAACCCAAAGCGTTTGCTCCGCTTCTTAGTTTTTAACAAAAACCGCCTCGAGAATTCTGCGGACATCTGCCTGTACTTCAACGTTATCGCTTGTTAAGCCGATGATTGTCTCCTCCGCCGCATCCATCGGAGTCATGCCGTCGAAAACCAGTGTGCCCCAGTTAATCAAGTCACCCAATGAGGGACCATAAGGCAAGTCACCAGCTTTATACTGACGCCTAAGTTCTGCACCAGCCTGGATAATTCCATATGCGACTTCCTGCGAAACTTTTGTTCTTTTACGCAGCATATCCACTTCGTCAGGTGAAATCTTTTCGCCGACTGAGAGGAAGTCGAAGTTAATCCATACGGCCATACGACGACGCATGGCTGCGTTAAGCGGTTTTGTACCACTGAATTCAGCTGTGGCTGGGTTCATGGAGATGATCATGTAACCGTACTTGTGGCGTTCGATAACTTCGCTGTCTTTCTCGTTAAGCACAAGGTGCCCTCGAGTGTCGAGCACTGGGTTGAGTCGTGTAGCAACGTCCTGCTTCATCATGTTGGCTTCGTCGAGGTACATGATGCCGCCTTTACGCAGCCACTGAGTTAAAAGCCCGTCCACCCAGTTTTCTTTGCCAAGTCCGATGAATCTGCCGATTAAGTCGAAGCTGCTGGTTGATAAACCGCAGTTGACCTCCCAGATAGGTAAACCAGTTAACTCCGCCACCAAGTAGACGATGTGGGTTTTACCTGTGCCTGATGGACCAATTAAGCTGCATTGCTTAAAGTAGTAAAGCGCACGTGTAATGCGTTCAACGTAGTTCAAGCCGTGATCGAGGTATTCGGGTGTACCCTTAGGAATCATATCGTCGAGGTGGGAGAAGCTATAGTTAGGGTGCAAGTCAAAGCGTTGAATGTTGTACTTGTTGTAGAGAGGTGAAGTGGACATCGGACGCTCTTTGTCGAGCTCTACGGTAACTTTAAATTTATCCTGCTTTAGCGAGGTGACTTCTTGCATTCGGCTCGCTGATTCTTTCTCTTTTAGTCCCTGATGGCCATATACCATACTCTATGTCGCCTACAACGCTACAGGGGTTGCAACCAGCATTATAAGCGTTATTTAGTACTACTCAATATACTGGTTATGCAAGAGAAAACTATAACTAAAAACCAATAAAATAAGAAGAAATAGACCCCAAATACATCAAACAATAAACCGCCATTAAATACCCGCCGAATACCCATACAAAAACGCAGATATCACGCGCCGAAAAACATGACGCAATAATACACAAGCCTTTTATATCTTATCGCAAGATTTACGATATCAAGAGGCAAACTGATATGGGAACAATAATGATAGTGGATGACGCTTCCTTCATGCGAGCGGTACAAAAGAAGATCGTACTTCAGGCTGGCCACGAGGTAATCGCTGAAGCCGGCAATGGCGACGACGCGATTACACAGTTTCAGAATAACAATCCTGACTTAGTCTTAATGGATATCATTATGCCGCCTGGTCCAAGAGCAAAAGATGGCATTGAAGCACTCAAGCAAATCGTTGCTGTTAATCCAGCTGCGAAGGTTGTTATGTGCAGTTCAATGGGTCAGCAAGCTTTAATTGCTGAGGCTCTAAAGTCCGGCGCTAAAGATTTCGTCATTAAACCATTCCAGCCACAGAAAGTCCTTGAAGTCCTATCTAAATACGCTTGAGGAATAATCTGTGCTGTCTCTACCCGAAGGCAACCCAGTAAAAGATGCAGGATTAGCCATGGCAAAGCGCATAGGTGCCTGTCAACAGGTAGAGCATCAAATCGTAGTAGATACTAACACAATATACACACATCCGCACCTGGAAGAGGTTCGAGTGGACATGGCTGGATTCAAAGTGGAAAGCAGACCTGTCGAGCTTGTTACAAGCGTCGGATCATGCATAGGTATCTGCCTGTATGATTCGATTCGTAAATGTGGGGGGTTAGCTCACATTATGCTGCCACAATCCAGCCTTGGCTTACAAGAACCTCTTCCAGGAAAGTATGCGGATACAGCTGTCGATGCCCTTGTTAAGGGCATACGTGAAATTACTAAGTCGGAGAACAGGCTTTCAGCAAAGATTGCTGGTGGCGCTAACATGTTCGCAAGTACCTTAGCGAACGGGTTAGATATAGGTGCCAAGAACATTCGGGCTACAAAAGAAGCTCTTGAGCGGCATCGGATTCGACTTATCAGTGAAGATGTTGGCGGTTCACACGGTCGAAGAATTTCCTTCAACCTTGCCTCTGGTATCATAATCGTTCGGTTACATAACGGAGAGATAAGAAAACTATGATAAACACACAAGAAAGAATCGAAGTTGCATCCAGCGCTGTTCAAGAGGATTCAGAGATTGATCTGGGCATTCTCTTAGAACTGGGAAGCATAGGTGCAGGTCATGCGGCCACATCGCTTTCTGATATTCTGCAGGAAACGATAACGATCAGTGTACCGAAAATACACACGCTACAACCTCACTTGCTGCCCGGATTCTATGACTTGCATGACAGACCAACGACTGCAATCTATCTGCACTTAAATGAAAAGTATGGTATGGATATCTTGCTAACTTTTGAGGAAATGGAAGCTAGAAAGATCGCTGCCATGATGAATATGTGCGGTTCAGTTGAAGAGCTTGATCCAGCAATGGAGACTTCAGCACTTCAGGAACTAGGCAACATCTTAATCGGTTCATTCCTAACATCGATTTCAGATTTCATTGGGTTAACACTGTTGCCGTCAACGCCAGAGACAGTTACCGATGGATTTGACGCGATACTCGACAACTTCCTGATCAAGCAATCGATAGATTCAGAGAGTGCTTTGGTCTTCGAGACTCGCTTCATGCGTAATGGCACAGATGCAAAATGTATACTAATCATATTCCCAACTCAGGAGCTAAAGAACCTCTTAGTTGAGAAGTCAAAAAGTATGATGGGTATCTAAGAACATAGATATTGTGGGGGATTTCGTGGTGCTAGAGCAGTCAAAATCGGCGGAACTTACTAACTATCTGGAGAATAGCGCTTTCCAGAAAGTAAAACGTATGATAGCTGAATCTGCAGGGTTAGACTGCTCTGGCTACCGCGATGAATACCTTAAGCGTCGTTTTGAGATACGGTTACGAGCAACCGGTTCGGCAACCTATGCACGCTACATTATTTACCTGAGGAAGAATCCGGCAGAGTTTACTAACCTGCTTAATGACTTAACTATTAACTATACCACATTCTTCCGCGATTTGGATGTTTATGAGTATTTAGAGCATAAACTATTGCCTAAACTGTTTTTGTCGAAGAATCCGGTTAAGATTTGGAGCGCAGGATGCGCAACCGGTGAAGAGCCATATTCACTTTCTATTTTGGTAAATAAGATATTTGGCAAGCGGTTAGCAAATCATCCTATTAGGATAATTGCCTCTGACATTGACAGGGACGCCCTGGCGAAGGCTCAACGTGGCGCTTATGGTCCACGACAGATCAGCACAGTATCGCCGAAGATGATAGATGAATACTTTACTCATGAAGGCGACAGCTGGATCGTTAAAGACTTCGTTAAATCCGTTATACGTTTCGAACGATTCGACCTAAACCAGGCATCCCTGCATGTGAACTTTGATTTGATTCTCTGTCGAAACGTAATGATTTACTTCAGTAAAGAAGGCCAACATCACATCCACATGAACTTTTACCGCGCGCTACGTGACGGCGGATACATGATAACTGGGAAATCAGAGATCCTCTCAGGTGAACCGGCAGAAAAATTCCAAGCGCTGGATTACATAACAAGGGTCTACCAGAAGCCACCTAAACCAGCATTTGAAACATTCAAATTAAAGAACTAAAAACAGGCGGTCTTTGTGGCAACCTCCAAGCCACAATCCGCCTTTGGCGCAAATATTTTTTTAATTAGAGGAAGAAGAGGGTGCTCCCCTGCTACTTCATCTTCTATAACTTTTAGCAGAGAATTGCTTTTTTAATTCTAAAGCTGTTTTGGGTTACCGGTTGGTTATGGCGACACCACAAGTTCGATTTTTTTAAACAGACGAGTTTTTGATCTACTGATAAGGGAGTGGATTACTGTGAGAAAGGCAGACCTGTTTCAGCGATAACTGCCCCGCCACGTAGCTATATATCACCTTAAGATTTGGCGTGAATAATGCGATCTATTAATAGAGACAAAGCTCACTCAATAATAGAAAAACGGGGTAAACAACATGAAAACAAGACTTATCGCGTTAACGGCATTAACTCTTCTGCTCGCCGCCTCGTCACTGCTGCTATCAGCGCAGGCTTCAACAACGGAGACCTTTACCGTAACCCACACAACATACCAGATCACCTTCAACCTGCCTGCAGATACCACATTTAACGGTTCACTATCGACCACCGCAACCGTCCGGGTTTGGGTGAGCGACGCCAACGGCTCACTAATCAGAAACCTCGGCTTAGTCGATAGCACAGCAAGCTTTAGTTTCGTGGCGGCGCAAGAAGGAAACTATCAGGTATACTTCGAAAATTCACTCGCTACTTCGGCGAAGGTTACTTTTACCTACGAAACCGACCCTGAGCTTAGCGGCGGCTCCTCGCTTTTACCTTTCTGGCTTTGGCCAGTATTTGTAGCTGTGACAGTTGTAGGCTGCATTGTGGTTCTATATCTTAACCATCGCAAAAAAGTAAAATCCACAGAGTAGAATTCGTTTTTACGCGAGTCTATTTAGCGGGTTCTCATTTGGCTGCTCTGGTTGGGGGCTCGCAGTGAAGTATCTGCTGACGCGGTCGCCCCTGGGAGTAGTCATGTAGAATGTCTCGTTTTGAACGCTTTCTCTGCGTACTAGGTTCTGTGCTTCAAGAAAGCTCATGGCACGTCTGAGGAATGCCTGCTCGATGTTCGTGGCTTCTTGTATCGATAAAATGTTTGATGATTGCAGCTTCTCAAGTGAACGAAGTATTTCAACGTAGAGTTCAAGCTTTGAGGGTTTCTGATGTGGCATTCTTTGCACCTTAGCGTCAAGTATGCGTATAAACAGTATATTGATGTGTGCATCGCAGCCCGTCTATACACTAACCGCTCAACGGCTTAATGCTTGGACTGCTTTCTGGGGCCACTCGTTATCATGTAGCAACGCCCTTCCTATAGCAACCAAATCCACTTTACCCTCGCGTACGAGTTTATCTGCAAACTCTGGCTCGGTTATTCCGCCTACGCCGATCACCGGTACAGTGATTGCCCGCTTTATTGCCTCGGCTTGTGGTATAAAGTAGCCTCTCACCTGCGATAGTTGTCTGGGTTCGCTGCCGCACATACCGCCGGAAACATCCAGTATATCCACTCCTGCCTCTTGGAGCCTCTGGGAAAAAACAACAGCGTCTTCAACGTGTGTTCCCATAGGCGCTAAATCGTCTGCGCCAACCCTGTATAGCAGTAGCCGATCCTTGCCAAGTCGCCTACGTACCTTCTCCGTAACCATAAGAGGGAAACGCATACGATTCTCAAGCGATCCTCCAAATTCGTCACTGCGTTTATTCAGCAGGGGAGTAAAGAATTGGCAGAGCAAGTAGCCGTGGGCTCCATGCAACTCAACTCCATCAAAGCCGGCTTTTACAGCGCGGTCAGTTGCATCTGCATAGTCGTCGACTAACTGGTGGATTTCCTCTTTTTCCAGCATACGAGTTTTATCACGTGTCGAAGGACCTACCGGGGTTTCGCCGATGACTTTTTTGGTTGCCACAGCGCCTGCATGGCTGATCTGTACCACAGCAGGGGCTCCTACCGAGTGAATCCCAGCGGCGAGTTTCTCAAAGCCCGGAATCAGTGCGTCGCTGTAGATGCCAAGTTGTTTTGGCCCGATCTTTCCGAGTGCAGAAACATAGCAGTGTTCCACGATGGGTAAACCCAATGCTGGCGAGCGGCGGACATAGAAATTAATCAGTCTGTCTGTGACTTCACCCTGGAATGACGCTCGACCAGACTGCATCGGAGGCATTACTATACGGTTGCGAAGAGTAATGCCTTTGACTTGGAGTGGGTCGAGTAAGTGCGCCATAGATTATCGATGCAGATATGGCTCCACTGAGGAATATAAGAACTTGCGCAGAGAAAGCGGATTTTTTAGGGTTTACCTGCTCCTGAGGTCTATTGCCTGCGCAGTTAGGCTTTCCTCGTCGATGGCTTTCTGCATCAGGCAACGTATCGCCTCATTCATATTGCCGCGGAAGTAGGGCTTAACGATTTTCTGCGCGAACTCCTTCAGCATTTCTGCAGAAAAGTTGTGGAAGGTAAGCGATACCAAGAGGTCTTCTTCGTAGACGGTTTCTGTTTGAGTCATGGATGGTTCACGGATGCCAATTGGTCTATTTTCGCTTTTAAGGCAGCTTACCAAGCGACCTTTAATGTGCGGAGAGAGGTCAGTTAAAGTGGTTGTTGGCGCGGTTTGTTGACACAAAACGATATTAGAGAACTTTTTTGTCACTTCGAATTAAGAGAGCATTCTAAATGGCCGACTATTTTTTTGGTTGCTCAGGCTTCTATTACAATCACTGGCGAGGCAAATTCTACCCAGAAAAGCTACCTAAAACCCGCTGGCTGCACTATTACACACAATTCTTTAACTCGCTTGAACTAAACAACACCTTCTACCGCTATCCAAGCCAGAAGCTACTCGAAGGCTGGTACACCAAAACCCCAAGCGACTTCACTTTCGCCGTTAAAGCTAACAGAATAATCACTCATCTGCACAAGTTTAGAGTAACAGAGCAGTACACAGCCAGCTTTTACGGGCTTGCTCATTTACTAAAGGAGAAACTACTTTGCGTTCTTTTCCAGTTGCCTCCGATGGTTCATAAAAATATGGATTTACTGCAGACAATCGCTGCTCAGCTTGATCCCGTCGGTGACGAATGTGCTTGAGTTCAGGCATGAGAGCTGGTGGGACAGCGAAGTCTACGATTACATGGATAACCGAGGCATTGTATTCTGCAGTGTCTCGGCTTCAGAACTGCCGGAAAACCTCGTATGGACAGGACCCGCCGTTTATTTACGGTTCCATGGCAAGGACAGATGGTACGAACACTATTATCCAGACGAGGAATTGGCGAGGTGGGCTGAGAGAATCAATCAGCAGGGCGCCCAAAAAGTGCTATGTTACTTTAATAACGATTTCGATGCGAATGCACCACGCAACTGTTTGACTCTCAAAAAATTGTTGGAGCCAACTAAGCAGATGCAGGCGCCGCTGTTAAGCTGAAACTTATGGTGATTAAATTTGGTTACAGATGTTGTTTGTGGAATGGAAATCGATGAGAAAACAACCAAGTACAAATCGAACTACAAAGGAAAAACATACTATTTCTGCGGACCAGTCTGCAAGCTAGAATTCGACTCGCGACCCCAAAAATACGTGACGCCATAATTCAACTGATAGGCAAACTAGTGTAGCTACTCTGATACGCCAACAAATGATTAAGTAAGCTTCAATTCAGAGGTTTTCTCATGTCAGCAAGTACATCATTAAAACTAGCTATGCGAAGGCTGTGGTCAGACCACGTTGTCTATACCCGTTGCTACATCATCTCGGCAATTGCAGCACTCCAAGATGCACAAGCGACCGCAACACGATTACTCAAGAACCAAGAAGACATCGGAAATGCCATTGTACCGTTTTATGGACAAGAGGCAGGAAAAAAATTAACGGAGCTACTGCAAGAGCACATAAAAATTGCTGTGGAACTAGTTGCGGCAGCAAAGACTGGTGATCAAGCGAAGTTTGGAGAAGCAGACAAACGCTGGACAGAAAACGCCAACCAAATCGCCGCCTTCCTTTTAGGTGCTAACCCTAATTGGCCCAAAAAAGACGTGACAGACCTATTGAGTCTGCATCTTAAAATAACTAAGGAAGAAGCCGTTGCACGGTTGACTGGTAAATGGGAGGAAGATATCCAGAAATTCGATGAAATATACACTGAAATCATGGTTTTAGCCGATGCATTATCAGATGGTATCGTTAAACAGTTTCCAGACAAATTCAAGTAATCGAAGTCTGATTTGCCTTGAGCGCGGTTTTTGAGATAAAGTACCCGTTTGGTATTGGTGAGCAGGCGCCCTATTTTGAGGGCCTACCTAACATTGATGGAAAACTGTTTTCTCTTTCAAGCTTCAATGATAAGGAAGTTGTTGTTTTAATCTTTCTAGCTAACCGTTGTCCAACAGCAAGAGTCTATACTGACCGGTTGAAGGCAATCCAAAATGACTATGAAAGTAAGGATGCCCAGCTTGTGGGGATAAACTCAGATAACCAGTACTTCTTTCCCTTGAATCACTTGGGAAAATGGTGGAAGTCTTTAATGAACGTCAACTCAACTTTCCCTATCTGAAAGATCAAGATCAAAAAGTAGCTAAGAGTTATGGTGCCCTCGTTACTTTACATGCCTTCGTTTTGGATAGGGATCGCAGACTCAGGTATCGGGGGAGAATTGATGATTCAAGGGATCCAAAGAAGGTTGAGGTTAATGATTTGCGGAACGCCTTGGATGACTTGTTGAGCGGTAAAGAAGTGCGGGTTGCAGAGACGCAGCCGTTCGCGTGCAGTATCGATTATTTCTAAATTAAGGGCTAACATGATCACAGCAAACGATAATTAGCAACAGCAAAGGGGACCCTAAAAAAGGCCATAAAAGCTAGATGCTTTCTAGCTCTATCTCGTCAGAGCCGTCAAAGCGTTGTCTTCTCTTCACAACTAACGCTGCACCAACCGCAACAGCTATAGAAGCCAAAGCTAAGGCGCCAGTTGTGATACTTTCGTTTTCGGTAACTATATTCGGGTTCACTTCAGTTCTGCTGGGTATCTGGGTTTCGCCGGGGGTTGGTGCCGGTTTAGGTGAAGGTCTGGGTGT
>JAAYYI010000120.1 GCA_012515445.1 Candidatus Bathyarchaeota archaeon | reverse complement strand
ACTTTTTTGAAGGTGACGGTGCCCTCTTTGAAGTTGACGTCCTGTACTTCCCAGCCGGCGTTCAGCCAAGCCTTCGCGTGGATGCTGCTTGAGGCGTTGCTCCACCAGAGTGGGTCACGGTAAGCCGCCATCGGGAGGTTGGTGCCGATTAAGCCGTCGATTCGGGCGAACTTGAGTGTTACGAGGTCGGTGAAGGCTGCGCGGAACTTCAGGTGGTTCTCCAAGCCAACGTATGGCGAGATAGATTTGGGCGAGACGATTTTTCTGGCGCAGTGCAGGCACAGCATGGCGTTGGGGTCGCCTGTGGCTACGTCGGGGGTCATGCAGCTTTTGCAGAAAAGCTTTTTGCAGCGTTGGCACTGCCGCATGTAGGTTGTTCGCATGACTCTTTTGCAGATGCCGCATTCGTCCTTCAAGCCGATTTCACCGATAAAACAGTTTGTTTGGTTACTTTCTGATTATTTCTTTAGGGATATTAATTTTCAGTTGATACAGTCTGGTTTTAGCCTGCTACCTAAACAGCGTGCTAAAAATGTATTCTGAAAGTCGGGCTGAAAAGAAAGAGAAAGGCTGAGTTTAGCCTTTTACGACTGCCAGCGGCGTCAAACGCGCCACTTTGGTTGCTATGCCGAGTTGGTGGCTGACTTCCGCGACCATGTCCACGTTCTTGTAGGCTGGATCCGCTTCCTCCGCTAACACCTGTGCGCTGGCTGCGCGGACTGAAATGCCGCGTTTCTCCATGGCGGTTTTGATGTCTCCGCCCCAGAACTGGCGCTTAGCGGCTGCGCGACTCATCATGCGGCCTGCTCCGTGCGCTGTTGAACCGAAGGTAAGTTCCATCGCCTTTTGTGTGCCTACGAGTACCCAGCTGCTTGTGCCCATGCTGCCCGGGATAAGAACAGGTTGGCCTTCGCTTCTGTAGTCCTCCGGAACGTCTGGGTGGCCTGCGGGGAAAGCTCTGGTTGCGCCTTTGCGGTGCACCCAAACCTTCTTCTGCACTCCGTCGCCGACGTCGTGGGTTTCCAGCTTGGCGATGTTGTGTGCTACGTCGTAGACTAGTTTTAAGCCGAATTTCTCCGGGTCCTGATTGTAGACCTGCTGGAAGCTCTGTCGTACCCAGTGCATGATGGCTTGGCGGTTGCAGAAAGCGTAGTTGACTGCGCATGCCATGGCTTCGACATAGTCTTTCGCTTCCTGGCTGCTTCCGGGGGCGCAGGCGAGTTCACGGTCTGGTAGGCTGATTTTGTATTTGCCTACTGCGCGTTCCATGACTTGGAGGTAGTCGCTGCATACTTGGTGGCCGTAGCCTCGGCTGCCGCAGTGAATCATAACGGTTACTTGGCCTTCATGTGTTAATCCGAAGGCTTTAGCGGTTTTTGGATTGAAGATTTTGTCCACACGCTGGATTTCTAGGAAGTGGTTGCCGCTGCCCAGGGTGCCGATTTGATTTAGTCCTCGGCTTTTGGCTGTGTTGCTTACTTTGTCGGGGTTAGCGTTTTTCATATGTCCGTTTTCTTCACAGTGCTTGGCATCCTCTGCCCAGCCTAGTCCCCGGTCGATTAGCCACTGGACGCCTTCGACGGCGAGACTTTCCAGGTCGGTTTTTGATACCGTGAAGTCTTTGCGCTTGCTTCCCAGCCCTGATGGGACGTTTCTGAATATGGTTTCTGCGAGTGGCCCAAGTTTAGGTCTTATGTCCTGGTCACTAATTGTGGTTGCGAGTAGGCGTACGCCGCAATTGATGTCGTAGCCGACGCCGCCTGGGCTGATTACGCCGTTTTCCGAGTCTGTCGCCGCGACTCCGCCGATGGGAAACCCGTAGCCTTCATGCCCGTCTGGGAGTGTAACGGCGTGTTTGTAGATGCCCGGCAAGTTTGCGACGTTGCTGCATTGCCAGAGTGTGCGGTCTTGCTGCATCTTTTCCAGCAGTGCTTGGTTGGCGAATATCATGCCTGGAACCTGCATGCCCGGTTTGTACTTGGGGATTCGCCACATGTAATCGTTAACTTTCTCTAATGGAACCCGCTCTGGTGGGGCTCTGGTTTCACTTTCACCCAAAATCTTTCACCGCCACAAGGAGAAGGTGATGGGCTTATAAAATGTTATGAGAGCATAATTTTTTTGACAGTTGTCGAAATTATAGAAAAGTCTAAATGATCATCGATTGTTTATCCAGATTGGATATCCCTTGGTAGATACAGTCTCGGTGGCTTTGCTCGTTTGCGGTTTGATAGTGATAATTGGTTTTTCAGCCAATTACCTTTTCAAGAAAACAGGCATTCCCGATATGCTTATCCTCATATTCATAGGTATCATCTGCGGTCCAATTCTGGGTGTGTTTAATCCATCTTTAATCGGGAGTTTCGCGCCTTTTGTTGCTGCTTTCGCTTTAACTTACATCATGTTTGACGGCGGCATGAACCTGAATATACGGCAGGTATTAACTAACAGCCCAAAAAGTGTTCTGCTGGCTATTTTAGGCTTCATTTTCAGCGTTCTAGGTGTCGCCGGCTTCACTATGCTGGTGTTCAACGTACCCGTAGAGTATGGGT
>JAAYYI010000119.1 GCA_012515445.1 Candidatus Bathyarchaeota archaeon | reverse complement strand
GTTATAAGCTTATCATAGTCCTCTTTCATGCGACTCTAGATTACAAAAAACATATCTTCCCTATCTTAACAATCAGTCAAAGGGTAAAACGAGGAAAATATCTCAAACTACTTTTGTCCCAAAGCCTGTTGAACCTCGAATTCGGCACGATAGTTACCATTATTAGGTAAGCATGTTAGATACAGCGTATAAGTCGCTGTCTAATAGGTAACTATATTGTGGTTTACTATGAAGATCGCTGTGTTCATGGATGCATACGAACCGTTACATGAAACCAAAGATCCAGGTCAAATCCCACTGGGTTTACAGGACATCGGAACCCAAACCGAACTTATTACACTCCACAAGGGCGAATTAGCTGACTATAAGGCTCCGTTTCCGATATGCAAAACAGAATGGGACCAGCTATCCCAAAAGACATTCTGGGCTGCGGATGGTTCAGATGCAGTTGTATCCTACACTTGGCTTGGCGCCCAGTACATGCCGATGCTGCAGAAAATCAAAGCCAGCGGCAAAAAAGCCATAATCAAAATCGACAGCGATGGACACGTCGGTTGGCCACTTCATCCAGTGTATCTTAGAATCCCTCTTTCCGAAGCCAAATCATTTCGTAACTTCAAAAGCCGCGTTACATATAACATTCCATTCAAGTTTCTGCATAAACGTGCTATAGCAGCTGCACTTGGCCGGATAAAACAGATTGAGTTATCCGACGGCGTCATCATTGAGAGCCCAGCGGCGCTTGCTAATTTGAACTACTTCTTGAACTGGTGGGGACGACAGGACTTAACTAAAAAGACCTATTTTGTCCCTGACCCCGTAACCCCTGACTTCATGGATGCGCCTCTTCAAAAGAAGACGAATGTCATAATTTCTTACGGTCGATGGCATGATATTCCTCAGAAAAATACGGTTAATCTAGTTAAGACAGTTGCCAGCTTTCTAAAAATGAGGCCGGAATATACTGCTATTATTTTCGGTTCTGGCAAAGAGTTACTCGAAAAACTTGTCAGTGCTTACCCGAAGGATATCACGGATAGATTCCAACTTCCCGGTTTCGTGGAACGAGAAAAAATTAGGTGTCTTCTTGCAGGCGCCAAAATGTTCCTTGCTCCTTCACGTTGGGAAAGCTTTGGTATAGCGGTAGGTGAATCTCTGTGTATGGGCTGCTCTGTTGTGGGTACTCCTGTTGAGAGTTTCCAGTATTTGGCGGCAGAAGGCTTCTCTGGTACTGTCTCTTCGGATTTCAGCCAAAAACGTTTCTTATCGTCTTTAGTAGCGGATGCAGCGAAGTGGGATAGCGGCTTTTATGATCCTGACAGAATTGCTGCGTTCTGGCGTCCCAAGCTGGACAGAAGGGCAGTCGCAGGTACGATTGCTGAAATGGTTAACAAAGCATAATCCCCTGAGCCTTTTTTATTTGCATGCTGCTATCAACGCGATGAATGCTGACGCGACAAAGGGAAGTAGAACTGTTGCATCTACATTGAGGTATGCTGGGATTACAAAGCAGAGTGCAGCCGACGCTACAAAGACGCCGATAGCGAGTACCCTTTTTTTGCTTAATGAAGGCTTCGGTGTTATCTGCATTATGTCTAGGTAGAGCAGCTTGCGCTTGTTTAAGTATCGGTAGCTTGCCGCCAACACTACTGGCCCTAAAAGGATCGCCCAAAGCGTGTCTGAGCCGATAATCGTGAAAGTAGTCATCACAAACGGCAACTGGAAGAGATATAGCAGTGCCCAGCCGATTATTAAACCACAGATTGTACAGGAGGCTCCTATCAGTGCCATAAACAGCGCCAGCTTCTTGATGCTTCTCATGTCTGGTTGATCGCTGGTTACTTTACTCCAGAGCATGTATGGTATGTAGGCGATTAGGAAGTTGCCGACGAATCCAAAGGCGCTTGCTAATGTTAAACCGTTGCCTGAGGCGGCGTCGAAGATCAAGTTGCCAACTGCTGTCCCCCATGCAGCGGCTGGCCCGAAGAGGAAGGCAAAAGAGGCGGGGATAAACATGGCGATGCGTAGATAGTCTGCTTGCAATCCGAAGAGGGAGAACTGTGATACCGGATAGAGCAGTACCGCGTAAAGTGCAGTTGTGGTTGCGAAGTAGGCTATCATCTTCGGGTGACGCCACATCGAGATAATGTCTAACATACCGCTTCAGCTGCAATCAAGCATGCGAGAGTGCCTTAAAAATTTTTAATATATATTTAGGTGGAAAACTGCGAATATCCTTAAATCTGCCGATTATTTCCATCAGTACAGACGAAAAATAATGCCATACGCTATCCAGACTCATCATCTTACAAAAGCCTATAACAGCTTCAAAGCAGTCGATGACCTAGAAATCGCGGTTGAACGAGGAGAAATCTTCGGTTTACTAGGTCCGAACGGGGCAGGAAAAACCACTACGGTATCTATGCTCTGTACGATTCTGAAGCCATCTTCTGGAACTGCAACCGTTAGTGGCTTTGACTTGGTTCGAGAAGCCAATAAAGTGCGAAGATCCATCGGGATCGTATTTCAGGATCCATCTATTGATGACCGCTTGACTGCACGCGAAAACCTCTACATGCACGCTAACCTTTATGGTGTAGCCGCGTCGGAGCAGAGGGAACGGGTGGATCGCATTTTAAAGCTGGTTGAGTTGGAGGACAGGGCGGACGATTTGCTCCGTACCTATTCGGGTGGTATGCGTCGCAGGCTGGAGCTAGGGCGGGGACTTCTTCATTACCCCAAGATTTTGTTTTTGGATGAGCCGACTGTGGGTTTAGATCCGCAGACCAGAGATCACATCTGGAAGTACATTAAGGAACTCAAAGAAGCCCACGACATCACCGTGGTTTTGACTACGCATTACATGGATGAGGCTGATCGGCTCTCTGACCGTATCGCCATTATGGACCATGGTCGAATCGTCATTTTAGATACTCCTGAGAAGCTTAAGGCAAACTTGGAGGGTGATGTGGTGACTGTTAGGGCGAACAACCTAGAGGAGTTATCGCATCTTGTCTCTAAATGGCTTGGTCTAAACAAAACCAAAGTTGTAGATGGCGCCCTAGAGATAACTGTGCCCAGCGCGAAAGCAGCGATGCCCCGCATTATGGAGATCGCTTCTCAAAATAACGTTTATGTTGAATCGCTGGTTTCAAGGGGGCCTAACCTTGAAGACGTTTTCCTGCATTACACTGGCCGCACAATCCGTGAGGACACAACAAAAGAGTTGCATGGTTTAGCCGCTGCGCATAGGAGGACTATACGTTGACTGAAATACGTGCATTATACACACTTATTCTTCGTGAAATCAAGCGTTTCCTGCGAGATCGAGCGCGGATTGTTATCAGCTTTGTTCAGCCGCTGCTCTGGCTGGTTGTCTTCGCAGCCGGTTTCGGTGCACGCATAGCGATTCCGGGGATAGAGTACCAGCAGTACCTTTTTCCGGGTATCATTGGTCAAACGCTTCTGTTTACCTCGATGTTTATGGGTGTAAGCGTGATATGGGATAAGGAATTCGGTTTTATGAAAGAAGTTCTTGTGGCGCCTGTATCGCGTTTCACGATCTTCTTAGGTAAAATGTTTGGGGACAGTACGGCAGCTATGCTGCAGGGAGTAATCGTGTTTGCCTTTGGTTTCATTTTAGGCATACCTTTTGACCCGTTGACGTTATTTGCGGCTTTGCCGATTATGCTGCTGATTACATTCGGCTTGGTGAGTTTAGGTTTAATAATCGCTAGCTTCATCGGCAGCTTAGAGAATTTTGGCGCCGTGCAGACTTTCGTTAACCTGCCGCTTTTCTTCCTAAGTGGAGCGCTGTTTCCTATTACTGGCGCTGGTACGCCTGAGTGGCTACGTACTGCCGCGATGTTTAATCCGCTGACTTACGGTATTGATGCACTGCGTTCGGTGATTCTGGGTTCCGCTTGGGTTCCGATGAATTCGCTGGCGGTTGACATTGCCGTGGTTGGTTTGTTCGATTTGGCAATGATTGTCGTTGGCACTTGGGCGTTTAGTCGGATGGGTAAAAAGTAAAAAAAGCTATTGCTTGTTAGT
>JAAYYI010000118.1 GCA_012515445.1 Candidatus Bathyarchaeota archaeon | reverse complement strand
TGTAGGCGCTTGCGCCGCTATAAGTGTCTGGGATCTGCCCAATTTTGAATCCATCGCCAGTTGTTTCGCAGTAGTAATATTTTTGGCCTGAAGCTTCAGGGTACTCCCAGTATGTACCCTTCAGGTTGTCGCCTAAGATGCCGACGGCATAGTGGTTTGTGGGGTTAATGTAAACTGTTCCATATCCCATAAGCAGAGTGATTGTAGCGAAGAGGATTGAGGTGTCTTCGCAGTCACCGCCTCCATCAACCAGCGTCTCTATGGGGAACCGTGGGTACTCGTTGTAGCCCTGCGTTACATTGTCAGAGGTGTATGGGAGGCTCTGCACGAATGCTAAAACGAAGCTTACTTGGTCATAGGAATTGTATCCTAATTCTGTGGTGGTTTGGTTTAGTTTCTCCGCCAACATCCTAACGTAGGAGTCTTGGGTGGTTGTGAGATAACCGTAGCCTGCGGGTCCATCATGCGTTCTGGTTGAGACAGGAACTGATTTGTAGGCGTCGTAGAGTGCTGCCGGGATGCTTAGGTTCCAGTTCCAGTGCTTCCCGTCGTAGTCCCATGAGAAGCTCTTGTCGAGATAGGTTGTGTTTTGGGCTTGTGCTGGTTGTATGGTGAGAATTGGAGTGGAAACTGAGAGAATCAGGAAGACTGCGAAAATAAGGGTTAGCTTTTTTCTTGGGGCCATGTTATTTTGACCATTTGAATACGTAGTGATTGTCGGTCTTATGTTTAAGGCTATTCCCAAATCTATTATACTTTTATTGGCAACTTTGTATTATACCAAGTTGACAGGCTGTAACCCGACACACCCAACAGACAGCCCAACATGAAGACAGCAGCAACCGAAAACCCGCCCAGCACAAGAAACACAACCGGAACCGGCAACAAGAGAACATAAACTAGCACGACCCAGCCAAGCCTGTTACCCACACTCTGCTTCTTAACAAAACCTCTGCCAAAGAATATACCCGCCAACCGCCCAAAGCCGCTGGTGCAATCCTTACAGAGATAGCAGCTACTGCAGCCTAGCCTACGCAAGATAGCATAAACCGTTACTAAGAGGAAGATCAGGTACAGCCAGCCGTAGACCTGATTATAGAAAATCACCGAGGCAGAAGCGAGAAAAACCCATAAAAGAAGCCCAAAGTTTCCTAAAGTCATAATACGCCGTGTAAATGCTAGCTTCTCTTCGCTCACTGCTTCCCACTCTTCTTCTACATATCTGGCTTTTGAGCCTTATAGAGCCTGTGAGGAGTTAGCGGTTAAAGAGTTTTAGGGGGATTTCGCAGCGTCTTTTTTCGGCGGTTGCTTGATTATCCCGTAACTCTGCTTTTTCCATGCGTCACGGAACTTGTTATAGTAGTCGACGCCTTGAAAGATTGGGGCGTAGGTGAGTTCCCATTCTAAGCCGCATTTGCAGACTGCATAGGCCTTTTTGTTTCGGGCGTCAACGTACATTTGTAGGACTTCTTTGCGACATTTCGGGCAGTAGTAGGGTCCGTTAACCATTTGTTTGGCGTCTTTGGTTAAAATTTTCATTTTGCTGACGCTGGAAACCTTGTGCAGGTTCTTCTTTGCGGGCTTATCGGCTAATTTCGCTGGCTTGTCTGCTTTGGATGCGGAGGGTTTGTCTGTGCTCATCGTAATCATAAGTGCATATTCTGGGCTAAAGATATACTATTCCATTGAAAACTCGGTTTTGCACCTCAATAACTGGAACTCGCAAGGGTGCATTGTAGCTGCTACATGATATATCGTACGCCAAGATTGAAAGTAAGCATCGTTACCATGATGGCAACGATCAGTAGCACTGTTAAGATAACGATAAAATGGGCTGCCTCTTTGGTTTTAGTTGAATCTGCTAGCTCCGCTACTTCTCGGGCGCCGTAGATGATTACGATTGATAGGGCAATTAATGGTAAAAATTTTAGGAGAATGGTATAGGCGTCTGATGGGGGAATAAGATTCACCATTCGGTAAGTGTTTACAAGGTAGGATACAGGTGCGCTAACAAGGATGCAGCAGGCGGCAAGAAGAATAATTGCACTGCGTGAGGGCATGAATGATAGTCAGTTAGCATGAGGATATAATGCTTTGGAGATTCTACCCTTTACTTTAAAATATACCATGCAATCGAGCGTAAGCCTACTTGAGTTTAAGCCGCAAACAGGCTCAGATACACTTAAATTTCGCTGAGGATATTGACTTTCCAGCGCGGCCGTCGTCTAGTCTGGTTTAGGACTTTAGCCTTCCAAGCTCGACCGTTTGGAAGGGCGAAGACAGCTAATGATCCCGGGTTCAAATCCCGGCGACCGCACCAATCACTTTTACGAACATACAACATAGTATTTGATTCTATTTTTGTCCTCCAACCGATGTTTTATGCCGCAAGGGTTCAAGCAACAGTACCAAACTCGGTGGTAAAAGTTGATGCTCAAAGAAGTGACATAGGAAACACAACCGCCATTAACGTCGGAATTATGTCAACTTCCGGCAGGACCACGATTATGTTGACAACGTCAAGGTTTCAGCTGATAATATATACCTGGATAATAGTGGCCATTTTAAATCCCAAAAATGGGTGAGGTCATCTAGCGATAATACTGCGGTACCAGCTTCAGCGTATTAAAGAAAGCCAAGTCATGGGAAAACATGACTTTCGCGTCGTACTTTTGCTGCAGGGCTCTGATTTTTTCGATTGAAGCTCTAAAAGAGACACTATCATAGACTATCCCCGACATCTTCGTTGGAGGCCCATAGTTTTCTGTGCAGTAAAGCGCGTCCGAGGGAAAAATAAGGGTTCCTTCCTGTTTTAGGTGCACCATTAACCCGAGCAATCCGGGCGTGTGGCCTGGCAGAGAAATCAGTTCCACGCCGTCAAATAGCTGAAGATCGCCATCTACTAGGTGAAGCCTGTCGGCGGGGAAGTCAAGGTCAGCTTTAACGTATGCACCGTGATCCTGCGGGTTAGGGCTTGAAGCCATGAGATGTACTGCGTAATTGTAATCTTTTTTGTGAACGTAGACTTGTGCGTTACTTAATAAGCGAGTATTTCCCGCGTGATCTAAGTGCAGGTGGGAGAGAATCACAGTTTTAACTTCTTCAGGTGTGGTACCCGTTAAGGCTAGCTGCTTGGTTAAAAGCTGGTTATCGTTATGGTAGTATGGGAAAATCGAGGTTAAGTTAGGCGGCCAGTACCCATTCATCGCGTCTGGGTGGCAGCCAGTGTCGTAGAGGATTTTGCCCTCAGATGAATCGATCAGGACGCAATATACGGGTATGCTGACCCATTTAATCGGGGGCGTTCTGTTTTCCAGTGTGCCAACAGTGGACATCGCCACTATCCAATTGAAGTCGCCCTCTAACCGACCGTTGTCTAAAATGTAGAGCCTCAAATTTTACCCTTCAAAACACTAAATGATTACAGTAGGCGTTTTTCTTATTTGTTTTGTCCTCTGTAAATGTCAGGCGGGTACAACAGAGCTTCATCTTTTTTTACCATGCTAAACATCGAAGCATAGCAGAGGTCCAGAACTTCCAAAAATGGAGCTATCGCATGGAACCAGAAAGTTATCTTCTCATTACAGCGGCGGCAACGGATAGAAGCGCCTTTCTGCGACTCATAATGTGTTTTATGCTTGGCTGCGCTGATTAATTTTTCCAGTTGGCATTAGGCGCGATTCCCTGCCTGCAGATTATTATCTTTAGAAGAAGAAGGGAGTGCTGCCCTGCTACTTCATCTTCTAAAAGTTTTTGCAGAAACAGCTAATTTTGGTTCAGCGCCGTAGATGGATTGCGGGGTGGTTGAGGCGATAGTACAAGCGCCAGTTAATTAAACAGGCGAATTCTTGATCTACTGTTAAAGAGTAGGTTTAGAGAAAAATGCGCGTTAATACAACCTCATCCTTCTCTTTTATTGCTTGTAGAAGACGAAACAGCCTCACCCAAACCAATCGCCGACGGGAAAGCAGACATTCAAACACCTCTGGAAGAAAAGCAGGGACAAGCATACCCGTCATCCTCTAAATCAAAAACTCCATAGTATACCAACGAGTTGATTTCCCATCTTGTGTTGCTTCACCATGCGACAGCATCAGCTTTTAACATAACAAAAAAATCCAGTATTGGTGAATACTATATGGAGCAGACTACCCGAAAAACCCAAGAATCGATGGAGAAAACCGCTCATACCATGAGCGACACCGTAGTAGACGTACTTGACAGGTTGGCGAGCACAAAGTCGCAGGTTAAACTTAGTTTCGAAGACCTGACCTTGGACACTGGTGTTGTGAAGGCCAAGATGACAGGGGCAGTGGTACTTGAAACAGTTTTAGCCAAGGATATACAAACGCAGACGTCGCAAACCGGCGGGCAAGCGGCAGCCTACAGTATGGGCGGCTAAATCTAACCGTTTAGCAATTTTTTAGGGGAGGTGAAATTTTGGTTAAAATAATCATGAACTCTGGAGAGGAAAGAAAATTCGACAGCAAAGACGTCGAGAAAGACCTTGAAGCCTCAGGTGTTCCTGAACGCGTCGCAGAGGAAGTTGCTGAAAGAGTAGAGGACAAAGTTGAAGACAACATGACATGGACAAAGGTAAATGAGCAAATTAATATTGAACTCAAAAGACTGGAAGAAGATATCGATAGAGCACACAGATCATGGATTCAGCGAAGCCAAGCCTCATCCGCTGCAGCAACTCAAGACATGAGAACCGATTCTTCAAGCGCCAACACTTTCATTCCAGAATCACAGAGAGAAAGACATGGAAACAGATACTAACTCATAAACCGAGCATAGACCAAACAAGCCTTTTTTGCAAAACAAATTTCAATCTGTAGAATATGGCTTATTTTAGCAAGTCTTAAAAATAGTCAAAGCTTGTAATCTCACCAGTGGCCTGCTTGGCAAAGCGTCCAATCTACCTAACAGCAGCTTACCTGATCATAGCTTGGGCGCTGATGGTTAGCTATCAGATCTTCACTCAACGCGCAGTTGAAAGCGTTGCCTTAGGCTTAAAGGAGCCAGTACCCTTGATTGCGAATTGGCTGTATTCCAGCCCCGAGGTAACGACTTTTATCTGTGGCTTCGCATGGATGTTTGTCTTATCCGCCCTCGCCCAGTCACTGATGTTTGGCAGGGAACGCCGATTAAGCATCCAGTTTCTAGTCAGCTTAGCTTTAACGGCAGCTGGCTCCGCAGTCCTTGAGTTGCTCCGCAATATAGGGATTAATTTTGCTGACCCAGCAGTGATCTCTGGACCCTTCACCGCTATACTCGAAAACTCTGTTTTTGCGTTTTTCTACTTGGCATTACCATTCATTTTTATGCTGGTTATGGATTGGCGCTACATGCAGAAACACAGATAACACCATCACAGAAGTGGCAGCAGCGAAAAGGTGAAAAGGCACCAATCACCATACACAAGATAACAGGTGACATTGATGAGTGATCAACCAAACATGGCTACAATCCAGCTGAACGGTGTAAAGCAGCCGTTTATCATTAACCCAAAGAATTTCAGTACAGGAAGCAGAGGCTTTTACGGTAACGGAAAAATGATGGTCGGCGACAAAAACTACCAGGTTAACATTCAACTGGTAGAGATCGGTTCGAAACCTAAAGAGAAAGAAGAAAAGAAAAAGTAAACTAGCTTTTCTTTACTTACTTTTTATTGAACAATTTTCGCTTCAGCGATTATAACATCTTTCAGCGGCTTATCCATCGGATTAGTGCGGACTTTACCGATAGCGTCAACCACTTCCATACCGGCAACGATTTTGCCGAACTGCGGATGTTTACTGTCAAGATAATTGTTGTCAACCAAGTTTATGAAAAATTGGCTGCTTCCAGTGTTAGGGCCAGCATTAGCCATCGCGATGGTTCCGCGGTCGTTATAGTTTTTCTTCGTAAATTCGTCTTTGATGTCGGGGATTGATGGGTCACCGTAGCCTGTTCCGGTTGGGTCTCCGCCCTGAATCATGAATTGCTTGATTACACGGTGGAATATGGTTCCGTTAAAGGTGCCTTTTTCCACGAGATTTTTGAAGTTGCCAGTGGTGATAGGCATGTCATTGCGTAACTGGATTGTTATGTCGCCCATGTTTGTGTGTAGGAGGACTTTTACTCCGTCAGCGTATGGGTCTTGAGCCCGTTTTTTTTCTGCCATAAATTTCGCCAGCATTACAGCATGTGGAATGTGCGATTTATGGTTATTGCAAAGACACAAAGAAGCGGATAATGCGCTACCTGGAATTTGGAAAAAGAAGAAGGGAGAGATTTATGCAACTACTGTTGCGCCAATTACTGTAACATCTTGCAGAGGCTTGGAGCTGTTGTTTTCATCGACGGCTACGTGTGAAATCGCCATTGCAACATCCATGCCATATGTAACTTTACCGAATGCGCAATAGTTGCTGTCGAAGAATGTGTTACTGTTGTTTGCGGTGTTTATGAAGAATTCACTGGTTGCAGTGTTTGGCAGGGCAGATCCGTCTGTTTGACCAAGTTTTGCCATTGCGATTGTGCCGTTGTAGTTGTGGTTGGTTGTTGTGTATTCGTCTAAGATGTCTGGAACGCTTGAGCCGTTGGCTAGTCGACCGCTTTGTATCATGAAGTCTTCTATGACGCGGTGGAATGTGGTGCCATTGTATGCGCCCTGGTTGACTAAGTTGATGAAGTTGCCTGTGGTGATTGGCATGTCGTTTCGTAATGCAAGGATGATGTCGCCCATGCTTGTCTGAAGTAGAACCTCGGTTGCATTTGCGTATGGGTCAGCTGCGGATGGAATAAGTGTCGGTGCTGGAGACGGTGTAGGACTGTTTACACCATGGTTTCCCAAGATGCCAGAACCCGCTACTACACCAAAGACAATAACTATGATTGCGATTACGCCTATGGCTATCCATGTAGTTTTGTTAGAGTTGTTGCGGTTGTTGTAAGCTTTCTTTTTGGCCTGTAGCTGCTTCTGCTTTTGTTTGTGTTTATTTGGAGCCATGCCTCCTTAGTCAGCTACTTTTCATATAAAACTATTGCCAAATCAGCGCCGCAAATCAAGACCGACAGAACTTGTAGAATTAGCCTCATCCAGCAAGTCGGCATTTTAGAAAAGGAAAGGGTATTAGATGGGGAAAGATATTGGGTGGTTAAGCGCCGTTTTTGTCGATACTTCGCCAGTGTCCGCCCAGACGGTAACTGCTATCTGGTACATTCCGCCGGCGTAGACTTTGTCGAGGTAGAAGACAACTGTCCATTGGGGGCACAGAGTCGTGTCACTCTTAGTTTGCGGATAGAATGTAACTGACGCTGGCTCCGTGTTAAACTGGAAAGTTGTAACTGGCACCCCACCGCTTGTAAAAGTGAAGTCAGTAAGCGAGCCTTTAGCCAAGGTAACAGCGCGGTCACTTGAGATGTTGACTTCTGCATTGCCGATTGAGTAGAGACCCCAGCTGTCAGTTAACTTCATCAGTACACCGTTCTCTATGTTGATCTCTAAGCATTTACGTGAAAAGTCAACGCCGTTATTAGTATATTCCAACACGACATCAGCATCTTCACCAGAAACTGTGCTGTTTAGTTTAATGTTACCCTGTTTTATTTCCAGGTTCTTATCAGTGTTCTGTGAAGCTAAAGTTATGAGGCTGCTCATGTTTGCCAAGTAGTCCCCGTTGGTTTGGTAAGTATAGAGTCGGTCAACGATGTTCTTAGCTGCATCAAGCACGAATGGAGACTGAGGCTGAGCGTATATCGGTGATCCTTCCCCAACAGTAAGCTGGTACCTAAAGAATTGGCGGTTTAGAAATTCAAATTGTACCGTTAATCTGCTTGTTTTGCCAGCACTATCCGTTCCCACAAGCGAATACTGCATTGTCTCAGCAGGTACACCGCCTAAATCAACTTTAGCATCTACTGTACGGCTTAACAGCGAAGCTGAATACTTTGCCGTGTCAAGCTGTGTGACAGTCCGCAGGAATTCTATGGCATCGTCAGTGCTGCTTGTCCATGATAGCAACTGTGTATATTTAGACTCGTAACTATCCCGCTCCGCCAAAGCCGCATTCAATGCTGCCATCTCCAACGCAGCTAAACTTGCGAACAGGATTAAACCGATAAGCAGAGCACTGGAAATCATTATCCATTTACGGTTCGCAGCAGAACGTTTTTTTCTTGGAACCGCAGGCGCATCCTCGACGACTTTCATCGTGTTAACAGACGCTTGCCCAAAAGTGGAAAGCCGATAAACACCCTTAACGTCCTTAGAAACCAGCTCGCCCAAGTTATCTAAGTGGTAAGTAAGGTTCGAGCTGGAAATGCCGAGTAATTCAAGCATAGCTGAGAAGGAGAGGGGTTTGTCGGCGAGGATTCGAAGTATCTTGCGGCGTATCGGATGCTTGAGTGACTTGAACATGATCGAGTAGATTTCTTCTTTACCCTCTGGCACTCTACGCTGTTCCTCAACTGCTATGATTGAAGGTGATTGAATTAAAACTTTTTTAGAAAAAAGCGTCAAAAGTATTATTTGTCAACTTAAGAGAAGACTGTAGCATAGGTTTCTTGACATAGACTTAAATTTTAGTCCATAAACCTTGACTAACAATAGCCCGGCTTTGTCAAGAAACCCATACAAGAACGGTTTTATGTAAGACAAATTTGAATGGATTCAAAGGAAGGATTGTAAAATGAAGCAATCAATCAAACCTTTTTTGGCAAACAAACATCGGGTTTGGCATTCATGGCGGCTTAAGCTTCTGGGGATAGTTTTGATCGGGGCACTGTTAGCAGCAACGGCAGTTGCGACGGCGCAAACGCGAACCTACAGCTTTTCGTTGACTTGGGGCAGTTTCGGCGCTGAAGAGGGCCAATTTAATCAACCCTATGATGTTGCAGTAGACGATGACGGCTACGTTTACGTTACGGACACTTACAACAACCGGGTCGAGAAATTCACGGGTGATGGTAAATTCTTAGCGGCGTGGGGAAGCTACGGTTCCGATAATGGCGAATTCAATTATAGTATGGGGTTGACCGTTGACGGACAAGGAAACGTCTACGTCGCTGACGCCTGCAATCACCGGATTCAAAAATTCAGCGGCAACGGCGAATTCATGTTCGCGCTGGGAAGCCACGGTTCAGGTGACGGGCAATTCACGTATCCCTATGACGTTGCAGTCGATTCTCAGGGCTACATCTACGTCGCGGACTCAGGAAACCACCGAGTACAAAAGTTAAGCAGTAAGGGCGATTTTATCTGCAAATGGGGCAGCCTCGGTCCAGGCATTGGCCAATTTAACTATCCGCACGGCATCGCAGTTGACGCCGTAGATAACGTTTTCGTTGGCGACTACAAGAACCATCGAGTGGAAAAATTCGCAAGCGACGGCACATATCTGACGCAGTGGGGTAGCGGCGGAACTGGCAACGGGCAATTCAGCAACACAAAAGGCGTCGCCCTAGACAGCGCAGGTAACGTCTACGTTGCTGATTACTGGAACAACCGAATTGAACAGTTCACGAACACTGGAACATTTCTCGGCTCCATCGGCACAAGGGGCAATGGAAACGGCGAATTCAGCACACCAAAGGGTGTCGCAGTTGACAGCTCGGGGAACCTCTACATTGCGGATACCGGTAACAGCAGAATCCAGAAATTCACTGTTGGAACAGCACTCTTTTAGCCTCATCAAGCCACAACCGTCTGACGCCACCTTCCCCCTTTTTTGCCTAAACCTTAAGGGGTAAACAAACAACAAGAATAGGTGACAGTAATGAAGCGGGTATTTGTTGTTGTCTTGGTGCTTTTCATATGTCCTTTAGCGGCAAGTTTGGGAGACGCAACGTCGCAGACTTGGACGCCGGGTGTTGCGGAAGGGGACTACTTCTACTATAACATGTATGGCGTCTATGAGACCAACCGACCCAGCCTCAACATCCCAGAGTTTGAGTACAATAACACCGATTGGACCCGAATCACTGTTTCAAGAGTCGAAGGCTCAGTAGTCTACCAAGTCTACACACTGCACTACAGAAATGGCAGCGAAACCAGCTTCGACTTTAAATGCAACGTAAACCCAGCAAATAAAAGCACCCTAAAATTCAACGAAAAGGGAGTGCCGCTCTGTGCAGCCAACTTAGCCGTCGGAGATACAGTGCCGACAGACGAAACAGTCATAGATGAAACTTTAAGCAGGACATACGCTTCGGGCATACGTGAAACTAATCATGCCTTCTGGAACAGTTCGACTGATTGGGGTGATCTCAATTTTGACAGAGAAACAGGAATGCTTGTAGAGCTGCATCGAACCCACCGATTCGGCAGCGGCTCGGAAGCCGTTGACAAGACGGACGTGATAGTGTTGACGGATACAAACAGGTGGCAAGTATCGCCTGGAGAGCGACAACCATCCATGCCGTTGTTTGCTGCTTTAATTCTGGCTGTTTTCACTGTACTCGTTCCGATAGCAGTTATTATTCGATTTAAAATAAGAAGACACACAACCGGTAACTCATCAGGTATACAGCAAATTACAAATAAATAGACCGCCAACTCTTTTCCAGTAGGCGCAATTTATGACTGATGTTGTGTTTGTCTTTGAAGTCCACCAGCCACATCGGCTGCGGAGGAACCTGTTCTGGGAAGGAAAAGTTTTCCGCCGACAGACAAAGCAGGAACTATTCAACTACTACTTCGACAACGAAGTGGACCGGGAAATCTTCAAGCGAGCAGCACGAAAATGCTACTTTCCCTCAAACCAAATCATACTTGACACCATAGACAGACACAAACACGAGAAAAAGCAAGCTAAATTCGCGTTTAGCTGCTCAGGTGTCTACCTTGAACAGTGCGAAATGTTCGACCGCGACCTGCTTGAAACGTTTCGCCAACTCGCAGCCACTGGACGCGTGGAATTCCTCAACCAAACCTATTACCACTCAATCGCGAGCCTCTACCCCGAAAAAGAGGAATTCATCACACAAGCCCAGATGCATCGCCAAACCGTCAAAGACCTACTCGGCTACACCCCAACGGTCTTCGAGAACACAGAGCTCCTCTACAACAACACAATCGCTAAAACTGTCGAGGACATGGGCTACAAAGGCATCTATACGGAGGGTGTTGAGAAGATCCTCGGCGAGAAATCACCCAACTTCATCTATACACCGAAAGGCTGCAAGAAAATCAGGGTGCTTCTGCGGAATTACAAGTTAACTGATGACATCGGCTTCCGCTTTTCAGCAAGATGGTGGCCTGAGTGGCCGTTGACAGCGCCGAAATATGCGAATTGGCTGGCGACGGCTAAGGGTGAAGTTATAAACATCTTTCCTGACTACGAGACTTTCGGCGAGCACCACTGGCCGGAAACGGGCATACATAGCTTCCTGCAGCACCTGCCAGACGAGGTCCTCAAGTACGATCATCTGCAGATGGTTAACCCCTCAGATGTGGTGACGAAGCATGCCTCCGCAGGCGAAGTAGACGTGCCAGAAGAGGAAGGCACTGTCTCGTGGGCAGATATCAAGCGTGACCAAACCGGTTGGCTGGGCAACGTCATGCAATGGGCATACTACGTTACACTGCGCAGGCTTGAGCCGCTGGTTATGGAGTCAGATGATCCAGAGTATCTGAGGCTATGGCGGGATTTCCAGACAAGCGACCACCTCTACTACATGTTCACTGCAGGCGGCGGACCCGGCGAAGTACACAGCTACTTCAGCCCATACGAGTCGCCGATGGATGCGTTTGTTGCTGCACAAACACTTATCAACGACTTTGAAGCGCGACTACGGCTCGCAATCTTAACCGCTAATGAACCGTTTCTCTTCTACACGGGGATAGGGGAAAGCTGCTTCACAGGCTGGAAAGCATGGAGTCTGAAAGGCTTCGTCAGGGCGCTTGAAAATGTTGATGTAGCTGCGGTTGAGTTCCACCTAAACAACGGCGACTTTGAGAATTGGGCGAGGTTCTCGCTTAAAGACGAAAAACTCGCAGGAGCCATCAAGGAAAGTAAGGATTCAGCCCAGAAAGGTGAGAAACTCCGTAAAGCTCTTGTAGCAGCCTCGAAAAAACGCTTTACAGCGTTAAGCAAGCAGGTGAATGAAGCCACCCAGCTCTTCTAAGCTGCTCATATGATTTATAAAGTCACAGGCTGTAATAATTCTTGTTACGGTGCATTATGTATGAGAGAAGAGCTTCCGTTTCCAGATAAGGTTCTGCAGACCCTCCATAACCTGTGCGCCACCGCAGCTGACTTAGCCAGACGCGGCGAAGAGGTAGCGAGGCTACTGCAGAAAGACACCAGCGAAATCGAAAGCATACTTGACAAGTACAAATCAGAAGGATTCGCTGAAAGCTTCTACGACAACGAAGGAAAAAAACGCTATTACCTAAACGGAAGAGGCATAATCAAAGTCTGCTCACTCTTTACATAGGGAAAGCATTATGCGTACCATCGTTTTCTCTTGGGAGTATCCGCCTCGGGTGGTAGGACAACTTTCCGGATACGTTAAAGCTTTAACCACAGAGTTAGCGGCTAAAAAAGTAGATGTTAACGTAGTAACATACGATGAACGCGCAACCGGCGAAACAATCGAACCCAGCGGCGTAAAGGCCATACGAGTCACTAATCCCGTCACAACCCACATTGGAGTACTGACGTGGGATCTTACACTCAATCAGGAAGTAGAGCGGGTCGCAGCCAACCTCTACTATAGCTCCGGAAAAAAAATCGACCTCATAGACGTCTTCGACTGGCACTTTATACCAGCAGCCGTCACTATCAAAAACGGGTTAGGTATACCGTTTGTTTTTTCAGTTGAAAGCCTAGAAGATCACCGGTCGCCGACAGCTAACTCATCCTACAACATGGCGATAAAAAGCATCGAGTGGCTTGGCTTCTACGAGGCTGCAATGGCTAACGTTAAATCCGAGTGGATGAAGGAAGAAGTCGCCCGAATTTATCAGGTGCCTAACGAGAAAATCGCTGTTATCCCAGCAAACACTGAAGATTGGATAAGTGAAGTGCTTAAAGTCTACAGCTCAGTCGCGGAGGCTAAGAAGAATGCAACATAAACTCTCCGTTATGATGCTAAGCTGGGAGTTTCCGCCTAGAGTTATCGGCGGCATTTCACCCCACATCTATTTTCTTTCCAAAGCCCTCGCCAAGCAGGACGTTAAAGTCTACGTTGTGACCTGCGATTTCCCCGGCGCCCCAGCGCATGAAGTAATCGACGACGTTGAAGTCTACAGAATCGACTCGTACAAGAGTCCTTCACCAGACTTTGCAACTTGGGTTTACCTCATGAACATGAATATGCAACGGGAAACTGCTGCGTTGATGAGAAAGATCGGCAGCAAAATCGACGTTATACACGCGCATGACTGGCTGGTCGCTGACGCAGGCATCGGGCTTAAGCATGTATTCAGGAAGCCGCTTCTCGTAACGATGCACTCTACCGAGATGGGCAGACGCGACGGGTTACATACAACTGCGGAGAGAATGATTCACGAAACCGAAGCATGGTTAACCTATGAAGCATGGAAAGTCATCTGCTGCAGCGACTACATGGTCTCACATGTCCGCTACGTCTTCGGTTTACCCAACGATAAACTGGTTATGGTACCTAACGGAGTAAACACCCGCAACTATGAAAGTGACAGTGACGACTGCGAAGCCTTCCGTGCTAGATTCGCGTTGCCCGACGAGAAGATTGTACTGTTTGTGGGCAGGCTGGTTTACGAGAAGGGCATCCATATCCTAATCAACGCCGTCCCTAAGATTTTAGCGAAAGTCAACGCTAAATTCATCATCGTTGGCAGCGGCTACATGAAAGAGCAGTTGCTAAATATAGTGCGCAGCATGGGACTTGAACATAAAGTGCTGTTCGAGGGCTTCATGGATGAACCCACGCTGCTTAAGCTTCAGAAATGCGCTGACGTCTCCGTTGTGCCCTCGCTGTTTGAGCCGTTCGGCATTGTCGCGCTTGAAGCTATGGCTGCAAAAAGCCCCATAGTTGTGTCGGATACCGGTGGACTCTCAGAGATAGTTGAGCACGACAAGACAGGTGTGAAGGCTTACCCGAATAATCCTGATTCGCTAGCGTGGGGCATAATTAAGGTGCTGCAGGACGACAGCTACGCCCGCTACATCCGGGATAACGCTTATCGCCGGGTGATTGAGCGCTATGACTGGGAGAAAATCGCCGCCGAGACTAAAAGCATCTACGAGGGCGTCTTGGGTGAGTACTCGAAGAGTTTCTGGGCTAAAAATGGCATCTAGCTACCGTTAGGCTGCAAAAAAGACTATATCCAATGTCCTCCTTGGCTGTAGTTGTTGTCCATCTAAGAAAAAAGCGGTAGCAGTGGCTTCCCAGTAGCGGTACATGCGTTCTATGCCTGCTATTTTTTAGCCTTTTTTCTTATTGAACTCGGTTTTTTCTGGGAGGATAGGAGTATAATTAGAAAACGTTTGTTTACAATGGCAAGTTTAGTTTTGGCATTGTCACTGTATCTGTCGCTGAATTTTGGGGTGGAAGCTTCAGTCAGCCAGTTGAAGATATCCGCTGTTTCAGGTTTTCCCGGGCAAATGTGCGGGTCTGTCTTCGCAGTTAACGGCACCTTATTTGCGGGTGGAGGCAACTACAGGCTCTATCGAAGCGACGACGGCGGAGTAACATTTAGACAGATTTACCAGTTTTCAGCGCAGCCTAACGCCACCAGTCCAATCGCTGGCTATGTTATGACTATTTTTATCGATTCACGAAACTACATATTCGTCTCAATCCCCGCAACAAACAGACTCTATAGAAGCATAGACTTCGGCGCAACCTTCACGCAGGTTCTAGTTAACGCGGCAGCCTTAAACGACGGCTTCTACATAGCCATGACAGAGGACTCCACCGGGGCCTTATACGCTGCAACCTACGCGTTCAGCCTTCAGAATCCGCCACTGCAAAAGAGCACTGACGGAGGCGCCACTTGGTCAGCGGTCCGCAGATTCTCTGCCGTGCACCTTCACAACGTCAAATTCAACCCTCAAAACGGTTACCTGTATGTGGTTACAGGCGAATGGACCAGGGGCTACAACAATCAGGAAAGCGAACGTGTCTTCAGAAGCAAAGATTTCGGCGCAACATGGAGCACCGTAGTTAATCGACCTTTGGAGGTTCAGGCGCAGGGAAGCACCGTGTATTATCCTATGCTTTTCAACGGCAACTATGTGTACCTTGGCAGTGACCAGGCGCATCAGTATAACTGGATAGACCGCTTCTACGATGACGGGCAGAACGTCAGTTATGCGCTGCAGCGAGTGTACAGTTTTCCCCAAGATGGGTACTTTCCTGTATACTCAGCCGCATGGTTAGGTACAACCCTGCTTTTTTCCAGCACCCCAGAATTCTACCCGGGTACATCGAGGATAGTGGGATCTGACGATGGTGTGACTTGGCAGGTTATCAGGTCAACGGCGGCTAGCCAGTTGCAGCATCACACGGGTGTGTTGACGGCGAATCCTAAAGGCGCTGCCTTCTTTTCAGATGGACAGGGGTTAAACTATGTGATTACTCAGCATACTGCACCGGAGTCGCCAACTCCGACACCGACATTGACGCCCACGGTAACGCCTACGCTAACTCCTGCTCCAACCGCTTCAGCGACGCCCACACCTACACCGACAGTAACCCCAAAGCCCACAGAAACACCGTTTCCCTCCCCAGAGCCAACATTCTACTCACCAGCTATAATCAATAAGCCTATCCCAACCCAGTCAGCACAACGCGCCATACACAGCACACCAACCCCGACACCAACTAAAACGCTCAGCCCGACCCCAACAGCCACAGCATCACCGACGCCAGAGCCTACTAACTCAACCCAGTACATACTGCCAAAACTATCCATCCAACCATTACAATTAACGCTCGCAGCAGCCCTATCAATAGCCGTGGCTGTGACAATACTTGCATTAAAGAAAAGAAAAACTGGGATGTAGATGGTTTACTTTCCGATTACCCGCACGTTCTCAGCGATGACCCATGGCGCAATCAGTGTACCCATCTGCCGCTCGTTTCCACCTATAGCGGTTATGTTTTTTAGTAACTCAAAGATGTTGCCTGCAAGCATGACTCCTTGGCAGCTGTGAGCTACTTCGCCGTTCTTTATTCTCCAGCAGGGGGTTGCTACGACGCTGAATTCTCCACTTACCGGGTTGCTGCTGTGTGCGCCTTGCAGGTAGTAGACGATTAAGCCGTCGCCGACTTCTTTTAGCATCTGCTCTGTAGTCATGTTCTGGGGTACGACGCGGAAGTTGCTGGTGTCAACGCCGGGGGTGCTAAGGTATCCTGCTCTTGATGCGTTGCCAGTGCTTTCTACACTGTCTTTGCGTGCTGAGTAGTTATCGTAGAGGAAGCTCTTGAGGATACCATTCTCGATGATTGGCGTCTTCTGGCGCGGCACACCTTCACCGTCAAAGATGCTTGTCCGCAACCCAGCAGGGTAGAGTCCGTCGTCGTATATCGTTAGCTCTTCTGAGGCTACCTGTTCACCGATTTTGCCTTTGAACGGGGACTGGTTGCGTTGGACGCTGTCTGCTTTAACGGCGCCCATAAGCGTATAAGCGAAGAGGTCTTGTAGGGCGAATTGGGTTAGTATAACTTTGGCGGTTTTGTTTTCGAAGGGTTTGGGCTTCTGTGCTGTTGCAGCAAGCTTCGCGGCTTCTCTACCCACCCATATTGGGTCGAGCGTGTAGTCTCTGGCTGCGTTGAATTCAAAGCATATCGGGGTGGTTGCGCCGGCTGACTTGGCGAGTGCTGCTAAGCTACATTCAACGATAGTGCCGTGGTCGTAGCCGTTAACGCCGTTTGAGTTGGCGACCGCGTTTGCCACATAGCCACTGCCTACTCCGCCTTCCACTGGGAAGACGTTTTTGTCGATTTCCACTGCGGCATCCAACATAGTTTGGGTTATTTTAACAAGGTCTTCGGGACTTAAATCAACAATTTTCTGGTCGAATGTACCCTGTGTGGCAGTGTAGGGTTTCTTTTCGGGGAGTTTATGCCAGTCTGGGTCGGGTTTGCTGGCTTTTGCTGCGCTGAGGGCACGTGCTACGGTTGCTTCGATGGCTGCTTTGTCGCCGATTATGTTGGTGTATGCGAAGCCTGTTGCTTTGTTGACGATGATTCTTATGCCCAATCCGCGGTCGATTATGCGGTTGGTTTTGCTTATTTGACCCAGTTCGATGCCGATGTTGGTTGCTTGGCCCTCGTAGGTGTAGGCTTCCGCTTCCTCCGCGCCGAGCTTCAACGCTGCTTTAACGGCGTCTTCTGCCGCGCTGATTAACTGGTTCTTCTCAAGCACTGCCACCGACAACCACCTCACTTAATCTTATGTGCGGTCCACCGTCACAGATAAACGCTGTCTGACCCTTCCCGCACCTACCCGGATCGATAGAGAAGTCTTTGCCTACGCCATCCACCTTATGCAGAGTTTCAAGCGTGTTGCCGCTGATGGATGCGTTTCTGACTGGAGAGCCTATTTCCCCGTTGATTATTTCGTAGCCTTCCTGTATGCCTACTTGGAAGGTGCCATCTAGGCTTGCTTGGCCTCCTCGGAAACTCTTAAAGTAGTACCCTGATTTGACGCCTTCAAGCAGTTCTTCTACTGTTTGGTCTCTTGGAGCCATGTAGGTGCATCTCATTCTGATTATTGGTTCAACACGGAAGTCTTCTGCCCGTGCGTTGCCTGTGGGTTGGGTGTTGAATTTCTGGGCTGTGTCACGGTTATGCATCAAGCCTGAGACGACGCCGTCTTTGATTAGAAGAGTCTTCTGTGTTGGGACGCCTTCGTCGTCGTATTTGAATGCGCCAAATGCGCTGGGTAAGGTTCCATCGTCGTAGAATGTAACGAGGTCAGAACCGATCTTTTTGCCCATGTTGCTTGCGAGTAAGCCTCCTGACAGGGCGAGGTCTGCTTCGGCTAAATGTCCAAATGCCTCATGCACGAAGACCCCGACGACATTGGGCCCAAGTACCACGGGGGATTTGCCGCCTTTAGGTGACTTAGCGGAGAGCTGCATCACCGCGCGTTCAGCGACTTTCCTGCCGAGTTCTTCTGGGGGCTGCTGGTCGAAGAGTTCGTAGCCTGCGGTGGAGCCGATTTCTTCGCGGCTAAAAGTAAATACGCCATCAGCTTGGGCTGAGGCGGTTATGCGGCTCCAGACATAGAGTTTATCCTGCTCTATACTTGTGCCTTCGCTGTTTACAAAAAAGCTGCTTCCCATGAGGTCCATATAGTCTACGCCGCAGCTTTTGATTCTGGCGTCATAGGCGAGGCTGGTTTTGTTGATGGCGAGCGCGGTCTTGATCTTATCTTCCACTGTGATGTCGGAGGGGTTCTTTTTTGGTTTAGAAACCACGTGGTCTTCTACGGTTTTGGCGGGTGCGAGCTTGATTGGGGTTTTAAGGCTTGCACTGGCAAGTTTTGCCATTCGGCAGGCGTCGACCGCGGCGTTTTCTAGGATTGCTGGGTCGGTTGAGCCGACGGATGCGAATCCCCACGCACCGTTTACCAGCGCGCGGATGGCTACGCCGGATTCGATGCCCTGCTTGGCTGCTTCAACGCGTTCCTCTTTTAGCGTTAGGCTGGTTTTGGTTAGCCGCTGAGCCCTTGCCTCGACGTACTGAGCGCCCTGGGCGGTTGCGGCGTTGTTAATTCTAGTTAAAAGGTCTCTCAAAGCGGATCGTCCTAGAAAACAGGGTTTCCTCGGATATTAAAGGATACGCAATAAAGAGGCGATTAATCGCTTGTTTAGTTGATGTTACTGGGGTGTATCTTTGGCTAAGAGGACTTTGGCGACGAAGACAACATTTAGGGCTACTGCAATGATGAAGAGGTAGGTTGGCAGGTAAGGTGCATACAGGATGGCGCCGATGGCGGGTTCACCAGGAATGTTATGGTAACTGGCTATAATTTTAAAGAAGTCAAATTGCTCGATAATATAATTCGGTATTATGAAGGATGCTCCTGTAAGAAACAATAGACTAGTTATCAGCATGTTAACGCCTATGACTATGCCGATGAATCGTTTAGACATACAATCCCAATAGTAGTGAGCACTTTTATTTATATGGGAAAAGAGGACTACCAGAAGTCGCTCATGCTTTTCTGCTGCACCTTCGCCACCGCAGCCGCCTTCGACTTAACCTTTAAGGGTTCGATACCTAAGACGAGTTGGCCGTAGACGCCATCGTAGCCTGGGGTGACTTTGGCGGTGCCTTCGCGTACCCGCAGAATGGCCTGTGCGATTGCGGGGTCAACAACCGCAGCCATAGCGTCTAGTGGTGCCTCTATGAGCACGTTGTATTCGTCGCCGAATCGCTCTATCAGCTGGTTGTAGGGTTTCCAGATGGTTTGGGTGGCGGGTGAATTGGTTCCTGTGACGGCGCAGATGATTTCGGAGAGTGGAAGCAGCCGCTTATATGTCGGCATGTCTTTAGGGGCGTAGTCTGCTGGTCGGTCAGCGAGTTCTTCGACTCGTTGCTCGACGCCTTTTGTGAATTTCCTTCGGCATACGGGGCAGTTGTTGCTGAATTTGATTGCTTCAGCGGGAGGAAGGGAGATTTTGCAGTTGCGGTGCCCTGTCCAGTGGTATTTGCCGTAGGCAGGGTCGGTTTCGATTGTATATTTGAAGCGTTCCGGGTCGTTGTCTATTATAGCTGAAGTCAACTGGTTATAGGTTAAGTCTGGCAGGTCAAACACGTTGGCTTCTCTGCCGATGCGCCATGGCCAGAAACTGTGGCAGTCACTATTTGAGAGCAAAGCATAATGGTCTAGTTTGCTTAGTCGCCAGTTCATCGGCGGATCAGAAGAGAGGCCTGTTTCGAGGGCATGGATATGTTTAGTCATATCCTGATAGCAGTCCTCAACTGTGTCAAAACCGCTGAAGGCTCCAAATAGGCTGAACCAGGGTGTCCAAACATGCGCTGGGAAAACCATGTTATCGCCTGAAACGGTCATGACTTCTTCGACTAGCTGCGGCGCGGTGCAGTCGAGGATGGGTCTGCCGTCGCTTGCTAGGTCGCCGTATTTTTTCAGGCCCTCGCTAATCTGGTCTGCCG
>JAAYYI010000003.1 GCA_012515445.1 Candidatus Bathyarchaeota archaeon | reverse complement strand
TCTTCTTCTAATTTAAAATTTTTTTCTAATCTACTGGTAAATAGGGGAAGAGCCTGAGAGCAACAGAACACGCTAAGTAGCCTTAACATTAATTGCGCCCTTAGTGTAAGGGATAAACTCGCGCACCTGCTCGATGCTCGTTTTACCCGCCTTCTCACGCTGCTCCTTACTTAGCTTCGCCGTCAGTGTACGCAGAACCATCTGCAGCAGCTCCTTACCCTGATAGTCACCCGGCTGAATCACCACATAATTCTTGGTTTTAGCCTTCACCGAATCAACAGGGCCGCCTACAAACGCTGTCTCCTCGCTCAAACAGACGCCCACCGCGATCCGCAGAGACGTATTCTTGTACCAGTTACGCTTACCCACCACGAAAAATGCGCCATGCGGGATCGATTCCCCACTTGGGCCGCTCTTGCTAAGCTGATCAACTTTAACCCAGTACACGTCGGCGGTGCCCGCGTTTTCACGCCATGCCCTGCAGTAAGCGGCGGCTGCTTCAGCGCCCTCTTTCAGTGCGGCTTCGCTTGGCTCCTTACCCTCGGTTTTTATAACAACAAACGGTGAACCGGTGATTTCCGCGTGGAATACTATGTCCTCCTGTTTGGTGTACTTCTTGATGAGTACTTCGTTGCTAACTGTGTCTTTGCCTGCGACTACAAGGAAACCGTCTGAGGTGGTGAACCAGCGGAACTTTTCGTACCACTGCTTATTCGCCTGCATCTCTTTGCGTTTAGCCAGTGCCTCGACGATCTGGGAGGGTTTTAGGCTTTTGAGTTCCTCGGCTTCTTTTAATTCGCGCTGGGCTTCGGCGAGTTTCCTCTTGGAATCGTTTAGTGCAGACATTGCACCCTGAGCTTTCTCCTTAGCATGCTTGCCGCGTTCATAGTACTCGTTGGCGTTGTCAAAAAGCGATTTACGCAGTGCCAAACTGAAGTGGTAGCCGTCGACGCCCATGTTCAGCGCCAAGTTTTTGCCGTCAAAAGACTCCACATAACTCATCGGCGTCTTACCCAACTTTTTAGCGGCCAATACCTGCGCCACTATAGCGTCCCACTCGTAGCCCTGCTGGTTGGCTTTAAGCAGCTGCTCCTGAAACGTCTGCAGCTCCATAAAATGAGCATAAATTGTGTCCCCGACCTGCTTGTATTTCTCTATTTTCTTCTCGTCCTCCGTGATAGATTTCTCCTGCTCATCTACGATGCGCTGCAGCCGCTTTACCTCCTGCTTAAGCTTATCCACCTCAACAGCGCCCGCTGCCTTCTCAACCGCCGTGACACGCAGAAAGAACTCGTCAAGCGCCGCGTTGAAGGACTCAAAAGACTGAGACTTGAAGTCTTCATAGCGTTTGAGCTTGAATGGTAAGACGTCGAGGTAGCTGCCATCTTGATCCATGATTATGCATGGCTCGAATTTGCCCTCCAAAACTGGCGTGAGCAGCGTTTGGAGTGCATTAAAAATCGCTGTTACTTCATCTTGTGTCAGGTCTTTGCAGGGTTTGCTCTTCTCAACCTGCGCTCTTAGCAGTGTTTCTTCTGCGTATGTGCCGCCGATGCCCAGGGACCGTGCCAGTGTACGCACGACTTCGCCGTCGCCTGCCGCCTTAAATGTCTCCTCAAGCTCGGGCTGGGTAACCTTGAATGGGTTTTTGCCGCTCGGCGGAGGATAAACCAAAGCAACGTTGCGCAGGATATCGCGGTCACGCATCTTCTTGAATTCCATGGCTTGGATAATTATGCCCTGCTCGTTTGTGATTATGATGTTGCCTTCGCCGAAGAGTTCAACAACCATCTTCAGCAGCCCCGTCTTTGTTTCGAATATGACGGTTACTATCCTCTCGAACTCGTACTGCTCGATGGCTCTTAGCCATGAGTCGCGGATGTACTTGCGTAGCATCATGCAGAACGGCGGAGGTTCAGCTGGGCTTTCCTCGGCGTAGCTGGTGGCATGCAGTCTGCGGCCTGCTTCGACTACGAGGCGGATGGGGGGCGAATCGGTTTTGTGTAGTTTGAAGACGATGGTCTTGTCGCCGAATTGGTAGATGTTGTTCACTCTGCTGTTAGCTACGTGCGGCTGAAGTTCCCTTATTGATGCTGCTATGTCGAAACTGGAGAATTCCTTTTTTTTCAAGCCATCCACCACTTTGTACGCGTATTAGTGCTGTGACCCCAAATATCTGTTTTCACTCCAAAACCACTATAAAACGGCGTTAAGAGTGGAGGAAACAGTTTATACTTGGGCATTGTTTAAAAGAAAGCACCTAAATATTTACACAAAGGTTAGGTTTACAATGACTCCTATCGTTAAACTTTACTGGCTAAGAGTTTTACTGGGTGCAATCGCAGGTGTAGTATCCGCCATATTGGCTACATGGGTTTACGCTGCAAGCGACTATACACCGCTACTTAATAGCATCACCGTAGCCCTCGCACTCTACGTCGTCACCTACTACCTTGTAAAAGGCAAACTAAAAGACAAAATCGAGCAGCAATCAAAAATACTTTCAACCGCAATCGGCATGTACTTCTTTACTTGGATAACAATCTTTGTGCTGTCATATACAGCCATCCAAGTATTCGCTTTCTAAACAAGAAAATAAAGCAAAAATTAGGCTTTATTTGCCTATACTTTTATTCTCTTCCTCAACCGCTTTCTCGACTTTAGAGGTTTCCTGCAAAAAGTTAGCGATAGTCGCCTGACTGCGGTCATTGCGGGTTGTCTCTATGTTCTTCTGCTTTCCTTGTTCCGCCGCTGGCTTCTCAGGCGCAGCAATATTCATGCGTGAAATGATACGCATACAATCTGCCCATGCAGAAAAGTAGCCCCTGTCGAAGTCGCCATGCAACCCGTTACCCATATGGAGAAGGAACTCTTTACGGTAATTGTTAAGCGCCACTTTATCGCTTAAGTCAACTTTGTTGAAGAACGCGTAGTCGTCAGCGTTATTCTTACGCGACAGGTACATCCCATATAATGCACGGAAGTATCCACGGTTCCATTCGGTCCTCTGCATTTTTTGCTTAACACGTTCCAACTCGCGCTCCGCCTCAGCAAACTGGCGGCTGACAATAAGCTGGAAGTAGCGGGTGACTAAGGCTTGTGCGATCGGCATGTATTCACATCCAGTGCATCCTCACATTTGGTGAGGTCATCCAGATATCGGTATATCGTGACTTTAAGCGTTTCCTCTATTAAAGGTAAATTTTAAGGGAAAAGAAACAGGTGAGAAGAGCATAGCGCAAGCCCTTAACATGTCATCTCTTATCGCTTGTTTTTCGACGCTTTCTCCTCTTCAGTAACGTCTTCGATTCCGTTTTCTGTTACCTTAAGGATTTCTTCTCCCTCTGGCAGGTATGGGCTTGAAACCAGTCTCGCGATGCGGATGGGCCCATGTGAAGCACGGCGCAGGTAAACTCGAGTATGGCTTGTGTGGCCAACTATGTTGCCGCCGATCGGGTGGATTGCGTCGCCGAAGAACTGGTCTGGCTTAGACATAACTTGGTTTGTTACGACTGCGACGGCGTTGAATGCGCGTGCGAGCGCAACGAGTTTATGCATGTGTTTGTTGAGTTTCTGCTGGCGTGATGCAAGCGTTTCTCTGCCTACATATTCGCTGCGGAAGTGAGCAGTTAAAGAGTCTACGATGATTAGTTTGATGTTGTTGGCTTTTATGATTTCATCAGCGTTTTCCAGAAGGAACATTTGGTGGTCGCTGGTGTAGGCTTCGGCGTAGATGATGTTTTTGACGGCTTGCTCAGGGTCTAAGCCTGCGGCTCTGGCCATCTGGATGATACGTTCTAGGCGGAAGGTGTTTTCTGTGTCGATGTAGAGTACGCCTCCATTTAATCCGCCTCGTTCAGGTGGAAGTTGGACGTTGATGCATAGTTGGTGGCACATTTGGCTTTTGCCGCTGCCGTATTCGCCGTAGAATTCAGTTATTGTTTGTGTTTCTAAGCCGCCGGCGAGGATTTTATCTAATGCTTTGCTGCCGGATGTGAGGCGGACTACGGTTTTTCGCATCTTGAAAAGTTCATCTGCTCGGATGAATGCTATTCCGATTGATGAGCGTGCGGCTTCAATTACTTGGAATGCTTTTTTCTCGCTGACACCGACTGGTTCAAGTTCGCGGGAAGTAGCCATGGCTAATGATTCTACGGTGTGGTAGCCGAGTTCGCGTAGTTTCGCTGCTGTTGCTGGGCCTACTCCTGGGAGGTCTTCTATGAATTCGTACTTCTTTTTGTTCTCTTCCATTCTAAGGACTAGTTCGCTTTTCTCTTCTACAGGTTCAGCTTTCTCTGCATTTTCACTATTCTCTATTGGCATATCGGTGTCTTCTGACATAGATTTCACAGCTTGAGGATGGATGTGTTGCATGAAATATTTAAAACAATCCTGGAAAAGCACTTTCTATGCGGGGGAGGGGTGAGTGAAAGTGAAATCTTTTGAATTTTGTCATTTGTAATGCTTTTACTCTATATTTTAGTCGATTTTCGACTAATTACTTTAAAGTTTGGAAAAGCTTAAATTAAATTACGATCAAAAGGGGTAAATACCCATCGGTGACTACAATGAACAAAAAGACAATATATCTTGTCGTTGCGGTCGTCGTCGTCATTCTTGTTGTCGGCGTCGCAGGAGTTATTTTATTAGGAAATAATGGAACAACAAACCCCACAGCTACCCCAACAGCTCCGCCCTCAGCTACTGTTTCTGAAGCTACCTCGTTACAATTCAGTGTAACTGAAACTACAACAGCCAGCGGCGATGTAGTAAACTACAATTTTGTCTGCAAAAACCTAAACAGTGCAACAGAGAAAATGCGTGTTGAAATGGATCTAGGTGCATCTGGCGCATTCATCTATATAGTTGATACTGAAGCACAGAAATCCTGGATGTCAATGGACAATGGCACAACTTGGACTGAAAGCACCTTCGCAGACGATTGCACAACTTATGGCACTCTACTCCATAACTTTGTTGATAAGCTAGTTGCGGAAAGTAACACAGGCGCAGACCTTAGCTACACAACCGATACTACTTCAATAGCGATCTCCAGCGTAGTCATAAACCCCACCTTAGAAGATTCCCTCTTCACCGCAAGTTAAAATCTGCAATGTAAGTGTTGGTTTAGCCAACTCTTCTCTTTTTCTAAGTTAACTTTGATGCTAACCATTCGTTAACGTTTTTGTTTGCACTACATAATTTTTGTTAATAATTCCGCTATTCTGCTTCGGCTATTGCGACTATAACTCCCTCTAGCTTTGTCCTCTTCAAAATTAATTTTGCATTTGCCCCCGCTAAAGCAAGTGCAGCATGTTCAACGTATCCGCCTGAACTGATTTTTCTCTCACTCGCCTCTTTATCGGCCAAAGAGTCCGGATTTGCCGCCTGCTTTTCGTCTGCGCTTAAGAATTCAAGCGATATATGCAACTTTGCGGCTGCATCAGTCATAGCCTGTGATTCTTCTTGGTTGTCTACTGTTGCAAATGCTTGGACACGCGACAGGGGAACATGAACCTTCTCCAGAGCCACATCTACAGCTTGTACTATGTTATCCTTGGTAGCTTCTTTACTTGCCGTTAATCCAACAACTACCATGCAGGTTTTAAGTATGCTGAAGGGCTTTGTGAACTTGGATAATGCAATGGGTTCACGCCTTATGATTATGCCTGCGTCAAAGTTGTTGATGAAGTCAAGGGCTTCGTTGCCGTTTCGGGCGGTTCGAACTTCATAGGCGCCGATTGCATTAGATGGTATCTTTGCGTCTCCCACCACCACTACGACTACGCGGTCACCGTTTATTATAGCTGAATTTACAGCCGCTAAGCTTTCCCGGTTCTCGATTTTTAGGTGCAGGTTTTTAGCTAATTCGTTTACGCTTTGTTTGCCCAGCATGTCCGATGCGGTCGTTATGACTGGGATGGCGTTTATGCCCTGTGCTATTATGTGTGTTAAGTCGTTTGCGCCTCCAAGTTGTCCTGCCAGTAAGCTTATAACGAATTTTCCTGATGCATCCACTCCGATTACGGCTGGGTCATTGAGTTTGCTGTCGAGCAGTGGCGCTACTGCACGGATGGTAATGCTTGTAGACATGACCGCTACTATGCTGTCATATGCTTTGTAGATGTCTTTGGTGAAATCGTTGAGCTTCTTGTCTATGGCTACTACGCCGTTTTGGCTGTATTTTTTGGGAGCGTAAACGGTGGAGTTGAGCTTTGCTAGGTCGAGTGCTTTCTGGATTTTTATTGCAGTTTCGACTCCGCGGTGTGTTGCTGTTACTACGGCTATACCCTTATCAAACATGCCTTTTTCTTCCCATTAGAATCCCTGATTGCAGGGTTTGGTTTGACACATCGTAAGCCTGCAGGTTAATTGCTTGCTTACGTGGTGTTCATTAAACTTGTTTGTTGCTTTATGCGTTTAACTGTTTCTACTACATTATTGGTTGGATTAACCGTCCTTAAATACGTCGCTACCAGTAAATACACCCCGGTGCCAACTGGATGACTCTACAGTGCAGAATAGGCCTAGTATACCTGCCCGGTGCCCTGCCATGCTTTGAATCCTTTGGAAATCTCCCTACAGACGTAGTCCGAGCTGACGCAGAAATAGACGGTAAACCCTTCAGTGAAGTTTTAGATATGCTTATAATTCCAGGCGGCAGCCTCGTTGAGTCACAGAGCGTCAACCCTAAAGTTGCCAGCGAAATCATCAAAATGGCTGACAAAGGTAAGTTCATCTTAGGTGTCTGCAGTGGTTTTCAGGTTCTAGCTAAAGAGACTGACGTGGGACGCCTATCAACAATCCCTGTTATAAGGTCTGGTTTGGGGTTGCTGGATGCAGAATTTAAACCGCTCATCTGTACTGACCGAGTGAAAGCCGACGTCACTGGAGAAAGCTTTCTAACGCGGGATATCGGTAAACAAGTCAATGGTTTTCATTGCCACACATACGGCGACGTCGTTGTTGGTCAAGACGCTAAACGCATTCTTGTCACGCATGCCGACCGGATAAATTACTTTGAGAAGGGAAAGAGCCTCGTTTCAGGAGTCTCGAATAGAAGCGGCAACGTAGTCGGCGTCTTTATACATGGACTTCTAGATAGCAATCCCCTGATTACGCAGGGTATAATGAACTCACTTGACATACGCCAAACCGACCTCAAAGTTATTCATGAGGCAAACGCGGAGTTTATACGCGGCATCAAATGTGAAGTCGGTGTCGCAACCGGCATCTACCCGAAGCAGCAGGTCAGGCAAAAAACCGCTAAAGTGCTCATGGTGACGGCGTTAGGTAGCGGTTCAGGCAAAACGTTCCTTGTAACAGGTATAGCTGGCGCCTTAAAAAAAGTCGGTTGGAATGTCGGCGTAGTTAAAGTCGGCGGCGACGTGCGAGATATTGTTCCTGCTCTGTATCTTACCAAGGAACCTATGAAAGAGGATTCCTCTATCCGGGTCGGCTCGACCGGTTGGACTCCGCTGGAGCAAGTGATGCAGGCGGGCGGAAGAGATTACGATTTTCTGCTTGTAGAGGGCGCTATGAATGCCTTCACCGGTTTACTCAACGACAATAATAAGCGGCCCATGTCCACTGTTGAGGTAGCTGCTGCGTCGGGTGCTAACACGGTGCTTGTGGTTGCTTGTAACCAAACAGGCTTAGAGGGTGCACTCTTAGATACAGTCAGCAACATAGCTGCACTCAAACATCTAGGCGTAAACGTTGTCGGCGTTATCCTGAACAAGCTGCATATCAGCTATATGACTAAAGAAACCGTTAGCTTGATGCAGCGGGCATTTGCAAATGTAGGTGTACAGTTGATAGGTACGGTTCCTAAGCTGGATTTGGAGCACCGTGGAATGATCCCTGAAGTAGAGATACGCTATGAAGACTTCTGCAGCCAAGCTGTTGAGGCAGTAGAAGAAAACCTTAACCTCAAGCTGCTGGCCGAAGTTGCTGCTCCAGCCGAACCTGTAGCAGTGGATTACAAGGCATTGTCAGAGGAATTCAAAAACCTACTAACAGGTGCTAGTCCTAAATCCGGAAAGGCGGCCAATACAAGTGGCAATCAAGCTTAAACTTGAAGGTAAAACCGTTATAGTAATTGGCGGCGGCCAAAAAGCCTACCAGCTCATGGCTGGTTTTATCGATAAAGGTGCCATAATCTGGGTTATCAGCCGGGACTTCATAGGTGTAGTCCAGAGACTTGGAGAAGCGGGTAAAGTTGCTTTACTGCGGACTGAGATAAAAGACGCTGAAGCCTTTGTGGATAGCTTAAACCCCAAGCCATATGTGCTCTTAGCAGCTACAGATGACAGCAGCCTTAACCTTGAACTCGCAAAGGCCGCAAAACGGTATGGCTCGCTTGTATACGCCATAGATAACCCTTCGTTACGCGATTTTGCTCTGTCCAGTGAGGTTTAGTCGGTTTTAATTTCTATGTTTAGGTACCGTAGGATAAGCAGCGCTGACGCGGCAATTAACGCTGCCACGGCGAAGCCGACTGCGAAGCCAAATGTGCCGATGACTACGCCTCCGATGATTCCGCCCAGTACGTTAGCCAGCGATACCACCGCCACCAATTCACCTTGTGTCTGGCCTTTCTTGTTTGGCTGCGTCTGAGAAATGGCGAAGCACATGATCGGGTACCATAACAGCGCGTAGAAGAGTAGGAGCAGAACTGTAAGTATCAATGGAAAAATGAAGGCGTATGATACTCTTGTAGTTATGAAGATGGTTAAGCCTACCCAGCCTAGTATCAGAGCGGAGCGGGACCCGATCATTAAAGTTACGAGCTTCTGGTAATCCATTTTCACCCGTGGCACTATGGTCGAGTAGGAGACTACGGTGGCTAGGTTCTCTGCTACGTTAATGGAGAAGATGACGCTTGCCGATAGCCCTATTGCGTTCATCAGGGGGATCTCCCCAACTACGTAAGTGTAGACGCCTGTCCAGTGGATAAGGCATGCGATAAATAGCAGATGTATAGGTTTTAGTCGGCGTAAAAAGTGCCGCAGCTTGAAGTTTCGGATTTTTATGTAATCGAAAACCGCTGTTGCTTCCTCTTCTTTTTCTTCCAAGTTGGCCGTTGAGTATGCATGTCGCTCAAGCGGCAAATCGGGCTCTTTCGCCGTCCGCCAAAGGACCAGTGCTGAAAGTACACAGAAAACCGACTCCAAATACAGCAGCCAGTTAAGCGGAATAACCAAAGTAATAAGACTGCTAAAAACTAAACCTGCTATTACTCCCGTGTTCAGGTAGGAGTTGTATTTTACGATTTCCTTCTGCCAGTCTTTGCCTCCCCTATATTCTACGGCGTACATAGCGGCAATAGGCTGGATGCCTGCGGTGGCTAATGCAAGTATTGTGAATAGTAGGATCATCTGCCAGACCGCTGTTGCTAACCCAAGTAAGACGAAGAGCGGCGCCGAAGCTAGAAAGAATACGATTAGAAACCTGATTCTTAACCCGAAGTAGTCTGAGACTCTACCCCACCCGATGGAGACCGCTATACTCACCAAAGAGTTCAATGCGATAAGCAACCCGATTTCGAAGATTGTAGCGCCAAGTGCAAGCGCTGCTAAAGTTATAACTACTCTAACTGAGCCTACAGCCATGTTTATGGGGATCAGGGAGAAGTACCATGCAGACGGGCTGCTGAAAAATCGGGGAACAAACCTCATAGAATGCAACTCGGATAGAAACAGAACTAATACTACTTTGCCGGGGATGCTTAATTATTGTTTAGCTTCAATGTTGCTGTCGCCCTACAGCCACTAGCCTTTAAACCAACAAGTACCTAACCACACAGGTAGCAAACTTGTGTTTTTTAACTGTTATGGGAGGTGTTTTTTTGGAGAATGTAGATAAAAGCGGCAAATTAAAGTTAACAGTGGAATTAGAAGTTAACCCCGCCCTCATGGAACTAGCTAAAGAGAACATGGCAAACATGATGGATATGGCTTCGCAGTGGAGCAAGAATATGGGTCAGGGCGGCAAAGGCAAAATGGGTAGCGAAGGCGGCGTGGGCATGATGCACCACGGCCAACAATAAGAACCTAAAGAGTGAAAGCAGGCTCTGTAGCAACCGAGGCAACTGTTGCCTCAGCTTTTTCTTCCTGCTCTTTTGTACCGGACGCAGCTAGCCAGACTGCGCCTTCTGCACCGTTAACTCCTCCGGCGGCGAACAGCTCGCATTCGACGCTGCAAAGTAATTTTAGTGCCTCTATTTCGGTGAATACCTCTCCGGGAACCGGTAGCAGCCGGTAGCCGCCTACCCCAGGCTCGTTAATTTTGGCTGCCAATGCATTTAAGTCACAGTTTACCCGTTTCTCCAAGCCGGTGGCAATGAATAATTTAACTCTTCTTCCAGCAACTGCAGGCAAAGTCAACCCAACTGTTCCGGCTTTAGGATGACCAATCAGCAGCGCCGCCTGCTTATGCTCCAAGTCCAAAGCGTTTGCACCCTTGACAATGACGTCACCCTCTTTTAGTGAATCCACAACGTCGCCGACAGTTTTGCCCTTCTGCCAGACACCTTTTGTGATGACGGCGTCGCCTGGGAACATGCTTTCGTCCGCGAGGCGTCCTTCTTTAGTTACGGGTGCATTGGGTGGCATGGTTAAGCCTCGGAAGAATCGGCTGCGCGAGAAACCGTTGATGCCTAAGCTGCGGAAGAGTTCTTCGGCTAAGTAGCCGTTGGTTGTTCCGGCGATGATTACGAGTGTGCCGTTTCTGGCGGCGTTTAAAATCTGGGGGTGCCTTGCTAGGGCTTTTGCTATTAGGCGTTTGCCCGCTTGTGGTGTTAGGAGTAGTTGCTTCAAGGTGGTTGCTTCCAAATGTCACCTTAGGGATTGCTAGAATAAAGGATTTATGCGTTTTTACAACTGCGGGTTTGCTTTTGGAAAAGTACTTTTTTCTGAAGCATTGCGTTCGTGATTTGTGAATAATTGCCTGTGTACTGCTTCAGAGTCAGAATTCAACTAGTATAAAGATGTCTGTAGAAAATAAGATGAAAAAATAAAAAAGAAAAAATATTTTCTTAGTTAGGAAAGACGCATAAGCTTACGCTTAGTATCTTCTTGGTGGTCTGCGTTTTGCATAGCACTCGCGGCAGTAAACTGGGCGTGTTCCGTCTGGTTTGAAAGGAACATCACATTCTTTACCACAGTCAGCGCAAGTTGCCTTGTGCATCTCTCTGTTACCGTATGACATTTTTGCTGTTTCAACTCCTACTTATGTTGGTGTACGAAAACTGCTTTTCGCACGACCCAAATAGACAAACTCGTTGCTTATAAAGAGCGTGCTTTTCAATTCCATATACCGCCTTAAGAAATGAGGAAACTATAACTCGCTTGTTGTAAAACATACGTGGTTTAATAGTCAAACTAATATAGGTAAAAGCCTATATAAGAGAATAATTCGGTAAAAAAAGCTGAAAATAAGAGAAAAACAGAAAATGACGATAAAAAGCATTGCTTTTTCTCAGAATCAGCGTGAGTGGCAGCTTTGAGGCAAAAGAAATCTACTTTAGGCGAACATCTCGCATTGCTATCGGTAAAATACTGTGTATATCCAAACGAAGTATTCCAAGCCCTAGTCTTGGCAAAGAAAAATGAAACCGCTAAATGTGGCAACTTAACCGTTGAGTACCGCGGAAAAATGAAGAACGAAACAATTTTCCTAATAACAAAAGACCACGCCGTCGTGGCACAGTTTAGAGTAGAAGAAGACTTCCTGCTCAGAAAAGATAATCCGTTTGAAAGCTGGATGAGTACCGAGAAAATCAAGAAGAAACTTGCAAGGCAAAACACGGATTCCATGTACATCCAAATCAAGGACCTCAGGCAGGGCATGAAGCACGTTAACCTTAAAGCGCAAGTTGAAGAGATCCCTAAACCGGCGCAGGTGCACACGCAATTCGGCAACACTGTTATGGTGGTTAACGCAATGGTAGGCGACGAATCTGGCAAAGTTAAGCTGTGCCTTTGGGAGGCTCAAATAGGCCAAATCAACGTCGGTGACTTGATTGAGCTTAAGAATGGGCAAGTGTGCGTTTTTCGGGGCGAAAAGCAGCTCAGATTGGGTAAGAATGGCTCGTTAACTGTTCTTTCACCGGCTGAAGCTAAACCTCAGATCGCTACTGTGTAGTTTGTTTTTGTTTTGTTGGGATGGTTTTTTTGATGGTGGACTATCCTGTCTTTGGGTTGTGGAGCAGACTGGTTTTTTGTTTTGGGTTGTTTTTTTGATTGCTTGAGTTGTTTTTCAGGTCTTTTTGCTAGGTTTGTGAGACTTTTGTGTGGTATTATGGGTATGTGCTAAGATCTTTAGTGTTGGACGATTTTTGTTTCTTCATGTTTGGAGTAGGGCGTAGGGCGTTTATTAGTTAGGGCTTGTTTGGGAGTTTTAGGTGTAATTTGTATGGTAGGTAGGGTTTGGACGCCTCAAGAAGAAGAGGCTTTGCGTTCTTTACTTAGCTCAGGCAGCGGTGTCAACGTGATTGCTGGGCAACTAAAAAAGACGCCTCTATCGGTAATCCGCAAATGTGAGCGCTTGGGATTAACAATTGCAGGCGATGGTTACGCAAATATGGCTATTGTTATACCTTCAGCTTTGCCGAGTATTGAGGAGACGGCAAGGATTCTAGCCGGTGTTTTGAAGGCATCTGTTAAACCTGGGTTGAGTCGCGTTGAGGTGCAGCGGCTGCAGACCGTGGCTAATATTTCCAAGGCGTATAAGGAACTCATTGTTGACTTTGTCCATTATCAAGAGGTAGAAATTAAACTAAACATGGTGATGGAGCAGAATGCGAAACTTGAAGAAGACGCTCAAAGAAATTCAGTCGAGAAGCCAGAACTGCACGGCCCAACCTGTTCTTTGATAGATGGCGTGAGTTTGAGCAGAAAAACCTTAGGCTTAATCAAGCGGTTATGAAGCAGGCTGAAGTCTTAAGTGCTGATTCGGCGTTGTTTTTTGAGCAGGCTATAGGCTTCAAGCCTTACGTGTATCAGAAAGAGTTTATTGACATTTTTGAGAATAACCAGTTTACCGCTGCGAGGTGGTGTAGACAAAGCGGCAAGACGCAGACGATATCGGCGTTGCTGCTCAAGTATGCCATTTCGCATCCCGATGCTGCAATCGGCGTGGTGGGGCCTAGTTGGCGGCAGAGTAAACGCATCATCGCACGCATCGCAGCCTTCGCGCATAAACTCCCCGCAGGCATCGTTTTAAAGCCTCAGAAGATCATGATCCAATTTGCCAACGGAAGCACCATCGAGGCGTTTCCGAATAACCCTGAAACCATTCGCGGCCCAACCCTTCACGTGGTTTATGTTGATGAATTCAACTTTATCGCCAACGATCAGGACATCTTTGACGCCATCCTCTACACACTGGGTACAACCAATGGTAAATTCGTCTGCAGTAGCACGCCATGGCACACTGACAGCTTATTCTATAAAATCTTCAACCACAAACATTTTAGCAACTTCAAAACCTCACACGTCACATATGAGCAAGCTCTCTTCCCAAACGGGCCACTTAAACCCAACATTATTGGGCAGATTAAGACTCAGATGAGCGACGATTTTTCAAGGTGGCAGCGGGAAATGATGGCGGATTGGGTGGAGGATGATAACGTTTGGTTAAACCAGAGCCTAATCGCCTCCTGTATCGGCACAGAGAAGAACTTTAGCAGTGACCTAAAGCTACACAATCCGGAAGCAAGTTATGAGGGCGACTTCTATGTTGGTTTAGATCCAGCACAAACAAGAGACTACCACGTGCTGTCCGTAGTGGAAGCTGTTGATGATAAGCTGCTGCTTAGGCACGTCAAGATTTTTGCGCACCCAACCAATGACGCCACAGTTTTAAGCTATATCAAAGCCCTCCATGACCGTTGGGGTGGCTTCCAAAAAATCCGAGTAGACATCACCCGAGAAGGCCCAAGCTTCATCGCTGACATGGAAAACGCCGGCATAGAGAACGCCGAAGGCGTTAACTTTAGTGTTCCCCGCAAAAGCGAGATGGCGAGTCTGCTCAAAAAACGTATGCAAGACGGACGCTTCCTCTACCCTTTGATGTCATTTGAGAAGCCCTATCGAGGCGACATCTGCAACGAGCTAAACATAGAGCGGTTCGCGTTAAGAGCAGACGGAGGATACTCATTTAGCCATCCACAGGGAACACATGACGATGTCTTTTGGAGTATCGCGCTGGCGGTGTATGCGACTGCAGACATGGAGCCAGAGCCCTATCTGGCAGTAGTACCGAGATAAAAGGTAAGAAGCATACTCTAATGTTGGAAGGCTTTCGCTTTATTGCTAAGAACTGTTCTTACCATATTTTCGGGTGCAGTGCATGCGCTTTACTCTTCGATTGGGTCAATTATGCTGCAACCGACGTTACTAGATAACCGCTTGAATACATTATCATGGGTTACTAGGGTTTTTACTCCATTCGCTTGGATTGATGCTAGTATAGTTGAATCTCTACCACCTAATCCATAACTGTAATTATAATTTAGCAGTTTGTCTAAGCTCTCAATCATCAATTTGGCGTCAAAATCAAGAATTTTCATGTTCCCCAATTTTATGAAATGCTCAATTTTACTCCTTGCATCCTCTTCCTTAAAATGCCTAACAAGGTAGTGAGCAATTTCCATTACTACAATTGTGTTACAGACGATCTCTTTGGATGACTTGAGTATTTGTCGAATTGGTTCGCGTACTTTTTGGTGTTCTGGCATGCGTCTGTCAAAGTAATAGCACCAGATGTTTGAGTCAATAAAAATCAATTTTTCCCCTGCTTTGTTTTTGGTTCCCAAATTTTCTTGAGATCCATTGGGTCAATAGCGGGTGTACCTTCCTTAATGCAGCCTTCCAACTCTTGAATAAACTCTTCGGGTGAAACAGGTGGGGTTATGATCAGTTTTTCTTTCTCTATTTTTAGTCTGGCTTTGCCGCCCGGTTGTAGCCCAATCTTTTCGCGAGCTTCTTTGGGAATTAGAACTCTGCCCTTTTCGTCAATCATTATCTCTTGCTCCACTGTCTTTTCCCACCAAAGTTAATCCCACAGTGGGAAATATACGCTTTGTGGTAAAAATCACCTTCTTTTGCAGATAGTTTTTTCTCAAATTGTGCTTCGCTTGCTATTTTAGAGCGGTGCGGATGGGGTGTAAGTACTTACGGGACGTAAGTGAACTCAAAATCAACAAGGATCAAAAGCATCTGAGAAAAGTGCTTTTCTACAGATTAGATTAGGTTAATATCTAATTGTTAAAATTATTTTAATAAGGTTAGTTCAGAGGGTAAAAGTTCTGAAAATCAGAGTCTTGGGTGCCGCAAGAGAAGTCGGAGGCTCATGCATCGAAGTAGCTACAGACCAATCCAGGGTCGCTTTAGACTACGGCATAAAACTCGAAGGCACAACCGACCAGTACCCCAAGAACTTTGATGCAATAGTAATCAGCCATGCACACCTAGATCATTCCGGGAGCCTTCTACGTCTCTCAAAATCCAGGAATAAGCAAGTTATAGTTGGCTCAAAGATTACTCGTGACGCAACCGTTGAATTACTCAAAGACATGATTAAGGTCAATGAATACAACGGGACGCCTTTGGGCTGCGACAACCAAGCAGTTGACCAAGTTATTGGAGCATGGGTATCCACGGATAACCTAGTTTTACCAGATACGCATATTGAGTTGTATCCTGCGGGGCATGTTGCCGGCGCCGCCATGACAGGCATTCGCGCGGAAGGTAAGTCTCTGTTGTACACAGGCGATTTCTGTCTGCATGACACTGAAATCCTTGTTGGCTGCAACCCTCAATTGCTTCCCCAACAGCCTGATGTTCTTATTTCGGAGTCAACGTACGGTGGAACAGTAAGGCCGCAGCGAAGTGAACTCATCGACCAAATGTACGCCGAAATTAGCTATACTTTGAAGCACAGGGGCAACGTTTTGATTCCAACCTTCGCGTTCCACCGAAGCCAGGAGATGGCTAAACGAATAGACCAAGCCATTGAAAGCGGACTACTCCCAAAACGCAACGTTTACATGCTTTCAAAACTAGCAAATAAAATTACGAAAATCTTCAATGGCTACTCGCCCCTTTTCAAGCAACAGACGCAGAAGCTAACAAAGCCTTTTGAGTACAAGCATGTGCAGGAAATTGAGCGGACAACTGACATCGAAGAGCCAGCCTTAGTTATTTGCACACCTGGGTTTGGTCATGCAGGCGCGAGTCTGAGTTTACTAAACAAGTGGGCGGAGGTTGAGGAGAACACGATTATTGTGACTTCAGGCTATCTACCGTCGGATAGTCCTTTAAAACTTGCGAAAGATAAGCGTTACATAAAGATTGATGGGGCGAGATATCCTGTGCAAGCTAAAATTGTCCAAATAGAACTCTCTGGGCATGCCGACCAACGGGAACTCGTGCAATTAATCGAGTATCTGAAGCCTAAGCGAACAATTCTTGTCCATGGCGATTTAAAAGAGGCAGAAGCGCTTTCCAGACAGGTTTCCGAATTAACAGAAGTTAGTGTCCCAGAGAAAAATGAAACCATCAATATTTAGACGGAAAAACTGTGGTTAAGTAGGTTACTGTGTCGTGTGATTGAACAAATTTGAAAGCATATACTTGAAAAGCTTACAACCTGGTTACCGGATATTTTAAAAATATGGCGGGTTTTACCTGAAATAATACTCTAAATTATATCATGTATAATAAGCACTATCGCGCATTCTGTTAATAACTGCCAGATCGCATTCGTAATTTGTGGCCTTAGCTCAAATTTTTTATGATCTTGAAATCGTTCTGGGCAAGTAAGGGAGCCTAAAAGATGAGTATAACAAAAATGAAGGAAGTTCCAAAAACACATCAGCGCTTTGTTGAAAATTGCCCTGAATGTTCAAGCAAAAATCTGGTCCATGACACCGATACAGGAGAAACTATATGTGGTGACTGCGGTCTCGTCTTATATGATCAGATGATAGATAAAGGTCCTGAATGGCGTGCTTTTACCCAGCAAGAGAAAGCCTCAAGAAGCCGCGTTGGTATGCCAACTTCCTATTCAATTCATGACAAAGGCTTATCAACAACAATCAGCCAAGTTGACAGAGATGCCTTAGGAAGAAAACTGCCCCTATCCACACGTTTGCAGATGTGGCGTCTACGTAAGTGGCAGATTCGAAGCCGTGTGCACTCATCTGTTGACCGTAACTTGGCTCAAGCTATGGCGGAGCTAGACCGTTTAGCAGGTAAAGTATCTATTTCACCTTCTACTAAAGAACAAGCAGCCCTCGTTTACAGAAAAGCACTTGACAAAGGATTAGTCCGTGGAAGATCTATCTCTGCCATCGCTGCGGCGTCGTTATATGCCGCTTGCCGTAAAAACGCGTCTCCCAGAACTCTTCGCGAAATCGCGGAAGCCAGTCTCGTTGACAAGAAAGATGTTGCGCGCTGCTACCGTTTGCTACTGCAGGAGCTTAATTTTCATATGCCCGTGTCAGATCCTTTGACATATGTTTCCAAGATAGCGGAAAAAAATCGTATATCCGGAAGAACACAGGGCGTTGCCATAGCAATACTTAGAGAGGCAAGGAAAAAACGTGTTGCATCCGGAAAAGATCCGATGGGTATGGCGTCAGCTGCGCTCTACATAGCCTGTTTACAGAATAACGAGAAGATAACGCAGAAAGATATTGCAGAAGCAGCAGGAGTCACGGAAGTTACGGTTCGAAACAGATACAAGGCGCTAAAGAGGCAGCTAAACATCGATTTACCCGAAAGAGCCTAATTCTTTGGGCTCAACTACCCCAGAAAGATGTACCAAAAAAATCAATATTCACCAACAATTCCATTATCATAGAATCCGGAGCCTTATCCGGCAGTTTAAAGCAACCTCATTCACGGCAGTTAAAATTCTACATAGCGCCTCTCGAACGTTTTTCTTGCACTACTAAGTCAAATTCTTTGTATATACTGCTCGACAGCGCTATGCTAAATAGTCGTTTTCTAGTCGCTAAGTTGAAAGGCGCATAATTTTTGACAAATGTGTTAAACCTTAACGAGCTTAACAAAAGCCTTTTAGCAAAATACCGCCTTTCTGGTGCGCGCTGGATTGGGATACATTCATAGGGCACATGCGATCCTGGGTTCAAATCCCAGCGACCTACCATTGGATAAAACATACTCAAATTAGTACACTAAGACATACATTTTGGCTCTGCCGATAGTTCTTGAGGTTTTCACTTTTTTTTCTTTTTCTAAACCAAACAGGTACTTGGAGACTGTGTTTCGGTGTAAACCTGTCTCTGCTGCGACTTCCTCTATTGAGAAGTCTTTGGGGTATTGTTTTTGGAGAAAATTTAGGATTAGGTTTTCGGGGTCTTGGCTCATCAGGTGCACTGATGAACAGTGTTGTTTAACAAGGCATATATACTTGGTTGTATATTAATGTTGTGCATTAATACACAAGATTGATTGCTATGCAGAAAATCAGTAGTTTGCTTAACTCAACTAGACATTTCAATACAGTTAAGCACATGTTTTATCGTGTTTTTATCAGGCGATCGGTTTGGGTTTGTTCCTGTGGCTGCACAATACCTAAGGCCGCTGCTGTAGTTTCTGGTGATGATTGGTGTAGTCAGGGTTTTCATGTTCATTGCCCTAACTGTGGTAGGGTTGTTGCGCAGTTTGTTGATCCTAAGCGGGTTGGGCAGTGAATGGTTACTGGACCAGCCGAGAACAGCATAGTTGCAGAACGAAAGACTAAGCAGTTTAACGTTACTGACTTGACCTTTCGGCAGAAGCGTCGAATCTTTACAAACTGTTTTTCTGAGGGGGGATTGGTGGCTTTTAATAAAAAGAGGGTCGGCGGCCAAACCTACTATCTCTTTGTCTATAAGACGTAACTAAGGGCATATGGTAATCTGTGAGTTCCTGCTAAAATCGCTTGTAGGTTAGCATTAATGCGACTGTTCGCGGGTTCATCTGAGCAATTCATTGAGGATATATATCAGAATCAAATTGCCGATAAACTAACCTATGCGGTTAATAGGTAAATTCGACCACAACAAAGTTCTTATGCTATGAAAAGTTGCGAATATGAGTAAGTGCATATTACTTTTATAAGAAATAGCATTTGGCAGGACAAAGTCTTTTAGGATAAAGACTAAAATCAAGGCATTACGGATGGCTATTGTATGTTGGGCGGTTTGTTTGGTGTAGCCTCAAATGACGATTGCGCACGAGAGTTGTTCTTCGGAACAGATTATAACACTCACCTCGGAACCGAAGTCGGAGGCTTAGCTCTACTTAACGACGAAATAGAAATAATCTCTCACAATATCAGCAATAGCCAATTTAAGACAAAGTTTGGAAAACGCTACAATAAAATGAAGTGCCGAGCAGGCATAGGCGTAATCAGTGACGTTAACGAAGAGCAACCGATAAAGTTTGAAACAAAAATCGGCAACTTTGCCCTCTGTACAGTAGGCTTATTGAAGAACGCCAAAGAACTACATCAGGAATTAATTGACAAAGGCGCAACCTTCAAGAAATCAATAAAAAAAGCCGGCGTAACCTACCTTAACCAGACAGAGATCGTTGGAGAATTGATATGCCGCGGCAATAGCATCACTGACGGAATCGAAAAAATGTACTCACAAATCACAGGCACCATATCTTTGCTTCTACTATCAGAAAATGACGGCGTAATTTATGCAGCTGCGGATACTTTTCCTCTTGTTATTGGTTCAAAAAATACGAGTTGGGCGGTTGCCACCGAAACAACAGGATTCCCAAACCTAGGCTACGAAGTTGCCAAGTTTCTCAGTTATCGGGAAATAGCTTCTTTTGATAATAATGGATTAAAAACGCACATATCAACCACAGGCAAGAGAAAGTTTTGTCCTTTCCTTCATATTTACTCTGGCTTTCCCGCCTCAGACTTCTATGGCATCAATTCAGAAAAAGTTAGAGAACGATGCGGCGGCTTCTTAGCAGAAAGAGACAACGTTGAAGCCGATCTGGTTTCAGGAGTCGCTGATTCAGGTCTTCCACATTCAATCGGATATGTGAAGAAAAAAATAGAACTTGCAAAAGAGAAAGTCAATGAATCATTCACCCAGTTCAAGCAAGGAAAGATTACGCTCGAAGAGCTGGAGAAGAATACAACTCAGACTATGAATCTAGTTGCTCCTCTAAGGCGTCCTCTTGTTAAATACACCCCTGGTTGGGGTCGAAGCTACATTCCACCGGTCCAATCAAAACGCGAACTAGTTGCTAAATACAAACAGGTGCCTAATCCTCAGTTAATAAAGAACAAACGGATTATTCTTGTAGATGACTCTATCCGACGGGGAACTCAACTTCAAAATCTTCTTGCAGAAAAAATCTGGCCATACCAACCAAAAGAAGTACATGGACGAATTGCTTCTCCACCGCAACTTCATCCCTGCATATTCGACTTAAGCACTAAGCGCAGTGATTTAGCCACCCATAGAAATCCTGAAAATAGATGCAAATGTGACGATCTTGATCCAACAACTCCTAATTACAAAGCTATGGTTGAAGACATCAGAAGTCGTCTGGGATTTACAACATTGGATTTCCTGACGTTAGAAGAGATGATTAAGGCCGTAATTGAAGCGCCACACAATCAGGACCTAAAGAAAGCGGATTTGTGCACTTACTGTTGGACTGGCATTTTCTAATAACCCGCGTTGCAGATTCCTTTTCGTAGGTATGGGTACCCATACGAGGTATGGGTGGGTATACTTACTCTGGAAGCGGCTGCTCTTTTATTCCCCTAATCAAAAGCGGATCAGCAATGGTGTACTTATCATTATTTTTCACAATAAAACCAGTTTTTACCAGGGCATTCAATAATATTGAAACGGCCGCGTTCGTTATAGAGTGCCCCATTTTTACTTGAATTGCTGTCTTAATTTGACCCCAGCTAGCTTCACCGGTCTGAGTTAAATAATTTAGCGCAATACCATACCGCTTAGAATTCACCGTAAGTTTTACCGCTTCCTCTCTAGCTAATCGACCAGCCTCTAAAACCACCGCATCCACAATTTCGGCAGTGGCGCTCTGTTTGGATAAGCACCTTGACCCAAATAATGTAAGCCACCCAACAATACCATCCAGGTTATCCACCGCGTAATCTACTATTTCTGTAGTTATGGGTAATCCAATCTGGGCGAAACCACTGGTTAAGAAATCTTTAGATTGTTGTCTAGAAAAGTTTTCCATTTGAATTTGCACATAGTCCCTCCCATATAAGGGAGCGTTTGGGTTATCGAAGCCTAAAAAGTCAAACATGAGCCCGCACTCTGAACCGGTTAACACCAATGTTATGTTGCGGTAGGAGTCGGCGATATGTGCAAACAAACGTGGGATCCATTTGTCGCCTCGGACAATTTGTATTTCGTCAAACGCGAGTAGGAAATGCTTGTTTTCCTTAGCAGCCCAACCATCAATCTTGCTGAATAATTCTGGTAAATCAACGCCTGTCTTGCCCCAACCAAACGTAACCTCGTTTCCCATGATTGAGACCCCCCTTAGATGCTTTAATGCATCAGTTAAGCCTGAGAACCATTGACGGTCAAGTCTGTTAAAGGCTGCTTCTATTCGACGGATGATGTCGGCGTAGGAGGGGTTGTAGGGTAGACCGCGTAAATCCAGCATAGTGTAGGGCTGTTGGGATTGTGCCATTGCGACGTTTAGAAAAGAGGTTTTCCCTGTGCGCCTTAATCCTGTGACGACTATCAACGGCGAATAGGCTATGGCTTTTGTGAATGCTTCTAGTTCCTTTGTTCGGTTGTAGAGGTCTTCTTTTTTCGTTTTTGGTCTAGGATCAAAATACAAGTATGGGTACCCATACTAAGTATGGGTGGGTATACCTAAAAATTTTTCCCTACAAATACGCCAAACGATCAGCACTTAAGTCAAGGGTTTGATTTGTTGTGTTATTTTTTGCGGGTTTACCCGAAGTTCGCCAAAGGCTAATTCCTCGGCAGACATGCCCATAGCTAATCCAAGTAGTTGTGGATAATGGAGAACTGGAATGCCGTAGGTTTCACCAAACGCCTTCTCTATTCGTAGCTGATTTGTGTCATACATTACGTGGCAAGATGGGCATATTGTGATAAGGGCTTGGGTGTCAACCATTTTTAGGTGGTTGAGTTTATCTCTTGCCAGTTGAAGCGCCACTTTATCATTCACGCCAACACATGGTGCACCGCAGCATTCTGTTTCGTCGAAGTAGTCGAGGCATGTGGCTCCTGTTGCTTCGATTAGTATTTTTAGTGTCTGGGGGTCTTCGGGGTCGTCATAGCCGGCGTATTCCTTTGGCCTGAGGATGTGGCAGCCGTTGTGTTCGGCAACCTTAAGAGTTGTTAATGGTCTTGTCACTGACGCTTTGATTTTCTCTACACCAACATCTTCTTTGAGAAACTGCAGGAGATGTTTGGTCTCGCTTGTCCCCTTAAATTCTAACCCCGCTTCTTTAAGGTGGCTATTGATTTCCTGTTGCAGCGTTTTGTCTGCTTTTAGCATTCTATTGACTTTTCTGAGTGCGCCAGCGCAACCTGGGCAAAGGGTAAGGATGTTTAGTCCCTGCCGCTCGGCTAGCGCCAAATTCCTCGCCGCCAAAATCAGCATGGTTTCGTGGCTAACAGGATCAAAGGGTAAACCGCAGCAGCTAAATTCTGGCATCTCAACCAATTCAACCCCCAACTTTGCAAGGACTTTTCGGGAAGAAATTTCATAGGAGGAAACTCGATATGGAACCGAACAGCCCAAGAAGATAAGCCATTTACTGTCTGCCATTTAGGTTTTCTCCAGCTGATTTCTGCAGGTGCTCGAAAAACTTTACGTCCTTAAGGGTTCTCTTGACGCTTTTCGGGTTGCCTTTTGGTAGGGGCGGAAGACCTTGAGACTCCCTTTTTTTGATCCGCAAGTCAGGGATTCTAAAGGCGCATCCTGTCTCGACTAGAGTTCGAGCCTGGTCTTTGAATACCTGTGGTATGTAGCCTTTTTCGGCGGCAAGATTACGTAATACTCGAATTACATCTGCGACTTCTACGTCCTGTGGGCAGCGGTCAGTGCATTTGAAGCAGGCTGCGCAAAGCCAGAGTGTATCACTGCTCAATACGCGATCTTTGAGGCCTAAATGAGCCATATGAAGAAGGGTACGTGGGCGGTAACTATCACTGAAACGGGCGACGGGGCAGTCGGAAGTGCAGGTTCCGCATTGGAAGCACTTGAGAATTTTTTCGCCACCAGGAATCTTTTGCAGTTCATACTTGAATTTTGGGTCAATTTCATAAGCTCTTATCAACTGTGGCTTGGTTGATGTTGATGTTGCTTCAGTCGTAAAATCATACCTCAGATTAGTTAGAGTAGAAACTGCAATTACTAGATGATAGGCGAGGAATTTAAGAATTAGCGCAAAATCAATATAGTGTTACACGACATATCACTAGTAGGTGAAATTATTTTTGGAGATTAAACGGTTTTTCTCCAATTTTTTAGCGCGTAAGCTATGCTGCCGCCTGTTTTGGCGTAAGGAGGAAACATAGCAGCTGAGCTTGCTCCAAAAAAATAGTCAAGGAAATGCAGTTCTTGTGATCGGTGGAGGCATCGCGGGAATACAAGCCGCCTTAGATCTGGCAAACCGAGAAATCAATGTCTATTTAGTCGAGAAAACCCCTAGCATCGGCGGAAGAATGGCCCAACTTGATAAAACATTCCCAACCATGGACTGCTCCATATGCATCCTTGCACCCAAAATGATGGAGTGCTTTCGCCACCCAAAAATTAAGCTGCTTACATACTCAGAGGTTAAAGAAATCAAAGGCCAAGCAGGCAACTTCACAGTAAAAGTAACAAATAAACCCCGATTCGTTAATGCCGGCGCCTGTACGGGTTGCGGTGAATGTACCGCAAAGTGCCCAGTTAGCGTACCGAACGAATTTGACGTAGGTATCGGAAAACGCAAAGCAGCCTACATGGTTTTTCCACAAGCAGTACCACGCGTTGCCGTAATAGACCACGAGAACTGCCTCTTTTTCCAGAAAGGTGTATGCAAAATCTGTGAAAGGTTCTGTCAAGCACATGCAATCGACTTTAACCAGAAGGCACAAGAGACCACGCTCAATGTCTCAAGTGTAATAATCGCTACGGGTCTAGAAAGCTGGAATCCGGTATCTATTACCGAGTATGGCTACAAGAAACACAAAAATATTCTTCTATCAATGGAGTTTGAAAGGCTCATTAACGCTTCGGGACCGACACGTGGAGAACTTCTAAGACCTTCTGATGGGAAGAAACCTCACACGATAACTTTTGTATTATGTACCGGATCGAGGAGTGAAAAAAACCGTTCATACTGCTCAGGCGTCTGCTGCATGTACGCCACAAAAGAGGCTGTGCTCGTAAGAGAACACAACCCCGAATGCACTGTCAACATTATCTACATGGATCTAAGAGTGTACGGAAAACGTTTCCAAGAACTTGTCAGTAGGGCAAAGGATGAATGGGGAGTCAACTATCTCCAGGGACGCGCAGCGGCAATACTTGAGGATCCAGCGACGGGTAATCTCCAGATTAACTATGAAAACATCCCAGAAGGAAAGCTACAAGAGCTAAACGCAGACCTTGTCGTGCTCTGTCCAGCTTTAGTTCCAATGGAAGATAACAAGTTCTTAGCAGAAATCCTCAACGTTGAACTTGACAGTTACGGCTTCTTTAAAACACAAGACCAACTCCTCAGACCCGTAGAAACAAACGTCGACGGAATTTTCGTCTGCGGATATTGTCAATCACCCAAGGATATCTCGGAATCCGTGACTCAGGCTTCTGCAGCGGCAGAAAAAGCAGCAGAGATAGCTGGAGTGGCATGATACCCATGGCAGTTGATGAATTGGAACCAAGAATTGGAGTCTTCGTATGCCGTTGTGGCTTCAACATAGGTGGCGTAGTTGATGTTCCATCGGTTGCTGAATACTCTAAGACGCTGCCGCATGTTATAGTTGCAGAAGAAAACATGTACACCTGTTCCTCCGCCGGTCTGGATTCAATAAAAAAACAGATCTCACAGTTCAAGCTTAACCGGGTTATCGTAGCCTCCTGCACACCTGCAACGCATGAGTCTCTATTCCAGAGAACCTGCGAGGAGGCAGGGTTAAACAAGTACTTTTTTGAGATGGCAAACATCCGCGAGCACTGTTCATGGGTTCACATGCATCTCCCAGAAGCGGCTACAGAGAAAGCTAAAGACCTCATCAGAATGGCAGTGGCAAAAGCAGCAAACCTTGAACCACAAACCGAGAATGAACTAGAAATAACCCCTTCATCGCTGGTGATAGGCGGTGGAATATCAGGAATCACAGCAGCTGTATCTCTGGCAAGACAGGGATTCAAAGTTCATCTAATAGAAAAAGAAACTGAACTTGGCGGCATGCTAAGAAAACTCTACAGGCTGCAACCAACTGAGCGCGAAGCTGATAAAATTCTCAGTGAAGCCATCGCCACCGTAAAAGCCCACAGCAACATCCACGTGCATACATCCACCTCTATCAGCCAAGTAAGCGGTTTTATCGGTAACTTTAAGGTAAATCTACAATCCAGCAGCTCAGACCAAACGGAGCAAATCAAGGTAGGTACAATTATCGTTGCAACAGGCGCAGAGGTATTCAAGCCACTTGATTATTACGAGTATGGGAAAAACCAGAAAGTAATTACCCAGTTGGAGCTTGAACAGCTTCTCAAAGGTGGGAATCTAAAAAAGCCTGAAAGGGTTGTCATGATTCAATGTGTTGGCTCAAGGGAGAAAACTGGAAGGACTTATTGTTCAAGGATATGCTGCCAAGTGGCTCTCTGCAACGCTTCTCAGCTTAAGAAGCTGTATCCCGATGTCAACGTGACGGTACTTCTCCGAGACCTTCAAACCTACGGCGAAAACGAACACTTTTACACAGAAGCAAGAAAGAACTATGTAACTTTCATCCGTTACGACCAAAATCGCCCACCAAAAGTTACCGCTAACCCCGATGGTAGCTTGCTTGTAACAGTCTATGACTTGTACTTAGGTGCTGAAATCGAGCTAGAGAGCGACCTACTGGTGCTATCTACTCCTTTGGTTCAACATGAAGACGGAGAGAAGCTTGCATCTCAGCTAAAGGTGCCACTGGGTGCTGACAAGTTCTTTTTTGAAGCACATCCTAAACTAAAACCCGTAGAATTCGCCTCCGAAGGAATATACATATGCGGAACAGCGCACGGCCCAAAAACCGTGTCCGAGAGCATTTCCCAAGCTTATGCGACAGCCGCCAAAGCATCTATTCCAATGGCTGTGGGAAAGATTAAATCAGGCGCTGTAAAAGCCACGGTTATCAAAGAAAAATGCGTGAATTGCGATGCATGCGTAGTCTCTTGCGCTTTTAACGCCATCGAAGCTTCACCATTTGGGCTCCCAAGAGTAATTGAGGCTAATTGCAAAGGCTGTGGTGTCTGCGCAGCGGAGTGCCCCACGGGGGCTATGCAGCTCAAACAGTTCAAAGATGACCAGATTACTGCTGCGATTAAGGCGCTCTTTAAGCGGGATGCCCCGGCTCGTTTGGAGGGCAGTTACAAGCCTGTGATACTTGGTTTCGCGTGTCAATGGTGCTCTTACGCAGCCGCTGACCTTGCAGGAGTCTCCAGAATTCAGTATCCGCCCAACGTTAGGATATTGAGGGTTCCTTGTAGCGGTAGGGTTGATGTAGGTCATGTTGTGACTGCATTTCAGAGCGGCGCAGATGGGGTTATCATTACTGGTTGCCTGATTGGAGACTGCCATTATATTGACGGCAACTTGAAAGCTTTAGAGCGAGCGGATATCCTCAAGAAATCAATAGGCGCCCTAGGCATAGACCCAAAACGCCTCGAAATAGGGTTTGCGTCTTCATCCGAGGGACAAAAATTCGCAGCTATGATGACTGACTTCGTAAAACAGATTGAAGCACTTAGCCCCAAACAGTGGACACAGGAGGGTAAAGAGCTTGTATAAAATCGAGACAAAGCGTAAGCTAGCACCCACCATTAACCTCTTTACTTTTTCGGCAGAAGAAGTAGCTGCGAAAGCCAAGCCAGGACAATTCGTCATTATAAGACTCGACGAGGACGGAGAAAGGATACCCTTGACCATCGCTAATGTCGACAAAGAGCAGGGAACAATATCGGTTGCATGCCACGAAGTCGGTAAAACAACAGCACAGCTTGGAAGCCTAAAAGAAGGCGACGCGATCCCAAACCTGCTGGGCCCTCTTGGAAAACCCGCGGCAATAGAAAAATTCGGAACAGTACTTTGCGTTGGCGGCGGAGTTATGGCAGCTCCAATACACTTCAAAGCCAAAGCCTTGCGAGAGGCAGGTAATTACGTTATCGGCGTAGTCGGAGCAGCAACGAAAGATCATTTGGTCTTTTTAGAAGAAATGAGCAAAACCTGCAACGAACTCTACATTGCTACAGACGACGGAAGCGAGGGATACAAAGGAATCGATTTCCTAAAAGACCTAATAACAAAAAAGAAAATTGACAGAGTAGTGGCAGAAGGGCCAGTTCTCATGTTGAAAGCCGTAGCTGATACTACCCATCCGTTGAAAATACCAACAGTTGTCGATTTGATTCCGACAATGATTGACGGCATGGGTATGTGCGGCGCCTGCAGAGTCGGCGTTGGCGGAAAAATGCTGTTTGCCTGCGTAGACGGTTTAGAGTTCGATGGACACCAAGTTGATTTCGATGAGTTACTAGCTCGCCTCAAGACGTATACGCTTCAGGAAAAGGTTGCTAAAGTGTTCTGGGAGGAAGGAGAAAAAACCATATGAGTGCACCTAAACCGGGTTTGAGGAAAGAAGCTGTTCCGATGCCCAAGCAGACTCCCCAAGAACGTAAGGCTAACTTTAAGGAAGTAGCGATTGGGTACACCGAAGAAAGTGCCCTAAGCGAAGCGCAAAGATGCCTGCAATGCAAAGAAGCCCCATGCAGCAAAGGCTGCCCCGTTGAGATGTGCATTCCAGAGTTCATCAAACTAATCAAAGAACACAAATTTAGCGACGCCGCCATGAAGATAAGGGAAAAAAACAGCCTACCAGCCGTCTGCGGACGCGTTTGCCCACAAGAGGAACAGTGCCAAGCAAGATGCACCGTGGGCAGAATAGGTGACCCCATCTCAATCGGGCGCTTAGAGCGGTTTGCAGCGGACTGGGAAAGACAACATGGCTCTGTAATACCAGAAAAAGCAGCTCCAACAGGCAAGAAGGTGGCAATCGTGGGGGCTGGTCCAGCCGGGTTGACAGTTGCCGCGGACTTGGTCAAACTGGGACACGAAGTTTCGGTTTTCGAGGCCTTGCACAAGCCAGGCGGCGTTCTTACCTATGGCATTCCCGAGTTTAGGTTGCCCAAGAAAATCGTTGAAGCGGAAGCGGAGTACATTGGGAAGCTTGGAGTTACACTAAGAACTGATGCGCTGATCGGAAGACTATACACAGTAGAGGAGTTACTGCATAACTTTAACGCAGTCTTCATAGGCTCAGGGGCAGGTCTACCAACCTTCCTGGGAATACCAGGAGAGAACCTCTGCAGAGTCTACTCAGCCAACGAATTTCTCATACGCGTAAACCTAATGAAATCATATGACTTCCCCAAAGCGGGCACCCCCATATACGTAGGCGAGAAAGTAGCGGTCATTGGAGGAGGCAACGTTGCCATGGATTCCGCCAGATGCGCTGTACGGTTAGGTGCAAAAGAAGTAAAAATTGTCTACCGGCGGTCCAAGGAAGAGATGCCTGCTAGAGCTGAGGAAATTGAGAATGCCGAAGAAGAAGGTGTCTCGTTTGAGTTTTTAACGTCCCCTCTTAGGCTTTTAGGAAATGAGAGACGCACCGTCAAATCGATTGAATGTGTGAGGATGCGTTTGACGGAGCCGGATAAGAGTGGTAGAAGGAGGCCTGTGCCAATTGAGGGTTCCAATTTCTTGATGGATGTAGATAGCGTCATATTGGCTATCGGAAGAACTCCGAACCCAATAATTAAACAGACGACTGACGACCTTGTTACTGCGGATTGGGGCGGAATCATAGTTGACGAGACTGGCAAAACAAGCCTCAACGCAGTGTATGCTGGCGGTGACATAGTTACGGGGGAAGCGACTGTGATTAGTGCAATGGGCGCGGGGAGAAAAGCGGCGAGGGCAATTCATGAATTTCTATCTGAGAAATAGTTGGATATAGCCTTAAGAACGCCAATATTCTATATTATAGTGGTGTCTCAATGCCTTCTGAAGTGTTAGTTTATCAAGGAAAGGTAGTTACTTTGGCGGAGGCCCAAGAAATGAGAAGACGCTATCTATTGAAGTCTTTGATGCAGTATGGTTTCACTGAAGAGCAATCAAAGGATATCTTAGAGGGTCTTGATGAATTCGTTGAGGAAAAGAAGGATTTAACCGAAGAAGCCAAAGATTCTTTGTATAAAGCATAAACCACCTATTCATTAATTACCAGTCTCTGAGAAAGCTACCGCTGTTGAAGTGGAGCAGCAATCGCTCTAGCCGTTATCATTGGCGGCTGCTGACCAGAGGTCGCTCTATTTTTGCCGGTGAGGATAGCACACCTAGAAAGATAAACAAGAGAAAGACTGTCGACCGGCTACATTTTACCGAATTTTTTAAGAGCGGTCATGGGTGAGGTGCTTGTTTTTGCTATGCCCCTCACTTTCCGTAAGACTTCGCCAATGAAGTGAAGGCTGTTTTCGTTGCTATCCGCTTGGAACAATAGCAGGAAATCCCAGTATCCATAGAGGCTCCAAGAGGATTCGATGGATACGCCGTTCATTGGCTGGTCAGGGATTTTTTGGAAGTCTTCCCAGAATTCGCCGCCCCTTCCAGGACGAGTCTTGATTAAAACAAGATACTTCTGCATCGGTTTATCCAATAAAAACACCAAACCTGTTTACCCTATACGTGCGTTTAAGACTGTGTTGTAGCTATCCCACAGTCTTCTCTGTTCGGAAGGTTAAGGACCATTTAGGTGCCCTTGTATGCCTCAAGGCTGCAAGGATAGGCATTTATTACCGTTTCCTGCCTAGTCCTATTGGGATTCTATTTTTATGGCAAAGCAATCTGATACCTTACAGGATTTGCTCTCCGGTTCTAAGCGTGATAATTTAGCTACAATTATTGACAGGCTTGCAGGCGACAAAGACAACCTCAAAGTCAACCTAAAAAACGTAAAGTTCACTCTGCGAGGAGAAAAATTCGATATCAATGGTGTTGTTGAGTTCAAGGTTTTCCATAAAATCCCAAACGCTCACGCAGTAGCAAAGGAAGTGGTGGAGAAGTATGGGTGAAGCCAGTGGAATCCCAAACTTCGAGGGTGGAGAAGTTCTAGTCTCAACAGGGGACGTGCAAGTCATGAAGGTTAACTTGAGCAGAACCCATATTGACGTAGACGTTGAGGATAAAGCCTTCATCAAACGCCTAATTGCGCTACGAAATCAGCCTAAACCGCAGACTTGTGACGCCGATTCTGAGGCGACAAGCAATCCACCACAATTAGGCGGCGCATTATCAACCGCCCGCAAAGTAGCCGACGCCCTCTGCAGCAGAGGCATCACAATCACCGTCTCTTACCGCGGCAGCCGTATCGCCACAATTGGTGCAGACGCCAACCCCACCCTACTCCATCACATAACTAAAACCCGCGGCATTGCAATTAACAGCATTATAACCGCCGCCAAACTAGTGATATAGATGAATAAGGGACAATTCGCAGGCCTACTTTTCCAAACCTTCACCAAATGGCAAAAACACGACGCCACCCTACGAGCAGCAGGATTAACCTTCTTCACCATCCTTCCCTTACCCTCCCTAGCGTTGATTGCCGTCGCGGTTTTAGCCCAAATATACGGCGAACAAGCTGCCCTACAGCAACTTGTAACCCAAGTAAGCTCCTTCGCCGGCCCCACGGTAGCTAACCTGTTTTCTGAGTTACTACTCAACGCCCAAAGCCCCCTAACAGGCGTATTGGGATCATTTTTTGCAGTGATCTTTGCCTTATCAGGCGCTTTAGGCGCGTTTTCTGTTTTGCAGAAGTCAATAGATGTTATGTGGGCTATCCGCGCTGAGGAAAGGGGTCGGGGGGCGTTTATTAAAGAGAAAGCGATGCCGTTTGTGCTTATTGCTGTGGTTGTTACGCTTGTGGTCGGTTGGACAGCGTTTTCAACCGTTCTTTATGGGGCAGTGGTTTATGCTTTGACTCCAGTTTTGGGTGGTTTAACGGGGTATTTGGTTTGGGTTTTAGAGATTGCGTCATCGTTTGGTTTGGGAACATTACTGTTTGCCATCATTTTCAAGGAGCTTCCAGAAACAAAGGTAGAATGGGGTGACGTCAAGATTGCAGCGCTACTAACCGCTGGTGTCTTTACCGTGTTAAACTACTTTTTTGGACTCTACATAAGCTCTGTCCAAATAACCACTTTAGCGGGTACAGCTGGATCTCTAATTATCCTATTTTTATGGGTTTACTTAGTTAATTTGTTTGTTTTGTTTGGCGCTCAATTCTCAAAGGTTTATGCGCAGACTTTTGGTTCACATCACAATAGACCCCCAGTTCTAAAGTGGCCGCCTCGCCCCAAGGTTGAGCGGATTGAGGTGACGGCGGAGGTCAGCGTTAAAGTCGAGAATAACGCGTGCGCCGTTTCAGTCGACCGCCAGATTTATTGTCGTCGCCCAATTACCGACGACTAAGGGACGCATATCAGCCCCGCTATGTTAGACTAACACTCAATGAAATTAAGCAAAAACCATTTTGATGCTGTTCGCTTTCTGAACACAAAAATTTAATGTTTCCTCCATTAAAAGTCTGATGGGGCAAAGAAGAACATGGGTGTTTGTCCAAAATGTGGTAACAATGTGCAAGCTCGTAAATTGTTAAGGTTAACTAATCTAAACACAATAACTTGTCAGGTTTGTTCTTCAAAGCTAAGAGTAAAAAATAAAAATTTTAACAGTACAATCGGCGGTGTTGGCGGTGGCATAGGCGGTGGTCTTGGAACATTACTTCTTATTTTTTGGATTCAGACTGGAAATAATTTGTATATTGGACTTTCCGTAACAATGTTTGCGGTCATCTTTGTATTAACTTGGTTGATTGCAAATAAGTATGTTGAATTGGAATCGGAGAATCCAGAAGGAATGATTAGGCAAGGCTAATCACTCCTGTCTTGAAGTCGTAACCTTGTTTTCTTGCGACCAAAGTATATGACTAAGGACGACTGGGGGACGCATATCAGCCCCGTTATGTTTACATGCCAGTAATGAAACGCCTAGAATTTAGTACTTTACGCGCCGCTTTGTCGAGACTGTGTGAAAAGTCGTCTCTTCTCCAGCTACCTACCGCCAAGCTTATAACTAGCTTTCAACCAAACAAAAAAGCCATGAACGAGTACGTAAAAGGCCTTGACAGAAAACAAACAGCGC